>NZ_JAJSED010000001.1:2020221-2392942 GCF_023555385.1 Guyparkeria hydrothermalis
AGGGCTACAAGCTGCATCGTCCCGACTGCCGCAACCTCGCCCATCTGGCCGGTTGCTATCCGGAGCGCGTGTTGCCGGTCGAATGGCCCGAACAGGCGAACGGCTGACAGGAAACCGTCATCCGCGACGGTTACCGTGACGGGAATGGACACGCATACATCGTCAGACCCGCTGCATCTTTCCGACATCACCATGTTCTGGGGGCCGGCCTCCGGCGGCGTCCGCCGCTATCTCGAGGCCAAGCGCGCCCATCTGGCTGCCCGACCCGACTGCCGACACAGCCTGCTGGTGCCCGGCCCGTTTCCGGCCTGGTCCGCCGACGGCAACCAGTGGCTGCGTCAGCTGCCGGCCCGTCGTCTGCCGGGAGGCGACGGCTACCGTTTTCCGCTGCGCATGCGTCCCTGGCGCGAGGCGCTGATCGAACTGGCACCCGACGTGATCGAGGCGGGCGACCCGTACGTCACCGCGCAGGCGGCGCTGGCCGCCGGGCGCCGGCTGGACGTGCCGGTGGCGGGGTTCTTCCATTCCGATCTGTCGCGGTTGCTCGCACTGCGGCTTGGCGACTGGGTGCGCCCGCTCTCGTCGCGCTACCTCGCGCGGCTGTACGACCGTTTCGACTGGATGTTCGCGCCCAGCGAGGTGATGGCCGAGCAACTCGCCGACATGGGCGTGCACCACGTCAGCGTGCAGCGTCTGGGCGTGGATACAACCGTGTTCCGGCCCTCGGCGGCCAACCCGGCGTTGCGTCAGGCGCTGGGAGTGCCGCGTGACGGGCGGCTGCTGGTCTTTGCCGGGCGGAACTCGCGCGAGAAGCATGTCGACCAGCTCATCGAAACGCTCGACCGCCTCGATGAGCGCTACTATCTGCTGTTGATCGGCGCCGGCATGCCCTCAAGCGGCCATCCGCGTCTGCGGGTGGTCGACTACGTACGCGACGAGCATGCGTTGGCCGCCTATCTCTCATCGAGTGACGCCCTGTTGCACGGCGGCGATGCGGAGACCTTCGGCCTGGTGATCGTCGAGGCGATGGCCTGTGGTCTGCCGGTAGTCGGAGTGCGTGCCGGTGCCACTCCGGAACTGGTGGGCGAGAGTGTCGGTGAACTGGCCGGGCGGGCCCGTGCTTCCGAACTGGCGCTGGCCGTCCAGCGACTGTTCGAGCGTGACTGGCGAGACCTGGGTGCCGCTGCGCGGCGGTGCGCCGTACATGCTCACGGCTGGACGCCGCAGTTCGAGCGGCAGCTTGCGCAGTTCTCCCGGCTGGCCGGACGACCGTCGCCTGCTGAGTCGCCTTGCGCCCCGGTCGCATTGCCGGAGCCGGGGTTCAGCCCATCAGCGCCGCACTCTTGATCAACGCCGTGATCGGCTGACCGGGCGCGAGTCCCAGGCGATCGACCGTGTGTGCGGTGATCTCGCTCACCAGCCGTTGTCCGTCGGCCAGTTCGAGGAACACCGCCGCCCGCCCCGGGGCGCTGGCCTCCATGCGTTCGATCCGGCAGGCCACCTGGTTCTGCACCGAAATGTCCTCCACCGGCCCGCGCGCCAGCGCCACGTCGTCGCCGCGTACGCGCAGCCGGCGTGGCCCGGTATTCGTCGGCCGCCCGTCATGGGTGAGCCACAGCGTGACGGGGTTGCCGGCCTCCGTGAGGGGGCGACTGACGAAGTGCAGCCGGTGGGGATCGTCGGCCACCGGCTCGAGATGACCCTCCAGCGAGGCGACCGGCCCTTCCTCGGTGAACAGCGGCGAGTCGGCCCGGCCGAGCGCTTCGCGCAGGGTCTCGACCCGCTCGACCCGCCCCTTGCTCATGAACACCACCCGGTCGGCCAGGCGTTCGACCTCCTGCGGGGCGTGGGTGATCAGCAGCGTCGGAATGCCCAGATCGCGGATCACCGATTCGAACAGTTCGAGCAGCTCGGCCTTGGCGCGCCAGTCGAGCGCGGCGAGCGGCTCGTCCATCATCAGCACGCGCGGTTGGCCGGCCAGTGCCCGGGCGATGGCGACCCGCTGGCGCTCGCCTCCGGAGAGGTTGCCGACCGCCCGGTCGAGCAGCGGCTCGATGCCGGTACGGATGACGATCTCGTCATGATCGATGCCGGCGTGGCGATCGGCCGGGGCGCGGCTGGCGGCGAAGTCGAGATTGCCGCGCACCGTGCGGTTGGCAAGCAGGGCGGCGTGCTGGAAGACCATGCCGATGTCGCGCCGCTCGGCTGGCAAGGCGCGGCGTCCGTCCTGCCAGGTCTCGTCGTGAAAACGCAGCTGCCCGCGGGTGTGCCGGTCGAGTCCCGCCATGGCGCGCAGCAGCGTGCTCTTGCCCGAGCCCGAGCGTCCGAACAGGGCGGTCACGCCCGCCGAATCAAAGGCGAACGGGCCCGAATCCAGTCGGAAGTCGCCCAGTGTCAGTGACAGGTTTCCTTCGAACATTGGCCTATCCGAGTCGTGCCGACAGGCGGCGATTGATCAGGTAGACGGAGACCAGCGTGACGAACGAGAACAGCACCATGACCGCCGAGAGCAGGTGGGCCTGGGCGTACTCGAACGACTCGACGTGATCGAAGATCGCGATCGAGACCAGTCGCGTCTGGCCCTCGATATTGCCGCCCACCATCAGCACCACGCCGAACTCGCCTACCGTGTGGGCGAAGGTGAGCACCGCGCCAACGACCAGCCCCTGGCGCGACAACGGCAGCACCACGTTGACGAAGCGGTCGACTGCCCCGGCGCGCATCAGCCGCGCGGCATCCAGCACCTCATCGGGCAGCGACTGGAAGGCGCTCATCAGCGGCTGGACCATGAACGGCAGCGAGAACAGTACCGAGCCGATCACCAGTCCGGCGAGATTGAAGGTCAGCTGGCCCTCGAAACCGAACACACCGAGCAGATCGGTGACCGGCCCGGCAGGCCCCAGCGCAATGATCAGATAGAAGCCCAGCACCGTCGGAGGCAGCACCAGCGGCAGCGAGACCAGCGCCTCGAGGAGCACCCGCCAGCGCGAACGCATCCGGGCAAGCCACCACGCCAGCGGGATGCCGATGACGGCCAGCATCAGTGTCGTCAGGGTGGCCACCTGGAGGGTCAACCAGATCGGGTGGGTGTCGAGGGGAATACCGAACAGGGTCATTGCCTAACTCTTTGCTGAGCGGGCCGGGTCAAGGCACATCGTAGCCGAAGCGGCGGATGATCTCGGCGGCCGTCTCCCCCCGGACAAAGGCCAGGAAGTCGTCGACCACCTCGGGATGCCTGCTGCGGGTCAGCGCCACCGCCCCCTGGCGGATCGGATCGTAATCCTCGGTCGGCGGCATCCAGATATGGCCCTTGTCTTTCACCGGGCTGTCCGGGTCCTGAAGCTGCGACAGGGCGACAAAGCCCAGCTGGGCATTGCCGGTGGCGGCGAACTGGAAGGCCTGGCCGATGCTCTCGCCCTGCACGATCCGCCCCGCCGTCTTGAGCCGTTCGTACAGATTGCGCTGTTCCAGCACCTGCTTTGCCGCCGCCCCGTAGGGCGCGGCCTTGGGGTTGGCCATCGCCAGGTGGCGGTAATCGCCGTCAGCGAGGATCGCCTCGGCGTTCTCGTCGACCGGCAGGGTAGCGCTGTAGAGCGCGAGCTTGCCGCCGGCGTAGACGAAGAAGTCGCGCGCCTCGCCAGCCTCGACCAGGATCTGCGGCCGACGGGTGTCGGCAGAGAAGTAGGCGTCGAACGGTGCGCCGTGCTGGATCTGGGCCAGCAGCTTGCCCGACGGGCCGAAGGCGAAGCGCACCTCGTGACCGCTCTGCGCCTCCCAGGCCGCGCCGATCGCCTCGGCCGTCTTGGTGAAGTTCGCCGCCACCGCCACGGTGATGGTCTCCGCCCGGGCGAGGCCGGCCCACAGGAGTGCGCCAAGCAGGGCGATGATGCGGGTCGTTCTGGTCATGGGTGGATGCCTTCGATGTGTTGTCCGCTATATCTCGACGAGCGCGGCCAAGCCGCGGGTAGGCGGGTCGTCCGCTCAGTCGTCGACGCCTAGGATCACGTGGCTGGCCTTGATCTGGGTGCACGTCTCGCCGCCCTCGCGCAGGCCCAGGGCCTCGATGCTGGCGTTAGTCACCACGGCGGTCAGGCGTGCGCCGCCGGGCAGGGCGACCATCACCTCGCTGTTGACCGCGCCGGTCTCGATCCGCTCGATCGTGCCGCAGAGATGATTGCGCGCCGAGGTGCGCGAGCCGGCATCGCTCAGGAGCACGAAGCTCGACTTGATCAGTGCGTGTACCGGACGGCCCTCGGCCAGCGCCATCTCCTCGGCGCTGTGGCGCGTGATCACCGCGACCAGCTCGTCGCCACCGGCAAGCGTCACGACCACCTCGCTGTTCACCGCCCCCGGCGTGACGGTCTTCACCCGCCCGGCGAGCGCGTTTCGGGCACTGGTCTTCATCCGGATCCTCCGCAGCTGGTCCAGGTCTTCGCCCAGCTCGTTGCGGTCGAACAGCTCGAGCAGTTCGCGCTGCATCGCCTTCAGTCGCCGCCAGGCGGCCAGCAGTCGCCGGCCTTCCTCGGTCAGCTCCGCCCCGCCGCCGCGGCTGCCGCCATGGCGGGTCGCCACCAGCGGTCGTTCGGCGAGGTTGTTGATCGCGTCGACCGCGTCCCAGGCCGCCTTGTAGGTCATGCCAATCGAGCGGGCCGCGCCGCTGATCGAGCCGGTCTGTTCGAGCGCGGCCAGCAGTCGCAGGCGGCGATCCGAGATCTCGCCCGTGCCCAGCTTCAGTCCCAGCGAGCCGGTGAACGAAGCGTTATGTTTTTCACTATATATCGACATGCGGGCAGTGACAACGAGTGTGCTGGTAGCCGTGATGGTACCCGCCCCGGCGCGCGAGGCGGTTAGTGCGAGTCGTCCTTGATCTGCTGGAAGGCGTCCAGGGCGCGCTGGCGGGATGCCTTGAGATCGACGACCGGTTCGGGGTATGTCTCGCCCAGGGTCACCCCGGCATCTTGCAGGGTCGCCGGCTTCGCCTCCCAGGGTGCGTACAGCGCCTTGTCCGGCAAATCGGCCAGTTCCGGCACCCAGTGACGGATGAAGCTGCCTTCCGGGTCGAACTTCTCGCCCTGCAGCACCGGGTTGAAGATGCGGAAATAGGGTGCGGCGTCCGCGCCGCTGCCGGCGACCCACTGCCAGCCGGCGGTGTTGCTGGGGAGATCCGCGTCGACCAGCGTGTCCATGAACCAGTCCGCGCCGTGCCGCCAGTCGACCAGGCAGTTCTTGGTCAGGAACGAGGCGACGATCATTCGGGCGCGGTTGTGCATCCAGCCGGTGGCCCACAGCGCGCGCATGGCGGCATCGACCACCGGGATGCCCGTCTGCCCGCGTTGCCACGCGGCGAGGACGTCCGGGTCGTTTTCCCAGGGCAGGGCATCGAAGCGGGCGTCGAGATTCTCTCGCTCGGTCTGAGGGAAGTGGTAGATGAGATTGGCGGCAAACTCGCGCCAGCCGATCTCGCGCAGGAACGCCTCGGTGCCCGCTTCCTCCAGCGCCTCGGGATGCTCGGCCCGCACCCGCGCGACGACCTGGCGCGGGGAGATCTCTCCGAAGTGCAGGTGCGGCGAGAGTCGCGAGGTGCCGTCGAGGTCCATGCGGTTACGGGTTTCGTGGTAGCGGTCGACCTCGTCGAGGAAGGTCTCGAACCGGTCCCAGGCGCCGCTCTCGCCGGGCGTCCACCAGTCGGAGAAATCGTCGGCCCAGCCGAGCGTCGGCAGCAGGTCGAGTGCGTCGACCGTTTCGCTTTCGATGTGTCCGGGCACCGCCTCGAGACGCTCCGGTTCCGGCAGCACGTCCTGGTCGATACCCGCGGCGAGCAGTGCCTTCCAGTACGGCGTGAATACCTTGTAGGGCTTGGCCTGCTTGTTGAGCACGTTCCAGGGTTCGTGCAGGTAATTGCCGTTGAACGACTGCACGGCCAGCCCCGTCTCGCGCAGCGCCTGCTTGACCTCGCGGTCGGTGGCGATGCCGGCCGGTTCGAGACGCCGGTTCCAGTGCACGCTTGCGGCACCGGCTTGCTCGGCCAGTTCGCGCAGCACGGTCGCCGGCTCGCCGCGGCGAACCAGCAGGCGGCTGCCCTTGTCCCGCAGGGAGCGATCGAGTGCGACCAGACTGTGATGCAGCCACCAGCGGCTTGCCCCGCCGGCATGAAAGCCGTCATGGCGGGTCGTTCGACGGCTATCGGTCGGTGCGATGTATATGGGTATGATGGGCCCGGCAGCGAGCGCCCGCGTTAGAGCGGGGTTGTCGGCCAGGCGCAGGTCCTGGCGAAACCAGACGATCGTGGGAGTGACGGACATGGACGATTCGATGGGCTCTGGACGGGGATGCGGCCGGTGAGTATGGCAAAGCTTTTCGCGATTGCCCGTGCCGCGCTGACGGCATTGGTCCTGCTGTCACTGGCCCCGTCTGCCGCCGCGGCATCCGAGAAGCCACCGGTGGTGCTGGTGGCCCCGCTCGCCGACGGTGTAGAACCGCGCCCGCCGCTGGTGGGCAGCGTGGTTGCCGAGACGAATGCCGCCATCGGTTTCCAGGCGGCGGGACGCATCAGCGAGCGGTTGGTGCGGCGTGGCGAACGGGTCGAGCAGGATCAGCCGCTCGCCCGGCTGGACGAGCGCGACCTGACCGCACGGGTCGACTCGGCGCGTGCCGCACTTGAGCAGGCGCGAGCCGACGCCCGCCTCGCCGAGCAAGAGCTCGAACGCATCCGCAAGCTGTTCGAGCAGAAGGTCGCCAGTCGTCAGTCCCTCGATCAGGCCGAGTCCCGGGCCCAGGCAACCCGCTCGCGGGTGGCCAGCGCTGAGGCGCAACTGACCGAGGCCAGGAATGCGTTGGACTATGCCTCGCTGGCCGCGCCCTTCGACGGGGTAGTCACAGGCCTTAGTGCCGACGTCGGTGACGTGGTCGCCGCCGGCCAACCGGTGATCCGCCTAGCGGCCAATGAGGGCCGTCTGGTCGAGGTGGCCGTGCCCGAGCGCCGCCGTGCCGATCTCGCCGAGCAGGCGCAGGCAAGGCTGGAGGCCGACGGCACGACCGTCGAGACGACGCTCGACACGATCAGCGGCGCGGCAGACCCGGTCAGCCGCAGCTATGCTGCCCGTTACCGGCTACCGGAGCCGGCCGCGGACATGACACCGTGGTCGCTCGGCCAGACCGCCATTCTCTCGTTCGCCGAGGAAGGGGCGCGTCACCAGCGCGTGCCGGTCGGGGCGGTCTTTGGTCGCGACGACCAGCCGCGGGTGTTCCGCGTGGTCGACGCGCGGTTGGAGGCCGTGGCCGTGACGGTGCGCCGCATCGAGGTCGACCATGCCTTGATCGACTCCGAGTTGCCGGCCGGCACGCTGGTGGTGATCGCCGGGGTCAATCGCCTCCATGACGGCCAGGCCGTCCGTGTGCGCCGTGGCGATGAGGTCGCCGCCGGCGCCGGGGGTAGTGCTCCTTGAGCGAACCGGCTGTCAGTCGCTTCAATCTCTCCGCGCTGGCGGTCCGCGAGCGCTCGGTCACCCTCTACCTGATCCTGCTGGTGGCCCTCGCCGGCCTTTACGCCTTCGTCTCCCTGGGGCGGGCCGAGGACCCGGCGTTCACCCTCAAGGTGATGCTCGCCGAGGCGCATTGGCCCGGGGCGACTGCGCGCGAGATGCAGGAGCAGGTGGGCGAACCGCTTGAGGTGGCGCTCGACAACGTGCCCTATTTCGACTTCGTCGAGACCATCGCGCGGCCGGGCTCGATCTATCTCAGGATCAACTTCGAGGAGTCCACCCCGCCCGAGGCGGTCGACAACGCCTTCTATCAGGTGCGCAAGCACCTCTCGGATGTCGAGCCGCAACTGCCGCCCGGGGTGGCCGGCCCGTATTTCAACGACGACTTCTCCGACGTCTACTTCACGCTCTACGCCCTGACCGCGCCGGGAGCGGACCAGCGCAGCCTGGTGCGGGCGGCCGAGACGCTGCGGCGCGAGGCCCTGCGGGTCGAGGGCGTCGACAAGGCGCACCTGATCGGCGAGCAGGACGACCGGGTCGAGGTGCGGCTCGACACCGCGCGCATCCAGTCGATGGGCCTGTCCACCGAGGCGGTTGCCGCGGCCATCGCCGGCCAGAACCGCATGACTGGTGCCGGCCTGATCGAGACCGAAGGCCCGCGCCTCTATCTGCGTGTCGGGCCGGGGTTCGATGCCGAGGGGGCGGCGACGATCAAGCGCATCGCCGCCACGCCCCTGAATATCGACGGCCGGGTGCTGCGCCTCTCGGATATCGCCGACATCTCGCGGCGGCTGGCCGACCCGCCGGGCTTCGTGGTGGAGAACAACGGCGAGCGGGCACTGATGGTCGGCGTGATCATGGCCGAGAACATCAACGGCCTGAAGCTCGGCGAGCGGCTGGCGGCCTTCGAGGAGCGGGTCGCTGCCGACCTGCCGGTCGGGGTGGAGCTGGAGAAGGTCACCAACCAGGCCGACGCGATTTCTCTGGCGGTCGACACCTTCCAGATCAAGTTCCTGCTCGCCCTGGGCGTGGTCATGCTGGTGGGGTTTCTTGCCCTGGGTCTGCGTGCCGGGCTGGTGGTGGCCTTTGCCGTGCCGCTGACCCTGGCGATGACCTTCGTCGTCATGCAGATCACCGGCAAGAACCTCGACCGGATCACGCTGGGTGCACTGATCCTGTCGCTGGGTCTGCTGGTCGATGACGCCATCATCGCCATCGAGATGATGCTGGTGAAGCTCGAGGAGGGCGCCGAGCGGACCGTGGCCGCCGCGCATGCCTGGACGGTCACCGCCATGCCGATGCTGGTGGGCACGCTGGTGACCGTGGTCGGTTTCGTGCCAATCGGCTTCGCCCAGTCGAACGTCGGCGAGTACGCCGGCAACATCTTCTGGATCCTGGGGATCTCGCTGATCGCCTCCTGGTTTGTCGCGGTGGTGTTCACCCCCTATCTGGGCGTGAAGCTCTTGCCGCGCATCGAGCCCTCATCCCCCGACAATATGTACAACAGCCGCAGCTACCGGGCGCTGCGCGGCGTAATCACCGCCTGCGTGGCGCACCGCTGGTGGGTGGTCGGGGCCACCCTGATCCTGTTCGTCGCCTCCGCGGTGCTGATGGGCCAGGGCGTGGCCAAGCAGTTCTTCCCCAGCTCCGATCGCCCCGAGCTGCTGATCGACATCCAGTTACCCGAGGGCAGCTCGGTCGAGGCGACCCAAGCGGTGGCCGAGCGGGTGGCCGCGGCAATCGAGGACGACCCGGCGCTCGAGTCGCTTTCCACCTACATCGGTCGTGGAGCGCCGCGCTTCTTCCTCGCGCTCAATCCGGAGCTGCCCGACCCGGCCTTCGCCAAGATCATCGCCGTCACCCACGATGCGAAGGCACGTCAGGCCCTGCGCGAGCGGATGGAGTCGATGATCAGTGAGGGCGCCTTTCCCGAGGCGCGCGTGCGCCCGCACCCGCTGCTCTACGGCCCGCCGGTGGTCTGGCCGGTGCAGTTCCGGGTCATGGGCCCGGAGGTCAGCCAGCTGACGGCCATCGGTGAACAGGTGCGCGAGATCATGGCGGGGAACCCGCACCTGGTCGATCCGCACCTCGAGTGGGGGCGACAGGTGCCGGCGCTGCGCCTCGCGCTCGATCCGGGACGGCTGGCCGCGCTGGGCGTGACGCCGGTCGAGGTCCAGTCGCAGCTGGCCGAACTGATAAACGGCCGTGCCGCGACCCAGCTACGCGAGGGTATCCGCGGCGTGGACGTGATCGTGCGCGCCGAGCCGGGCGTGGCCCGCGACCCGGCCCAGCTCGCCCGCCTGCCGATTCGTATCGTCGAGGGGCGGACCGTGCCGCTCGAGCAACTGGGCGAGATCGCGGTCGAGAACGAGCTGCCGGTATTCAAGCGGCGCAACCAGACCCCGTATCTCAACGTGAACGCCGAGATCCGCGGTGCCCAGCCGCCGGATGCCACCTTCGCCAGCTGGGACGACCTCGCCGAGTTGAGGGCCTCGCTGCCTGCCGGCTACCGGCTCGAGATCGGCGGCACGGTGGAGCAGTCGGCCAAGGCGCAGGACTCGCTGAAGGTAGTCATGCCGCTGATGGTGGTACTGATGCTCACCCTGCTGATGTTCAACATGCGTTCGTTCCCCGGGTTGTTCATGGTGCTGCTGACCGCACCGCTGGGCCTGATCGGGGCGGCCGGTGCGCTGGCACTGTTCAACCAGCCGTTCGGCTTCGTCGCGCTGCTGGGCCTGATCGGTCTGGCCGGGATACTGATGCGCAATACCCTGATCCTGGTGGGGCAGATCGACGAGAACCGCCGTGCCGGCGACGATCGCCACACCGCGGTGATCGAGGCGACCATCCGTCGCGCACGACCGGTCGTGCTCACGGCGCTGGCCGCCGTGCTGGCCTTCGTGCCGCTGACGGCCAGCACCTTCTGGGGGCCGCTGGCGGTCACACTGATCGGCGGGATTGCCGCCGGCACGGTGCTCACCATCGTGTTCCTGCCGGCCATGTATGCCCTGTGGTTCCGGGTGAGGCCGCCGCATGAAACCGCCTGAATGCATATTCGGATGTAGGTGTTATCGAACCGTTGTCATATCGTCACAAACCTGTCACAAAGGATCACCAGACTGCGTTCCTGCAATCACGTTGTACTGAACATCAACCGAGGTTTTCCTGATGAAACGTTTTGCCGTAACCAGTATTGGTCTGGCCACCGCGATGGTCGCGACCATGGGCACCGCTCAGGCGCGTGACCAGGTCCGCATCGTCGGTTCCTCCACCGTCTTCCCGTTCGCCAGCTACGTCGCCGAGGAGCTGGGCGCGACCACCAAGTGGCCGACCCCGGTGATCGAGTCGACCGGTTCGGGTGGCGGCATGAAGCTGTTCTGCGAAGGCAACGGCATGGACACCCCGGACATCACCAACGCCTCGCGTCGGATGAAGACCTCAGAGTTCGAGCGCTGCCAGGAAAACGGCGTTACCGACATCACCGAGGCCATGGTCGGCTACGACGGCATCGCGTTCGCCCAGAGCAACACCAACGACGCGGTCAGCGTGACCCGCGAGCAGATTGCCCTGGCGCTGCTGGAGAAGGTGCCGCAGGACGGCGAGCTGGTTAAGAACCCGTACAAGAAGTGGAGCGAGATCGATTCTTCCCTTCCGGACCGCGAGATCCGCGTCTACGGTCCGCCGACCACTTCCGGCACCCGTGACGCCTTCGAGGAGCTGGTGCTCGAGGCCGTGACCGAGGAGATGGACGCCTTTGGTGGCGAGGGCTACACAAACATCCGCAAGGATGGTGCTTACATCGACGCCGGTGAGAACGACAACCTGATCGTCCAGAAGCTGCAGAACGACACCGATGCCTTCGGCATCTTCGGCTACTCCTTCCTCGAAGAGAACGCCGGCAAGCTGTCCGGCGCGAGCATCGACGGCGTCAAGCCGGAGCCGGAAGCGATCGGTTCGGGTGAGTACCCGGTTTCTCGCTCGCTGTGGTTCTACATCAAGAACAGCCACGCCGAGGACGTCCCGGCCATGGGCGACTACGTCGAGCTCTTCATGAGCGACAAGATGATCAGCGATCTGGGCTACCTCAAGGGTATCGGCCTGATCCCGATGCCGCAGGACCTGCTCAAGGAGTGGCAGACCAATGTGGCCGATCGCAAGCAGCTCGAACTGTCCGATCTGAAGTAAGCGCCAACGGCGCACTCCCAGGGACGGGAAAGGCCGGCGGGCGTGGCTCGCCGGCCTTCTCTTGTCGCAAGCGTTTGGTTGAATTCATGCCGAATGCTTGCAACAGGAGTCAGGTTGCCAATAATGGGCCGCTTTGACGGCCTTAACGGGCCGACCCGAGGCCTTGGCCGGCACAGCCGCCCGATGGATGCCGACACCGTGATCCAAGACGGAATAGCGCAGACATGCAGACCGACCACATATTGATGACGTTCTTCGCCGGGGTGCTGCTCCTCGGGGCGCTGGGGTTCTACCTCGGGCGAGCCAAGGCAACGCGGACGCGCGCAGGCGGGGTGCACATGCATTCCCAGCCGGATCAGTACGCGTGGTTCGCGGTGCTCAGTTCGGCCGGCCCCGCCGTGGTCGTCGCCTTCCTGGCCGCGATCGTGCTGGGCGTATTCGAGAACGTCTTCCCCAGCTGGCTGGCGGTTGTCGGCGCCCTGGGGTTGGGCGCTTTCGGCCTGTTTGTCGGCCTGAACCGCATCCGCCCCGAGCTGCGCGCCCGCGATTCGCTTGAGCGGTCGGTGCGGTGGACGCTGCTGGCAGCGGCCTCCGTCTCGGTCCTGACCACCTTCGGTATCCTGTTCTCCATCCTGTTCGAGGCGATCCGCTTCTTCCAGATGGAGAGCTTCTGGTACTTCATCACCGGGACCAACTGGGCCCCGGGCGACTCGTTCCTCGAGGCCGCCGGCCGGGCCGAGGGCGGCGAAGGGCCATCCGGCAACTTCGGCGCACTGCCGCTGTTCGCTGGCACCTTCATGATCACCGCGATCGCCATGCTGGTGGCCGTCCCCATCGGCGTCTCCGCGGCGATCTACATGTCCGAGTACGCGCCCAATTCGGTACGCACGGTCGCCAAGCCCGTGCTCGAGGTGCTGGCGGGCATTCCGACGGTTGTCTACGGCTTCTTCGCCGCGATCACCGTCGCGCCGCTGATCGTCACGGCAGCCGGTTCGGTTGGCCTGGACGCCTCGTTCAACAACGCCCTCGCCCCCGGGATCGTGATGGGCATCATGATCATCCCGTTCATTTCCTCGCTCTCGGACGACGTGATCAGCTCGGTGCCCACGGCGATGCGCCAGGGCTCACTGGCACTGGGCACCACGCGCAACGAGACCATCCGCCACGTGGTGCTGCCCGCGGCACTGCCGGGGATCATCTCGGCGACGCTGCTGGGCGTCTCGCGCGCCCTGGGCGAGACCATGATCGTGGTGATGGCAGCCGGCATGCGGCCGAACCTCACCGCGAATCCTCTCGAGGACATGACGACGGTGACCGTCAGCATCGTCTCCGCACTCACGGGTGACAACGAGTTCGAGTCGGCCGCGACGCTGTCGGCATTCGCGCTGGGGCTGATGCTGTTCGTGGTCACGCTGGTGCTCAACTTCGTCTCGGTGTTGATGATCCGTCGCTTCCGTCGGAAGTACGCGGTCAACAACCTGTAAACAGTCCAATCGGAAGCTTCCTGTCATGGCCCAGTCCCTGGACGACATCTCCCGTCAGCTGAAAAAGCGCCACCGCAAGTCGGCACGCATGAAGTGGCTGTCGATGGCGGCGCTGCTTGCCGCAGGCGCCTTCCTGGTGCTGTTTCTCATCGACATGCTGGTCAAGGGGCTGCCGGCCTTCCAGCAGGCCTACATCCAGGTGGAGATCGACTACAGCGAGCGGGCCAGCGAGTTGCCGCTGGCGGCGGTGGAGGCCGATGTGCGCGAGCTGGTCAGCCGCGGTTATCTGCGCCTGATCCCCAATCGCATGAAAGAGAACCCCGACCTGCTTGGCACCAAGCGCATGGAGTGGGTGCTGGCCGACGACGCGGTCGACCAGCATCTGAAGGGGCGTGACACCCGCCTGCGCGACAAGCAGAAGGCGGTGATCGATCGGCTGGTCGAGGCGGGCAACGCCGAACTGCGCTTCAACACCGGCTTCTTCACCAACGGCGACTCCAAGCTGCCGGAGATGGCAGGCCTGGCCTCGGCGGCCGTGGGGTCGGTGCTGGTACTGATCGTCACCCTGGCCTTCGCCTTCCCGGTGGGCGTGATGACGGCGGTCTACCTCGAGGAGTTCGCGCCGGACAATCGCTTCACGCGCTTTCTAGAGATCAACATCAACAACCTCGCCGCGATCCCGTCGATCCTGTTTGGTCTGCTGGGTCTGGCCATATTCATCAACTTCTTCGGCGCACCGCGCTCCTCGGCGCTGGCCGGCGGTCTGACGCTGGGTCTGATGACGCTGCCGATCATCATCATTACCTCGCGTGCCGCCCTGCGCGCCGTACCCGACTCGATCCGCCAGGCGGCCTTCGGCGTCGGGGCGACCCGCTGGCAGACCGTGCGTGATCACGTGTTGCCGCTGTCGATGCCGGGTATCCTGACCGGCTCGATCATCGGCTTGGCGCAGGCGCTGGGCGAGACCGCGCCGCTGATCATCATCGGCATGATCGCCTACATCCCGGACGCCCCGGGCAGTTTCACCCAGGCGGCCACCGTGCTACCGGCACAGATCTTCACCTGGGCGGGTATGCCGGAGTCGGCCTACGTCGAGCGTACCGCTGCCGGTATCATCGTGCTGCTGTCCGTGCTGATCACGCTGAATGCGACCGCGGTCTATCTGCGCAAGAAATTCGAGCACCGCTGGTAAGCCCGGCGGGCCAGACAGCCTTTTCCACCGAACGCCACATAACGAACAGGTACGGCGAGCATGACAACCAAACTCGCGGCTTCACCGGGCGCCCCGGTCAACTTCAACCAGCAGACGACCCACGATCTGGCGCTGACCGTTCGGGATCTCAAGCTCTGGTACGGCGAGAAGCAGGCGCTGCACGGCATCGACCTGGACGTCTACCAGAACAACATCACGGCCCTGATCGGCCCGTCCGGCTGTGGCAAGTCGACCTTCCTGCGCTGCATGAACCGCATGAATGACCTGATCCCCACGGTGCGCACCGAGGGTGAGGTCATGATGGAAGGAAGGAACGTGCTTTCCCGCCAGGTCGACGAGGTCGCCCTGCGCAAGAAGGTCGGCATGGTGTTCCAGAAGCCGAACCCGTTCCCGAAGAGCATCTACGAGAACGTCGCCTACGCGCCGCGCATGCACGACCTGGTGAGCAAGGGCGCGGAGCAGGACGAACTGGTGGAGCAGTCGCTGCGTTCGGCCGGCCTGTGGGACGAGGTCAAGGATCAGCTCGACAAGCCGGGGACATCGCTTTCCGGCGGTCAGCAGCAGCGCCTGTGCATCGCCCGGGCGATCGCCGTGCAGCCGAGCGTGATCCTGATGGATGAGCCGACCTCCGCGCTCGACCCGATCTCCACGGCGACCGTCGAGGAGCTGATGTACGACCTCAAGCGCGAGTACACCATCGTCGTGGTCACCCACAACATGCAGCAGGCCGCGCGGATTGCCGATTACACTGCCTTCTTCCACCTGGGCAACGTGATCGAGTACAACGACACCGCGACCATGTTCTCCACGCCGGAGCACAAGAAGACCGAGGACTACATCACCGGTCGCTACGGCTGATCGCCGCATCATCGGTCCGCCCGCCCCGATCGGGCGGGCACAAAAAAGCCCCGCGACGAAACGCGGGGCTTTTTCGTGTCCGGGGTCCCGGAAGGCGCTTAGCCTTCCTTGTGGTAGTCCCAGATGCGCTGGACTTCGTTCTTGGAGCCCAGGATGACCGGTACGCGCTGGTGCAGCTTTTCCGGGTCGATGGTCATGATCCGGTCCGGGCCGGTGATCGACAGGCCGCCGGCCTGCTCGACGATCATGGACATCGGGTTCGCCTCGTACATCAGGCGCAGCTTGCCGCCGCGCTCGCGGTGCTTGCTGTCGATCGGGTACATGAACACGCCGCCACGAACCAGGATGCGGTGCACTTCGGCGACCATCGAGGCAACCCAGCGCATGTTGAAGTCCTTGTCGCGCTCGCCTTCCTTGCCGGCGAGGCACTCGTCGACGTAGCGCTTGACCGGGGCATCCCAGAAACGCATGTTCGACATGTTGATGGCGAACTCGGCGGTGTCTTCCGGGATGGTCATGTTCGGATGGGTCAGCTTGAACTCGCCGACCGAGCGATCCAGCGTGAAGCCGTCGACGCCGTCACCGATGGTCAGGACCAGGATGGTGGACGGGCCGTAGGTCACGTAACCGGCGGCGACCTGCTCGGTGCCCGGCTGCATGAAGTCTTCCTCGGTCGGGTTCTCCTTGCCGGTGGGGGCCTTGAGGACCGAGAAGATGGTGCCGACGGTTACGTTGACGTCGATGTTCGACGAGCCGTCCAGCGGATCGTAGGTGCACAGGTACGGGCCGCGGTGCTTGCCGGCCGGCAGGTCGTAGACCTCGTCCATTTCCTCGGAGGCGAGGCCGGCAGTGTGGCCGCCCTCGGTGAGGATGTCGGTGAACTCGTCGTTCGAGATGATATCGAGCTTCTTCTGGGTCTCGCCCTGAACGTTCTCGGTCTCTGCAGAGCCCAGCAGGCCGATGAGGTTGCCGCGGCCGACCTGGTCGGCAATCAGCTTGCAGCCGGAGGCAACGTCGTTGATCAGGCCGACGAAGTCGGCGTCGACGCGGCCCTGGCGCTGGTGCTCGGCCAGGTACTGCGAAAGTCGCTTGGCATCAGACATGGAAAAGTCCTCTGTGTCAGTCGAATGGGTAAACGAAAAATCGGGGACAGGAAGTCTTTGAATGCGCTAGGGAAGGTCTGCTCGATTCGATAGTGCCTCTGCGGGCCGCCAAGGGCCCAGTTGCAAGGCGCAGTTCGCCGTGAATGACGCTACCTTCACAAGAACTGCAACGCCGCAAATGGGTCCTTGGCGGCCCGCCCGAATGGGGCTGGCGGGTTTGCCCGCACTCGGCGTTGCCGCACCTCGCCGGGCAATGAGCCCGACGTCGGCACGGCGCCTTGATTGCGCACAAACCCGCCAGCCAGAGGCGCCATCGAATCGAGCAGACCTTCCCGACATTCAGAGCCGCCCTGTCCGGCAATCCGGTGTTCAGCGGCCGCCTATGGTAACCGATCGCCCGCGGCAACCGAACCGGAGCGCGTCCGGCCCGCCCCGGCGCCATCCGCGATGGCTGCAGGGTGGGGGGAAGTTGGGTATCCTTACGAACGCCCCGGCTCGGGTGACAAGCGCGCCCGGGCGAAATCCATGGATTCGGAGTCATTGGTCTTGGACGATCAGGACATCAAAATTATCCGCGCGCCGCGTGCCATCCAGCGCGCGCTCGCCAGCCTGTTCGAGTCGCGCGCCCATGCGTGGCTGATCCCCGATGACGACCCGGATTTCCAGGGGCAGGTCCAGGTGGTCGGCAACGACGTCGATACGGGGCGCCTGGTCTTCGACTGCCCGGACCCGGTGGTGTTGCGTCACGTGCGTGCCGCAGGCGAGGTGCGGGTCCAGGCAGTCATCGACGGTCTGTTGAGCTGGTTCTACACTAGCGACGTCAAGGCCGATCGCGATGGCGACGACTGCTATCTCGGCATCGGCTACCCGGAGAAGATGAAGCGCCTGCAGCGCCGCTCCGCCTTCCGCATCGACCTGCCGCCTGACGTGCCCGGCACGCTTGCCTTCTGTCTTCCCGAGCGCCGCGAGGTGGCCTCCGGCGAGGTGGTCAATATCTCGGCGACCGGCTGCGCGGTGAGCTTCACTCAGAAGAACGACCCGCGTTTTGCCCTCGGTGACGAGGTCAATGCCGCGCGCCTGAAGGTGGGCGAGCAGATCGATGCCCGTCTGGAATTCGTCGTCCGTAACCGGCGCCCGGGCGTGGGCAGCAGCGTTGTCTATGGTCTCGAGTTCAACGCCCTGCCGCCGCTCGAGAGTCAGGCGATCGATCGGGCCGTGATGCGCCTGCAGCGGCTGCGGCTCACTCGCGGCTGACGATCGGGTGCGTTGCCTCAGGTCCGCAGCAGGCCGTTGTCCCCGGTCCCGAAGGGGTTGGGCACGTAGCCGTCGGCGGCCTCGTCGTTATCCCAGTGCTCGTCGTCCACCAGGTAGCGGAACGCGTATTCGCCGGAGACCGGCAGGTTCAGCGTCACCCGATAACTGCCGTCGCGCTGGCGCTTGAGGGGCAGGGCATCCTTGCCCCAGTCGTTGAAATCACCTCGGAGCTCGACGCGGTGCCTCGCCTCGTCGCCCGGTCGATAGGTGAAGGTGACGCGGCATTCGGGCCGCACCTTGAGCGCCTTTTTCGTGATCGACATGCCAGAACCCTCTCGTGAGTTGAACACGCAAAGCCGGTCGGGCGCCTCGGTGCCGCCCGCTTGCCAAAGACCATTTAGGCCATGGCGGGCCCCGTGGCAACCCCGGTCAATGCCTGTTTACGGAAAGGTTCTTACGATCGTGTGACGACGCCCGTGATCCGGCCGGTTCAGCGGGGCAGGTTCTTCTCCAGCACGCGCATCAGCCGGCCCTCGCTCACCAGTCCGGCAGTCACGAAGGCGAGCAGCAGCAGGACGAGCAGGCCGACGGCGAGGAACAGCATCGGCGCGGTGACGGCGAGCAGGGCCTGGGTGGCCGAGTCGAGGTTGCCGCTCTGCATCAGTTCGAGCACGTGCAGCGGGTTGACCAGGATCGGCTGGTGGAAGAACGCCCAGCTGTAGAAGCCGACGGTTACCGCGGCAAGCAGCAGGGCGATGGCCGGCCAGACGCGGATCAGGCGGCGTCGACGGGAGATGATCTGGCGCATTTCGCTCCGAGGCGTGGTTTTCCCGCGCTTGTCGTTCGCCATGACTTAGCCTCCGGTAACCGGGGGGAAGAAGGCGACCTCGTCACCATCCGAGAGGGGGTGGTCGAGATCGACGTGCTCGTGGTTGACGGCGGCCAGCGTATTGCCGGGACGCTCGATGTCTGTGACCTGTTGCCAGGCCTCGGCCACGGTCGCCGGCGTCTGGTCGAGTCGGGTCTCGTCGAAGCCGATGCGTTCGCGCAGGCTGGCAAACAGGCGGACGGTAATGCTCATGGTGTTCGTATCGCTTGCGGTGTATGTCGGCGGTGGCTCGGGGTTCGGGCCGCAGCGCCGCGCCCGGGGAAAACGCCCGGTCTGACTGGATATATTGTCTGCTAAAGTCTGTTTCAATCCTAGTCCGGATTGGCTAGCCCGGGCGGCGCGACGCGTCGCCCGGCGTCCGCCGTTCCGATCATCGATTTTCGAGGACCTCGCCGCATGAAATGGATTAAGCGACTCGGCCTGCTTTTCGTCGCGCTCGTCATGGTTGCCATCCTGGCTGCCACCGCGTTCGTACTCACCTTCGACCCGAACGACTACAAGCCGCAGATCGCCGCGCAGGTCGAGGAGCAGACCGGTCGGAGCATCCAGTTCAACGGCGACCTGTCGGTGACGGTCTTCCCGTGGCTCGGCGCGGCCACCGAGGACGTGGTGCTTGCCAATGCCGACGGATTCGAACCCGAGGCCATGATCACGGTCGAGCGCCTCGAGGCCCAGGCCGCCTTGCTGCCGCTGCTGCGCGGCGAGTTCGAGATCGGCACGCTCCTCCTGGAAGGCGCGCGCATCAATCTGGCCCGCCACGAGGACGGCACCACCAACTGGGATGACCTGGTCGCCCGCCAGTCTGCCGATGCGGCCGGAGCAGGCGAGCCCGATACCGTCGAACCGCAGGACGGCCAGGGGCCGGCCATGCGGCTGACGGTCGGTGGCGTGGAAATTACCGACGCCACCGTGCACTGGCGCGACGAGCTGGCCGGTCAGGAAATCACCGTCGAAGGGCTCGACCTGACCACCGGCGAGCTGGCCGACGGCGAGCCCACCGACGTCGAGCTGGTGTCCGACTTCCGCGTCGTCCTGCCCGACACGCCGCCGCTTTCAGGCAGCCTTGATCTGACCACCGAGGCTCAGGTCTGGTTCGATCGCCAGGATGTGATTCTCGAGGATGTGGTCTTCAACCTGATCGCGATCCGCGAGGACAAGGCTGACTCCACCCTGCCCGAGCGCGTCGAGGTGATGCTGGAGCTCGACAAGGCCGACCTGCGGTTGGCCAAGTCGCAGGCCCGCCTCGACGGGGTCGTGCTTGACCTCAAGGGCAAGGCCGTCGGTCCGCTGAGTTATCTCGAGAGCCGGCTCAAGACCGTGGTCGAGGCCGACTGGGCGGCCGGTCGCTACGAGCTGCCGGGCCTGACCCTGAGTGCCGACATCCGAGGACTGCCTGAGGTCGACGACACGGTCAGCGTGTCGAGCAACGCGAACGTCAGCGCCGACCTGGCCGCCGGCACCGCCACCATCGACGACTTCGTGCTTGCCTCCGACCCGGTCCGGGGCTCGGCGCAGATCGAGGTCAGCGGGCTGGAATCGGGTGAAATCGTCGCCAGCGGTCCGGTGAAGATTGCCGCCTTCGATCCGCACGAACTCGCCGACCAGCTGGGCGTGACCCTGCCCGCCATGCGTGGCGACGATGCGTTGCGTGAATTCGCATTGGACGGGCAGCTCGACGTCACGCCGACTCGGGCGATGTTCGACAAGCTCAAGATCTCGCTCGACGGGCGCGATCTGACCGGGCGGGCCGGCATCGACGACCTCGAGAGCGGCCGGCTGTTCGCGCGCCTCGAGGGCGGCGAGTTCGATCTCAACCCGTATCTCGCACCGAAACCCGACGGGGACAAGAGCGAGGAGAAGAAGAAAGCCGCTGGAGGTGGAGGTGCCGGCGGGTCGTCCGCGGCCGGCTCGGCGGAGATCGATCTGCCGACCGAGACCCTGCGCGGGCTCAACCTCGACGCCCGACTGGCGCTGGCCAGCCTGCGCTACGAGGAGTACCTGCTGAAGAAGCCCGTCGTGCACCTTACCGCGGCCGGCGGCCGGATCCGGCTGGCCGAGCTGGCAGCGAATGCCTTCGATGGCCAGATCAACGGCAGCGGCTCGCTCGACGTCCGCGGCGAGGTGCCGAGCTACGCCGGCAAGGGTCGCGTCCAGGGCGTGTCGCTGCAGCCGCTGCTGATGGCCCTGATGGACGAGGATCGCCTGATTGGCAAGGGCGATATCGCCTTCGACGTGGCCACGCAGGGCAAGCGGGTCGACCAGCTCAAGTCGGGGCTCGACGGTAACGCCGAGATGGCCCTGCGCGACGGCAAGATCAAGGGCTTCGATATCGGCTACCAGCTGCGTCGCGCCCAGGCGAAGATCGACGGCCGTACCGAGCCGGAGCCGGAGGAGAAGTCGACCGACTTCACCGCGATTACCGGTACAGCCAACATCCGCAACGGCGTGGTGCGCAACGACGATCTGGCCGGTGCCTCGCCGCTGCTGCGCGTCGCCGGCAAGGGCGAGGTGGACCTGCCGCGTGACCAGATCGACTATCGCCTGACTGCCACCGTGGTCAATACGGCCACCGGTCAGGGCGGCAAGGACCTCGAGCGGCTCAAGCAGGTGCCGGTGCCGATCCGCATCAAGGGGGCGCTCGCCGACCCGTCGATCACGCTCGATCTCGAGTCGCTGGCCAAGGGCGCGGCCAAGAGCAAGGTCAAGGAGCGCGTCGACGAGGAGCTCGACAAGCGGCTTGGCGACGATGCCGCGCCGGTCAAGGAACTGCTCAAGGGGTTGGGGCTGTGATGCCCGGCGCCCGTCACGTCACTCGGCCCCTCGGCGGGTCGTGACGGCCCCCTTCGCCGAACGGCTGCTGGCCTGGTTCGACCACCACGGCCGTCACGACCTGCCGTGGCAGCATCCGCGTACGCCCTACCGGGTGTGGCTCTCGGAGATCATGCTGCAGCAGACCCAGGTGGCCACGGTCATCCCGTACTTCGAGCGCTTCCTCGAGCGCTTTCCCGACCTCGATGCCCTGGCCGCCGCCGAGACCGACGAGGTACTGGCGCTGTGGTCGGGGCTGGGCTACTACGCCCGGGCCCGGAACCTGCACCGTGCGGCACAACAGATGGTCGATGCGGGCGTTCCCGCGACCGTCGAGGGCTGGGCGGAGTTGCCGGGCGTGGGGCCGTCGACCGCCGCGGCGATCGTCGCCCAAGCGTTCGATGAGCGCGCGGTGATCCTCGACGGCAACGTCAAGCGCGTGCTGGCCCGCCATGCCGCGGTGGACACACCCCAGGAAGCGGCCGCCACCCAGCGAGAGCTCTGGGCGCTGGCCGAGGCATGCACCCCGGCCGATCGCGCCGCCGACTACACCCAGGCGATCATGGATCTGGGCGCGACCGTCTGCCGTCGCGGCACGCCCCGTTGCGAGCAGTGCCCGGTCGCGGATGACTGCCGGGCTCGCATCGAGGGGCGGACCGCCGAGCTGCCGGTGCGTCGCAGGCGCAAGGCCCGCCCTGTGCGCGAACGTGTGCTGCTGTGGCTGGAGGACGGCGAGGGGCGGCTGTTCCTGGAAAAGCGCCCGCCGAGCGGTATCTGGGGCGGACTCGCCAGCCTGCCTGTGAGCAAGACCTCGGATGGTGCCGACTCGCGGCTGGCGGAGCTCGGCATGCAGCGCAGCGGCGACTGGCACTCGCTTGGGCAGGTACGCCACGCCTTCAGTCATTTCGAGCTGGCCGCCGAGGTGCAGGGCGCAGCGGTCAGTCACGCGGCCGTGGCCGAGTTGCCCGGTGAGTGGCATGCGATCGAGCGGCTGGTCGATGAGCCGCCAGTGGGGCTGCCGGCACCGGTGCAGCGGCTGATCCGCGAGCGCGGCGCGCCGGCCTTCGCCTGAGGGCGTCCGCGGGGGCGGCACGGCGCTGTTATCATCCCGGTCACATTTCGAATCGACGCGCCAACGAGGTTTTCATGAGCGAACGCACCGTTTTCTGCCAGCGCCTGCAGTGCGAGGCCGAGGCCTTGCCGAAGCCGCCGTATCCGGGCGAGCTGGGCGAGCGCATCTACAACAACATCTCCAAGGCGGCCTGGCAGCAGTGGCTGTCGCACCAGACCATGCTGATCAACGAGTACCGCCTGACGCCGATCGACCCCAAGGCGCGCGAATTTCTGGTCCGCGAGATGGAGCGCTTCCTTTTCGAGGGCAAGGATGAGAAGCCGGAGGACTACGTCCCGCCGAGCGAGAGCGAGTAAGCCGGCATATCCGGGCGAACCTCGCCCGAGCGGCCATCCCGTCGGGACGGCTTCAGTCGGTGGTCAACTCGCGCGTGGCGCCGAGGAAATCGTCCAGCGCGACGAACGGCGCGGTATCCATCGGCTCGCCTTGGCTGTTGGGTCGCGTGATCGCCCGCAGGTGGCGGATGCCGAAATCTTCGGCAGCGGCCAGCGCGACGAGATTGTCGTCGACCAGCAGGGTGCGGTCGGGATCGAAGTGCAGCTGCCGGTCGAGTTGTTCCCAGAAGCGGGGGGATTCCTTGGCCGCGCCGATTTCGTGGGCGTTGAAGATGCGGTCGAGTCGCCGGGGCAGGTCGACGTGCTCGAACTTGAGATCCACGCTCGCCGGATGGGCGTTGGTCACCAGCACGCGCTGCTTGCCGGCCGCGCCCAGGCGTTCGAGGAAGTCCGGTACGCCGTGGCGGTAGCAGATGTGCTGGGCCAGCTCGCGCTTGAGGGCGACCAGATCCAGCTCGTCACGGCAGTCGGGCGCCAGCGCCCGGTGCCAGTCGTCAAGGCAATACCAGGCGAGTTGCCCCTTGAGGCCTTCGAAACGTGCCTCGAGCCGGGCTCGCGCTTCGTCCGTCGACAGTCCGCTAAGCTCGACATAGCGCTGCGGGAAGTGCTCCTTCCAGAAGCGGGTGTCGAAGTTCAGATCGAGCAGGGTGCCATCCATGTCCAAGAGGACGGTGTCGATCTCGCCCCACGGCAGGGCGAGGGGTGCTGGGGAGTCGGCCCGGGGTGTTTCGCTCATGGGTATCGGCACGGAATATTGAATGGGGTCGGCCGGCTCACGACCGGCCCCGGAGTCTACCAAGAGAGACCATCGAGCCGGAGTGACGGTTCCGGTGATGGAGGAGAACGAGGATGGCTGAATCGACGGTCCGCATCGAGCTCAACGGCGAGCCGCGCGACGTGCCCGAGGGCACCACGCTTGAGGCGCTGGTGACGATCGCCGGTACCCGCGGCAAACGCTACGCGATCGAGCTCAACGGCGAGATCTGCCCGCGCGCCGAGCACGCGAGTCAGGTGGTTGCCGACGGCGACCGGGTCGAGATCGTGCAGGCGATCGGCGGGGGCTGAACGTGAATCCGCTGCGCCGGCTGACGATCGCGCTGCTCCTGGCGCTGCCGTGGGTAGTCGCCCAGGCCGGTTCCGTGGCCGCGCCCGGTCAGGCGGCCATCGCCACCGCTCATCCGGCAGCCACCGCGGCCGGTCGCGAGGTGCTCGAGTCTGGCGGCAATGCCTTCGACGCGGCGGTCGCCATCACCGCCGCGCTCGCGGTGGTCGAGCCCTACAGCTCCGGGCTGGGTGGGGGCGGTTTCTACCTGCTCCACGAGGCAGAAAGCGGCCGCGACGTGATGCTCGATGCCCGCGAGCGCGCCCCGGGGGAGGCGAGTCGCGACATGTATCTCGATGCCGACGGCAACCCGCAGCCGAAGCTCTCGGTGGACGGGGCACTCGCCGCCGGCATCCCCGGCATCCCCGCCGCGCTCGATCACCTCGCCGGCGGCTATGGCCAGTTGCCGCTTGCCACCAGCCTCGATCCGGCCATTCGTGCTGCCCGCGAGGGCTTCGCGGTCACGCCCATGTACCGCGATCTCGCCGGCTTTCGTCAGGAGGTGCTGGCCGCCGACCCGGTCAGCCGCGAAGTCTTCCTCGATGACGGCGACGTGCCGGCAATCGGCCACGTGATCCGCCAACCGGCGCTGGCCGAGACCCTCGGACGCATTGCCGCCGAGGGTCGCGACGGTTTCTACCGTGGCGAACTCGCCGGCCGGCTGGCCGACGGGGTGCGCGAGGCCGGCGGCATCTGGTCCCGCTCGGATCTCGCCGACTACCGCGTGGTCGAGCGCGAGCCGGTGGTCAGCGGCTTTCGCGGCTTCGAGGTCGTCTCCGCCGCGCCGCCGTCCTCCGGCGGGGTGGCGATTGCCGAGATCCTCAACACCTACGGCTGGCTCGAGCGTCGTGCCGGCTCTCTCGACGATGCCTCCGTGCTCGGCCTGCACTACCGCATCGAGGCCATGCGGCGTGCCTACCGCGATCGGGCTGAGTACCTGGGCGACCCGGATTTCGTCGACGTGCCGGTCGCGCGGCTGACCAGCCCGGATTACGCTGCCGGGCTGGCGGTGGGCATCTCGCCGACCGACGCCACGCGCTCCTCGATGCTCGCGCCGGTGGTCACCGAACCCGAGGGGCCACACACCACCCATTTCTCGGTGTTGGATGCGCAGGGCAACTACGTCGCCGCGACGCTCTCGATCAACTACCCCTTCGGTGCGGCGGTGACCGTGCCCGGTACCGGCGTGCTGCTCAACGACGAGATGGACGACTTCTCGCAGAAGCCCGGCGTGCCGAACGTCTACGGTCTGATCGGCGCGGAGGCCAACGCGGTCCAGCCGGGCAAGCGGCCGCTGTCGAGCATGTCGCCGACCTTCGTGCGCAACGACGAACTGGTCGGGGTGTTGGGCACGCCGGGCGGCTCGCGCATCATCACCATGGTCCTCGGCGGGGTGCTGGCGGCCACGCGCGGCGAGCCGGTGGCCGACTGGGTCGCCGAGCCGCGCATCCACCACCAGTACCTGCCCGACCGGGTCGAGGTCGAGCCCGAGCGATTGAGCGAGGAGCAACGCGCCGAGCTCGAGTTGATGGGCCATCGCATCGAGACCAATGACGGCTTCGGCAACATGCAGGCGGTCGCCTGGTGGCGGGACGAGGGCCGGCTCGAGGCGGCTAGCGATCCGCGCGGCGAGGGCGAAGCGGCGGTGTTCGCCACGGAGGCCCCATGAGCGCCTTGTCCGGCGAGCGGCGTTTCGTTCGCGGTTGCTTCCGCCGCGCAAGCGGCCCGAATGGTGCCGGCTCACTGTTCGGCGTGCCCGCTGCGGTGCGCCGGCTGGCGGCGACGTCGGGATCGTTCACCCGTGCCCTGCATCGGCAGACTGGCCACCCCGTGATCGTCCGCCCACTCCTGGAAGGCTGGGGCGCGTTCGAGGCCGATAGCTGGCCCGTCCCGCGAGCCACCCGCGTCTGGCAACGGCTCGTGCGCCTGGAGAGCGGCGATGCCCGGATCGAGGCGATGACCGAGGTGGCCGGGGTCAACGGCCCCATCCCGCCGAAGCTGCATCGTGCGATCGCCGGGCTGGGCGATGTTCCCCTCATGGAAGTGCTCGCCCGCCAGTCGCGCTGCCGCCGGCTGAGCTTTCGGGTCCGCCGCGAGGGAAACCTGATCACCCGCGAGACCGTCTACCGTATCCATCTGGCCCGGGTGCGGGTCACCGAGTGGTTCGACATCGACCTGCGTTGAGGTCAGGTCGGTCATCCGCACACGAAAAAGCCGCGCCCGGTATCGCTCCGGAGCGCGGCTTTTCTGCGTTCGGCCGGCGATGCGGCTTTAGCCGAATTCCATGCTGCGGGTGTTGCCGCCCAGCTCGCCCAGGGTCTTCTTGACTTGCTGGGTGAACGCCGGCGGGCCGCAGACGTAGAACTCCTCGTTGAGATCGCGTACGTGCTCGTGCAGGTAGGCCTCGTCGACGTGGCCGAAGTGGGTGCACAGCGGCGAGCTCTCGCGGGTGCAGACGAAGTGGGCGTTCTCGCCGAAGGCTGCCTCCAGTTCGCGCTGCTGGATGATGTCGTCGGCGGTCTTGTTGGAGTAGATCAGCTTCTGGTTCGCCAGCTCGCCGCGGTCGGCCAGATCGCGGATGATGGCGAGGAACGGCGTGATGCCGGCACCGGCGGCGATGAACCAGCCCGAGCCCTCGTAGGTGAAGCTGTCGAACGGCTCGGAGAGGAGCAGCTTCTGCCCCGGCTGCGACTTGCCCAGCGTCTGCGTCATGCCGTCGTGATCGCCGTAGCTCTTGATCATCAGTTCCAGTACGCGATCGTCGACCCGGTTGGTGAGCGTGAACGGCCGGGCCTGGTCGCGCCACTTCGGCTCGTCGATGGCCATCTCGATCGCCTGTCCGGGCGTGAACGAGAAGCCCTCGGGCTTGGCCAGGATGTAGCGCTGAACATCGTGGGTGACGAATTCGCGCAGCAGCAATTCGGTCTGGAACATAGTGGTATCGGGAATGCTTTCAGCTGGAAATGAGACGCGATTCTAGCTGATTTGAGCGTCCCCCGCCGCGCCACCGCGTATTCGAGAGCGTCGTCGCGGGCGCGATCGCCACGCCTTCTCCTTAAAAAATCGGGCGAAATCCGGTACATTGAGCGCCAGTTTCCGCGCGTGTGCCCGTGACACCGGTCCCGAATTCGGCGATCGGCCCGGCCGCTGCGCAACCGAATTTTCCCAAGTATCCGAGGACCGCGAGATGAGCGACTACATCATTGCCCCGAGTATCCTGTCGGCCGACTTTGCCCGCCTGGGCGAGGAAGTGGACAACGTCCTGAAGTCCGGCGCCGACTGGGTGCACTTCGACGTGATGGACAACCACTACGTGCCGAACCTGACCATCGGCCCGCTGGTCTGCGACGCGCTGCGCAAGCACGGCGTCACCGCCCCGATCGACGTCCACCTGATGGTCAAGCCGGTCGATCGCATCATCCCGGACTTCGCCAAGGCCGGTGCGACCTCGATCACCTTCCACCCGGAAGCCTCCGAGCACGTCGACCGCAGCCTGCAGCTGATCCGCGACCAGGGCTGCCAGTCCGGCCTGGTATTCAACCCGGCCACTCCGCTGGACGTGCTCGAGTGGGTGATCGACAAGGTCGACATCGTCCTGCTGATGTCGGTCAACCCGGGCTTCGGCGGCCAGAAGTTCATCCCGGCGACCCTCGAGAAGGCCCGCCAGGCGCGCGAGATCATCGACCGCTCCGGCCGTGACATCCGCCTCGAGATCGACGGTGGCGTCAACGCCGACAACATCGGCGAGATCGCCGCGGCCGGCGTCGACACCTTCGTCTCCGGCTCCGCGCTGTTCGGCAAGGGTCAGGATTCCGACCCGAACCGCTACGACAGCATCGTCAAGGCGATGCGCGACGAGCTGGCCAAGGTCAAATAATGGCCCGGTTCACGCCGCGCATGGTGCTGTTCGATCTGGACGGCACCCTGGTCGATTCGGTTCCGGACCTGCACGTGGCGGTCAACGCCATGCAGGCCGAGCTCGGCAACCCCGAGCGGACCGATGCCGACGTGCGCACCTGGGTGGGCAACGGCATCGAGCGACTGGTCGAGCGCGCGCTCACCAACGACCTCGACGGCAAGCCCGACCCGGCCGACTTCGACAAGGCCCTGCCTGTATTCAAGCGGGCCTACGCCGAGAGCAACGGCAAGCACTCCAAGCTGTTCGACGGCGTGACCCAGGGGCTGGACTTTGTCCGGTCGCTGGGCCTGTCGATGGGCTGCGTGACCAACAAGGCCTCGGCTTTCACCCTGCCGCTTCTCGAGCAGACCGGGCTGAAGGACTACTTCGAGGTCATCATCAGCGGCGACACCCTGCCGCTGAAGAAACCGGACCCGGCGCCGCTGATCTACTCGGCGGGCTGGTTCCACGTGCATCCCTCCGAGGCGCTGATGATCGGCGACTCGATTTCCGACGTGAAGGCCGCGCGCGCCGCGGGCTTCTCGATCGTCTGCATGAGCTACGGCTACAACCACGGCAAGGACATCCGGGACTACGACCCGGACGCCGTGATTGATTCGATGACCGAGCTTGCGGGGCTCGTCGGCAGGTAAGCATGATGGGGGCAACAGGGACGTTCCGATGGCGGCGACGATGGCGTAGCTAACGCCCACGTCGCCGTTTGTCGTTTACCCCCTTCCGGAGCCCGTCATGCCCAACCGTTTCCAGCCCTACCAGCCCACCCGCGTCGACCTCGAGACGCTCGCCGCCGAGGGCTACAACCGAGTCCCCGTCACCCGCCGCGTGCTGGGCGACTACGACACGCCGCTGTCCGTCTACCGCAAGCTGGTGGAAGGCCCGTTCGGCTATCTGTTCGAGTCGGTCACCGGCGGCGAGCGCTGGGGGCGCTACTCGATCATCGGCCTGCCCTCGCCGACGGTCCTCACCGTCCACGGCCACCGCGCGGTGGTCAAGAAGAACGGCGAGGTGGTCGAGGACGAGACCGTCGACGACCCGCTTGCCTGGATCGAGACCTTCAAGGCCCGCTACCGCGTCTATGAGCCGGCCGACATGCCGCGCTTTCACGGCGGGCTGGTGGGCTACTTCGGTTTCGAGACCATCGGCTACATCGAGCCGCGCCTGGCGAACTTCGACGCCGACGACCCGCTGGGCGTGCCCGACATCCTGCTGATGGCAAGCGAAGAGGTGGTCGTGGTCGACAACCTCTCCAGCGAGCTGTTGCTGGTGACGCTGATCGACCCTTCAGAGACCGGCGCGCTCGATCTGGCCAACGTGCGCCTCGACACGCTCGCCCGTCGCCTGCGCGAGCCGGTGGCCCACTACGGCTCCTCCGCCCCGGGCAAGCCGATCGACGAGAACGACTTCACCGCCACCTTCACCCGCGAGGGCTACGAGAACGCCGTGCGCGCCATCCGCGAGTACATCGCGGCGGGCGATGTCATGCAGGTGGTGCCCAGCCAGCGGATGAGCATCGAGTTCGGTGCTGCGCCCATCGACCTCTACCGGGCGCTGCGCTCGATCAACCCCTCGCCGTACATGTACTTCATCGACGCCGGCGAGTTCACCGTGGTCGGCTCCAGCCCCGAGATCCTCGCCCGCCTCGAGGACGGCACCGTCACCGTGCGCCCGATTGCCGGCACCCGCCCGCGCGGTGCCACGGAAGCCGAGGACAAGGCCCTCGAGCAGGACCTGTTGAGCGATCCGAAGGAGATCGCCGAGCACGTCATGCTGATCGATCTCGGGCGCAACGACACCGGCCGTGTCGCCAAGGTCGGCAGCGTCAAGCTCGAGGAGCGCATGATCATCGAGCGCTACTCGCACGTCATGCACATCGTCTCGCAGGTCACCGGCCAGCTCGAGGAGGGCTACAACGCCATGGACGTCCTGCGCGCGACCTTCCCCGCCGGCACCGTCTCGGGTGCACCGAAGATCCGCGCACTGGAAATCATCCAGGGGCTCGAGCCCGTCAAGCGTGGTGTCTACGCCGGGGCGGTGGGTTACTGGGCCTGGAATGGCAACATGGATACGGCCATCGCCATCCGTACCGGGGTGATCAAGGACGAGCAGCTGCACGTTCAGGCTGGGGGCGGGATCGTCGCCGACTCCGTGCCTGCTACCGAGTGGGAGGAGACGCTCAACAAGCGTAGGGCGTTATTCCGGGCGGCGAATATGGCTAGTCGGGGGTTGGATGCTGCGGACGGCTAACGTGAGTTATTCGACCGATCAGTTTCGGTTCCCCTAAGTTGTACCCGCCAGTGTTTTCATTATCACCTTCCTGTCATGTGCTGGCGGCGCATTCTCAGCCCCGAAGAGGTTTTTAATGTTTTTCAGAAAGAGCCCGGAAGAAGTTTTTACTCCTCGCGTCAAGGATGTCAATGATGACATGTATATTCACCGGGAGGGTCTTGAGAGGGCATTGAGTCGGGCAATAAGAAAGCACAAGAATATCGTGGTGCACGGGGAAAGCGGCACTGGGAAAACATGGCTTTATAAGAAAATATTTTCTGAGCTCGATGTTTACTATGAAGTTCTAAATTGCGCAACTGTGAATCAGTGTGGCTCCGTAAGTGATGCAATTGGTTACTTGGTCGCGAGGCTAGAGCCCAATGAGAAGGTGGGCCACGAAGAAGCTAAAGGAGCTGAAGGGAACGCAGGTTTTGCTAAGGGTCACCTCGAGCACACGAGTCAGTACCGGAAAAGCGCGCCTGACAACTATCTGAAATTGGTTCGTCTTATACGGAAGAGGGCTAAATCTAAAAAGGCATTTCTTGTTGTTGAAAACTTGGAGCACATTGTTCGGGATAAAGACAAGATTAGTGAGCTTTCGTCTCTTTTGCTCTACCTTGATGATGAGGTATATGCAGAAAGCAATGTCAGGATCTTGCTGGTTGGAACCCCTAACAACCTGCGAGATTATTTTGCAGAAGTGGATGAGACCCAGACCATAATAAATAGGTTGCAGGAGATACCGGAAGTTTCCGCGCTTTCCAAGCATGACGTGGTTGAGTTGGCAAAAAAGGGGTTGTTTAAAATATTGCGTCTCGATTTTGTTGAGGACCGGCCGAGGAACTTTACCGAGTGGTATTTTCTAAATGCCATTTCTTGGTTTTCTATCAATATCCCGCAGTATGTCCACGATATTTGCCTTGAAGTGGCTCTCGAGGCATCGGATGATGGGGGAAGGATAACCAGAAAAGGGTACACTCAGGCCTTGAGGAATTGGGTTCAGGAAGCCTTGGTTGCTGAGAACTCAAGGCTTGAGAAGAATATAAATTCTAAGGAAACTAGGCATGGGAGAAGGAACCAGGTTATTTATACTACGGGGGTTCTGTCGCAAAATGAGTTTTCAAATGCTGAAGTGGAGGAGAGCTTGCGGGAACACTTCCCAACCAGTACCGAAGGGAAGACACTCAATGTATCTTCAAATCTGATTGAGCTCTCAAATGGGACTCATCCAATTCTGTCTAAGACGCCGAAAGGAAATCGGTATCGTTTCATTGATCCGAAAATAAAGATAATGATTCGCTGGATGTTGCAGAAGAATGATGATGAACGGTTGGTTGTGAAGAAGTTTGATGAAAGTATCAAGTTTTAGGTTTCCCCGCCTTAAGGACCGGACCTAGACCCTGCGGGGTCGGACCTGACCAACTGCTTGATACAACAGCCTTAGCCCCTCTGATGAGGGGCTTTTCACGTCTTAGAGCGGCATTTTTGCCATCAAAACTGACCCCTCAAGAGGTTGCTCTTGTTCCCCGCTTCGAAGCGTGGTGGATCGGTTTCACGCGCTCGTTGTGTCAGGTGGCAACGGTTTGGCTCCGTGCCTGGCGCGCGAGTCGGTTTTCTTGCTTGTCCAAGAAAACCGACGAAAAGAAGGACACCCCGACGCCTTGGCCCTGCGGACCTGATCGCTGCGCGATCAGCCTCGCGAACGGGCAATCGCGGACGGGTCGGTTCGACGCGACGTCGTGTCGCGGCGAACCTCGGGCTTGCGTCCATGCAAGCCCGACCCTGCGATTCCCCGCTCGCGAGGCAAGGCGTAAGGGGGCTCACCCTTCGATTTGCTTCGTTCAGGGATTCAAGCGCGCGACTTGTCTCGCAGCTGGGATGGAGTGAGCGCTTGCCGGTCGGCACGACGGTTAACGAAGGCCTTCCCCCTGTCGGCTTGCCTCACGGCCCGCAGATGGCCGGGGTCGGAGCGACAGGGACGTCGCTCCGAGGCTCAGCGCGACACGACGTCGCGTCGAGCCGGACCCGAAAGCCAGCCGCCGGCCGTGAGGCTTCGAGGTCGGACTGTGTCCGACCTCGAAGGCCCGAAGGGCCAAGCCGTGGGGTGTCTTTCTTTTCGGGTCTTTTCTTGGACAAGCAAGAAAAGGCCCTCGCGCGCGTGGCAGGGCAGTGGCTATTGCCCGCCCCACGCAACAGGCGTGCGAAACGATCCACCTAGGTATTTCCGCGCGGACTGGAATCCCTGCCGCGCTCTGGCATGCTTCGCGTCATGTCTGATGAAACCCAATTGCTCTTTCTTACCCGAGCCGGCTACGAGGGCGACTGCGCCGCCCAGGTGCAGACGGTCGCCGCCGAGGCGGGCGTCCACGGCTTCTGCAAGGCCAAGTCCGATACCGGCTACCTGACCTTCATTGCCCACGACCCCGAGGCACTGGCCCATTGGTTCGAGGCGCTTGCCCTCGATGAGCTGATCTTTGCCCGACAGCTTTGCCTGGCCGGCGAGACACTGGACGACCTGCCGGCGGACAACCGGCTGGGGCCGATCCTCGCCGCGATCGAGGGGCAGGAGTTTGGTGGGGTCTATGTCGAGACGCCGGATGCCGAGGCGACCCGGCCGCTGATGCGGTTATGCCGCAAGTTCACCAAGCCGCTGGAGCAGTCGATGCGCAAGCGCGGCCTGCTCGACCCGGGAAATCCGGATCTGCCGCGGCTGCATCTCACCTTCACCGACACCACCACCGTGATTCCTGGCTGGTCGCATCCGGGGCAGGCCGCCCCGCAGCCGATGGGCATCCCGCGCCTCAAGCTTGCCAAGGACGCACCCAGCCGTTCGGCGCTCAAGCTCGAGGAGGCGCTGATCACCTTCCTCTCGCCCGAGGAGCGCAAGGACCTGCTGCGCGCCGGGCTCGAGGCGGTTGACCTGGGTGCGGCGCCCGGCGGCTGGACCTGGCAGCTGGTGCGCGACGGGCTGATCGTCACCGCCGTCGACAACGGCCCGATGGCGGACGTGTTCACCGGGCACGTCTCCGTCGAGCATCGCCGCGAGGACGGTTTCACCTTCCGCCCCGAGCGGCCGGTGGAGTGGCTGGTCTGCGACATGGTGGAAAAGCCCTCGCGCGTCGCCGACCTGATGGCCGACTGGATGGCGCGCGGCGACTGCCAGCGGGCGATCTTCAACCTCAAGCTGCCGATGAAGAAGCGTCAGCAGGCGGTGATGGATGCGGTCGAGCGGATCGCGGATCGGTTGGAGGATGCCGAGGTCGACTTCGATATCGACATTCGGCAGCTGTATCACGATCGGGATGAGGTGACGGCTTACCTGCGGCGGGTATAGCCGTTGCGGGGCCGACCCGATCGGGCCAGACGGATGCGTGTCCGCCAAAGAGCAAAACGCCCCGTGAAGGGGCGTCCGCTCGATCCGGTCACGGCTTATTCCACAACGCCACACGCAACGCGCGCGCCGCCGCCACCCAGAGGCTTCGGCTGGTCGGCGAAGTTGTCGCCGTCCGCGTGGATCATCAGCGAGCGATTGCGGATATCCGCCAGCTTCAGGCGCGGCGCGGTCACGGTCATGTCCACGCTGCCCTTGGCGCTGGCCTTGAGCGGCGGCAAGTCGCCGAGGTGCCCCTCACCGGCAGGCCCCTCGTGCTTGCCAGTGCCTTGTGGATCGTAATGTCCTCCGGCGGCCAGCGCAGGCACGATCTCGCCATTTTTTTCCTTTGGCTCGCAGGAAGGGTTCTCGTGGACATGGAAGCCATGTGCTCCGGGCGTCAGGCCCTGCAACTTCGCCTGTAGAACAACCCCGTTTTCGCTCTTTTGGGCGTGGATGACGCCAACCTGCTGGCCAGGGCCCGTAGGCGTGGCCGCGTACATGGGAACGTCGATCCCCTTGCCGTCAGCCATGCCGCCGTCGGCCGCGGTCGTGTAACCCGCAGCCAACAGGGTGAACAGGGAGGTTGCTGCAAGTACGGTCGTTTTCATGCCGGGCTCCTTGTCATGCGGATGGTGGATTTGCGTCGGCAATACACTTGCATAGTAGCCAGCACGGTTCCCTGCAATCCCCCGCTCGTGAGGCAAGGCGCCGCGGGGTTGTCCCTCCGATACCGCCCCGTTATCGCATTAGGTGCGGTGGCGCCTTCGTTGATTGGAGCAGCGGGCAGCAGGCCGGGGCGCTACTCGTGTTTGAAGTTGAGGCGGATTTTCTCTTGCCAGACGGCGCTGATGGCCGGGCGGGGAAGAGGTGAGGCGGCGTCGATGGCCAACCAGATGGAGTCCCTGAAGGCTGACGTGCCGTCGCATTGGTCGATGGCGATTGTCTTCACGTCGCCTGACGGCTCCATCTGGATGGTCGCGGTGCATGTCCAGTCCACGACGGCATCGTCAGGCCGATCCCAGTTGTCGACGATTTTCTTGCGGACGGCCAGGGCCCAGTGGGTCAGGGCTTCGTGGCGCATCTTCGCGTTCTCGGCGAGCAGTTCCCGTTTCGTTCGGTCGTCGTCCGTGACGTCGGTCGCCGAGGCGGGATTGCTGAGGGTGATCACGAGGCCGATGGCAACGTGAGTCGCAATGGATCGGATGGGCATCATGGCAGCGCTTCCCTGGCTTTGATGATTGGCATTGAGTCTGGGCGAGTCGTCCTTGGTGCTGATCGCCGGCAGTGATTTTATCGCGTTGCCATTCGTCCCGCTGGGCATGTCATCCTGATGTCTGCCCGTTCCTGTCGGAGAACCCCGCCACTCGTGGTTATATTCTCCTCATGCCACTCGAAACGGATTCACGCAGGCAATCACCCCGATGATCCCCAGCGAAACCATCGAACGACTCGCCGACCTCCTCGCCCGCTTCGAACACGACGAGATCGAGGCCGATGCCCTTTGCGACGATCTGGCTGCCGTCCGCGACCAGGACATCGCCCGTGCGATGGCGGGGCTGTCGACTGAGGGCGTGGTTCGGGTGCTCGACCTGCTGCCGCACGAGCGCCGCGTCGGCGTGTTCGGCTTTCTCGAACCCGAGACGCAGTACGCGCTGGTCGAGTCCCTCGACGAGGGACGGGCGCGCGAGCTGCTGGAAGCGCTTCGCCCGGACAATCTGACCGCGCTGCTGGAACATCTCGGTACCGAGGAAGGTGAGGCGGTGGTCCGCCGTTTGAGCCCGCACCGGGTGCAGCAGGCGTTGCGGTTGCTGGGGTATCCGCGGGAGAGTGCCGGCCGGCTGATGACGCCGGAGTTCATCGCCCTGCGCCCGGACTGGACGCTGGCCTACGCGCTCGAACACGTGCAGCAGCACGCCGGGCGCAGCGAGACCATCGACACGCTCTACGTCACCGACGCGCACGGCCGGCTGCTCGGCTGGACCGGGTTGCGCAAACTGGTATTGGGCGATCCCAAGGCGACGGTGGAATCCCTGATGGACGCCGAGCCGGTGCATGCCGTGGTTGGCGACGACCGCGAGGAGGTCGCCCGCCAGATCCAGCACTACGATCTCACCGCGCTGCCGGTGGTCGACGAGGCCGGCGTGCTGCTGGGCATGGTGACCATCGACGACGTCATGGACGTGGTCGAGGAGGAGGCCACCGAGGATATCCACAAGCTTGGCGGTTTGGGGGCGAAGCAGGTGAGTTTGCGCGGGGCGTCGATCCTCGAGCTGTTCAAGAAGCGCATCGGCTGGCTGCTGATGCTGGTGTTCCTGGCCATCTTCGCCGCCGGGGCGGTCTCGGCGTTCGAGGAGACGCTCGAGGCGGCGGTGGTGTTGAGCTTCTTCCTGCCGCTGATCATCGGCTCGGGCGGCAATGCCGGCTCGCAGGGAGCGACGATGATGGTGCGGGCGCTGGCGACCGGGGATGTCTCCTCCGGCGACTGGATGCGCCTGTGGCTGCGCGAACTCGGCGTGGCCACGGCGCTGGGCCTGACCATGGGGGCGGCGGCCTGGGGCATCGGCCTGTTCTACGGCGGCACCATGCTGGCCAACGTGGTGTTCCTGTCGATGATCGCCGTGGTGGTGTTCGGCAGCATGGTCGGCATGCTGCTGCCGTTCGTGCTGACGCGTTTTCGCCTCGACCCGGCCACGGCCTCCACTCCGCTGATCAGTTCGATTGCCGACATCGGCGGCATCCTGATCTACTTCGGCATCGCCACGGCCTGGATCCACGCGACGCCGGCGGGCTGATTCTCGCGGCACTGACCGGGCGGCTTCAGCCCTTGTCCGCGGCTTTCTTCTTTGCCTTCACGTCCCGCTTGACCGCCTCGGCGGCGATCCGCATCACCTCGATGCGCGCGTAGCGCTTGTCGTTGGCCGGGATGATGTGCCACGGCGCGTACTCGGTGCTGGTGCGAATCACCATCTCGTTGACGGCGGCCTTGTAGTTGTCCCACTTCTCGCGGTTGCGCCAGTCGTCGTCGGTGATCTTGTGCTGCTTGTAGGGCGTCTCCTGGCGCGCCTCGAAGCGCTGAAGCTGTTCTTCCGGCGTGATGTTGAGCCAGAACTTGAGCAGGGTGACGCCGTGCTCGGCCAGCTGCTCCTCGAAGGTGTTGATCTCGTGGTAGGCGCGCGCCCACTCCGGCTGCGAGGCGAAGCCCTCGACCCGCTCGACCAGCACGCGGCCGTACCAGGAGCGGTCGAAGATGGTCCAGTAGCCGTCGCGCGGCAGCTGGCGCCAGAAGCGCCACAGGTAGTGGTGCGCCGCCTCCTCGTCGGTCGGTTCGGCGATCGGGATGACGTTGTAGAGGCGCGCGTCGAGCGCCTCGGTCAGCCGCCGGATGGCGCCGCCCTTGCCGGCGGCATCCCAGCCCTCGAACACCGCCACCACCGGGTGGCGCGCCGTGAACCCTTCCCAGCCGAGCCGGTTGAGCGTCCCGTCGAGGCTGCGCTTGTGCTTCTTGTAGTCGTCCCTCGACAGGACCAGGTCCGCGTCGACGTGATCGACGATGGTCCGCCGCGCGGTCTCGGCCTCGGGCAGGGCCGGGGCGTGCGAGACCTTGGTCGGTGCCGGGCCGTTGCCGGCCTCCAGGCGCGTGTCGATGGCGCGTCGCAGGGTCTTGCCGACGGTCAGGTCGCGGAAGGGGCGATCGGTCGCCTCGATCAGGAACCACGGCGCCTCGCCGGTATCGGTCTCGCGCACCACCCGGGTGGCCAGTTCGACAAACGCGTCGTAGTGGTTGGCCTCGTGGGCGGTTTCCGGGGCCATGCGCCAGTGGCTCTTGGGGTCCTTGCGGCGTGCCTCGACGCGACGGGCCTGTTCCTCGGCCGGCAGGTGCAGCCAGAACTTCACCAGCAGGGCGCCGCCGTTGATCAGCATCTGCTCGACCTGGCGGATGCGGTCGAGCTCGCCCTCGATACCGTCCTCGCCCAGTCGACCGTGGCGGGCATCCTCGATCAGTCGCGCGTACCAGCCGCCGAACAGGATGCCGATCTCGCCGGCCGCGGGCATGGCGCGCCAGTAGCGCCACCAGCGCGGGCGCTGCTTTTCCTCGTCGGTCTCGTCCCAGAACACATGGGTGCGCACGTTGCGCGAGTCGAGCCACTCGTGCAGCCGGTTGACCAGCTCGCCCTTGCCGGCGCCGGCCACGCCGGTGATCAGCAGCAGCACCGGCAGGCCGGCCGCGCGGGCACGGCGCTGGGCGCCCAGCAGCCGGGCGCGCAGTTCCGGTTCGGCTTCGCGGTAGTCGGCCTTGGACAGGCGGCGGCCGAGCTCGGCAGCTTCGAACATGGTGTTTCCTTGTGAAACGGGTTGGTTGCAAGCCTAGCACTGCCGACCGCATTCCCGTCCCGCCTGTGCCATCCTCGATGTCCACGCGAGGTGACCCATGCCCATGCTTCTTCCGCTGCCGCTGTCGAACCGTTTTCCGGCCGTCCTGGTCGGGCTGCTGTTCGTGTGCGCCGGTGGGCTAGCCGAGCCGGCCGCAGCCGAGAACCGGCTTTCCGACACCACCTCGGACTACCTGCGCGATCACGCCGACAACCCGGTCGACTGGTATCCTTGGGGCGAGGCGGCGCTCGAACGCGCCCGGCGCGAGGACAAGCCGATCTTCGTCTCGGTGGGCTATTCCACCTGCTACTGGTGCCACGTCGCCGAGCGCGAGCTCTACGATAGCCCCGAGATCGCCGCGCGGATGAACGCGGGCTTCGTCAACATCAAGGTCGACCGCGAGCAGCGCCCCGACCTCGACCGGGTGCTGATGCAGGCCACCGAGGCGCTCGGCGGCGGTGGCGGCTGGCCCAACAACGTCTTTCTCACCCCGGACCTGCAGCCGTTCTTCGCCGGCAGCTACTTCCCGCCCGAGCCGCTGCCCGGGCGAGAGAGCTTCCCGCAGATCCTCGAACGGCTCTCGACCCAGTGGCGCAACGACCGCGAGCCGCTGATCGAGCGGGCCGAGACCATCGCCGCGGCACTGCGCGAGCAGTCGGCTGCCAGCGGCATCGACCCCGAGCGACTCGATCCGGTCGCCTGGCGCGAGCAGGCGGTCGAGTCGCTGGGGCAGACCTTCGACCCGCTGGTCGGCGGCTTCGCCCCGCCCGGGCAGTCGAGCCGCTTTCCGCAGTCGCCGAAACTGTCGCTGCTGCTTTCGGCCATGGAGGCGGGGGACGACTCGGCCCGCGAGATGTTCGACCAGACGCTTGCGGCGATGAGCATCGGCGCGCTGTTCGATCACGTCGGCGGCGGCTTTCATCGCTACACCGTCGACCCGCAATGGCAGGTGCCGCACTTCGAGAAGATGCTGCTCGACAACGCGCAACTCATCGGCCTGTATGCCGGCGCTGCCGAGCGGCTGGGGCAGCCGTGGTACGCCCGCGTCGCCGAGCGGAGCATCGACTACCTCGAGCGTCGGCTGTGGGCCGAGGCAGGTGGTCTCTTTACCGCCGAGAGCGCGTCGCTGGACGGCATCGAGGGCAAGAGCTACGTCTTCACGCCGGCCGAGATCCGCTCGGCGCTGGGTGAGCGGGCGACCGACTTTCTCGACTGGCACGAGCTGGTACCGCTGCCCGAGAGCCGCATCGACCACGAGCTGCCCGACGGCGGGGTGGTCAACCTGCGTCCGGGCCGGGCGCTTGATGCACTCGAAGGCAACAGCCTGGCCGAGGCGATGACGGGGCTGGAGGACGACTATGCCGCCCTGCTGGCCCAACGGCAGGAGCGCGGCCAGCCCAGCCGGGATCGCAAGCAGGTGGCCGAGTTCAATGCCCTGGCCGGGCTAGGGTTGCTGGCCGCCGCGCAGCCTCTCGGTCGCGGCGATGCCGCCGATCGCGCGGCCGAGGTGGGCGAGTGGTTGTGGGACACGCTCTGGGATCGGTCGACGGGGCGCCTGCACCGGCAGGCCTATGCCGAACAGGTCAGCGGCGAGGCCTTCCTTGCCGACTACGCCGCGACCGGGCGGCTGATGCTGGCGCTGTACGGTCATCAGCACGAGCTGAAGTGGCTTTTCCGCGCCCAGCGGATCGCGCAGGCGATCGAGGCGCGCTTTGTTGACGATGCGGGTCGGCTGCTGGAGCGGGCACTGACCGACGAGCGGCCCGGCCTGCCGGTCACCCCGCCGTTGGTCGGCGATGAGGTCGGGCCGTCCGGGCACAGTCAGGCGGTGGTGTTCCTGCTCGATCTGGGCCTGCTGATGGATGCCCCGTTGCGGCAGCAGCGTGCGGTGGCGGCGTTGGCCGGGTTTGCCGGCGAGGTGGCGGCCGATCCCGAGGCGTGGGGCTGGCTGGTTGGCGAGCTGGCACGTCCGTCGCGTGCCGAGGCGGTGGGCCGGTTCGCCGCCGAACTGGCCGCGCCGGCTGCCGTCGGTCCGGGTGCCTCACGCGATCACGTCGCGGTGAGCGCCCGCCAAGTTGAGCAGGGGCAGACGATCGTGGTGCAGTTGCGCATCGATGCGGGCTTTCATATCAACGCCAACCCGGCCAGTGCGGACTATCTGGTGCCGACGCGGGTCACGGCCGTGGATGGCAAGATCGGCCCGATCGACTATCCGCCGGGCAAGCCGTTCCGCGCCGAGTTCGCGACCGAAGCCATCGACGTCTACGAGGGTGAACTGACCCTGCGGGCGCCGGTGGCCGGTGCGGTACCGGAGGGCTTGCGGATCGAGATTCAGGCCTGCAACGACGAGGTCTGCCTGGCGCCGGACACGATCGAGGTGCCGGTGGGGCGCTAGGGCACCAAACGAAACGGGCCGCGACCGACCGTTGGGTCAGTCGCGGCCCGTATGAGCCGTCCGCGGCGCTCCGATCAGGCCGAGGCGGGAGCCGGTGCGCTGTCGGCCGGCTCGTCGAGCTGGCAGCCCTCGGGGATCAGCGGGGTGAGACCGAGCTTGGCGAACATCGCCTCGTCGGCTTCGGCATCGGCGTTCTCCGTGGTCAGGAGCTTCTCGCCGTAGAAGATGCTGTTCGCCCCGGCGAAGAAGCACCAGGCCTGGATCGCCTCGCTCAAGCCCTCGCGGCCGGCGGACAGGCGCACGTGCGAGCTGGGCATCATGATGCGGGCGACGGCGATGGTGCGGATGAACTCGATCGGGTCGAGCGCCGGCACGTCGGCCATCGGCGTGCCCGGGATGCGCACCAGCATGTTCAGCGGCACGGATTCCGGCGCGCGCTCGAGGTTGGCGAGCGTGTTCAGGAACGAGGCGCGGTCCTCGCGGGACTCGCCCATGCCGAGGATGCCGCCGGAGCAGACGTTGATGCCCGCGTCGCGGACGTGGTCGAGCGTCTCGAGGCGGTCCTCGATCGAGCGGGTGGTGATCACCTGGTCGTAGTACTCGGCCGAGGTGTCGATGTTGTGGTTGTAGTAGTCGAGCCCGGCCTCCTTGAGGCGGGTGGCCTGGTGCGGCTCGAGCATGCCGAGCGTCACGCAGGCCTCCATGCCGGTCTGCTTGACCACGTGCACCATGTCGATGACGCGCTCGAGCTGCTTGTCGGTGGGGTTGCGCCAGGCCGCGCCCATGCAGAAGCGCGAGGCGCCCTTGTCGCGCGCCCGGCGGGCGGCGGTGCGCACCTCGTCGAGCGGCAGCAGGCGCTCGCGCTCCAGGCCCGTGTCGTAGCGGGCGCTCTGCGAGCAGTACTTGCAGTCTTCCGGGCAGGCGCCGGTCTTGATCGACATCAGGGTGCTGACCTGCACCTTGTTGGGGTCGAAGTGCTCGCGATGCACCGTCTGCGCCTGGAACAGCAGGTCGTTGAAGGGCTTGTCGAACAGGTCGAGCGCTTCCTGTTTGCTCCAGCGCGGACGGGTCATGGGATCAGTTATCCTCGAACGATTCGGGCGGGTCGGTGAAGGTATCTTCCCATGTATCTTGCTTGATTCGGTACAGGTCGTAAAGCGACCACGGCACAACGATGAGTGCCGAAATCGCCCACAGAATCAGGTAGAAATTGATACTTGGCGGGGCGAAAGCGCCGACGGCAACGGTCGTCCCGGCCACCGCGTAGAAGCGGTAGGCGGCCCACTGGGTATAGTGGCCCACCTTGGGGTTGGGGTGGTGCTTGTTCAGGGCGTAGACCAGCATGGACATGCCGGCCCAGAAGATCGCCAGCGGCAGCGGGATGGCCATGGCGACGATGTTGCCCCAGTTGAACCAGGTGGCGGCCCGTTGAGCCGACCGGCCGGAAATGCGGGTCGGCGTATGTTCGGTGTCCGACTCGGGCGACTGGGCGGACGTTTCCTGGCTCATGATCGTTCAGCCTCTAAATATGCAGATGGAATGCAGGTTACCATGGAATGGTTTTCGTCGCGACGGGGGCGCTGGTTCGATGCGCCCTGTCACCTCTGTCGACGCGACACGGTCGACCCGACCGGACTTTGCGTCGACTGTCTTGCCGAGTGGCATGCCTTGCTGGGCAGGCCGCGCTGCATTTCCTGCGGGCTGACCCTCCCCGATCCGGACGAGGGCATGACCTGCGGGGCATGCTCGGCCAGGCCCTGGCCGTTCGACGGGGTGGTCTCGGCCGTGGACCTGGTGCCTTCGGTGCGCGAGCTGGTCCATCGGCTCAAGTATCGTCAGGATTTCAGTGTCCTGCCGTTGTTGCAAGAGACGCTGACCGCCGCGCTAGGCGGCTTCCCGGATATTATGCCCTTGCCGGAGGTGCTGGTGCCCATGCCGCTGCACCCGGCCCAGCGTCGTCGGCGCGGCTTCAACCAGGCATGGTTGCTGGCCGCCGGTCTGGGACGGGCGATCGACAGGCCGGTGCACAAGCGGGGCGTGCGCCGCGTGCGCGATACCGGTTCGCTGACGACGCAGTCGGCCCGCGAGCGCCGCCGGGCCCTCAAGGGGGCGTTCGCGGTGGCCGGAGACATGCCCCGTCGGGTGGCGATCGTCGACGACGTGCTCACCACCGGCGCCAGTGCCCGGGCTCTGGCCACCGAATTGCGACGTGGCGGGGCCGAGTCGGTGATCGTCTGGTCGTTGGCGCGCACGCCCTGAACGGATACCGGCCAAAGCGGGGCATATGGCTTGTGCCGTGCGAGGAGTTTGGGTAGAATCTCGCGCCTTGGCCGTCCCGGCCGCGTTCGCCCGTGGTGATTTTCCGACGTGGCCGGCGGGCCGGACGGCAGCCCCCGTCGGGGGACGAACACGAAGACGATCAACTTGAGATGCGGCCCCGGCGGCATCCGACCCAACTTTCGAACCTTTACCAGGGGCAGAATCGAGATGAAAGAAGGCATTCACCCGAACTACCAGCCGGTGGTGTTCCAGGACGTCGCGGCAGACTTCGCCATCCTGACCCGCTCGACCATGAAGTCGAGCGAGACCATCAAGTGGGAAGACGGTAACGAGTACCCGCTGGTCAAGGTCGACGTTTCCTCCGCGAGCCACCCGTTCTTCACGGGCAAGCGCTCCGAGGGCAGCATGGCCAAGCAGGTGGACAAGTTCCGCAACCGTTACGGTCAGAAGAAGAAGTAAGACTGTCGATGGTCGCGTTCCTGCCATTCGGCCGGACGCTGCAAGAGGGCACCGTGGGTCTTCCCGGTGCCCTTTTTCGTGTCTGGCTGGTTCTGCTTGTCCTGATTGCCGCGCCGCTGGCGGCCGCCGATTGTCGGCCAGCCGGCGCCGAGGGGCGCTCGGCGACAGTCGGCTACGTCAATGACGGCGACACGGTGCGTCTTACCAGCGGCGAACGCGTGCGGTTGGTGGGCATCGATACCCCCGAGATCGGCTACGACGGCAATCCGGACGAGTCGCTCGCCCGCGAGAGCCGCCAGGCACTGCAGGCCGTCCTCGCCGGCTCGCAGAACCGGGTCGAGGTGGTGCCGGCCCGCGAGGAGGAGGACCGTTACGGCCGGACGCTCGCCTACCTCTATCTCCCCGGTGGTGCCTCGGTGCAGGGGCATCTGCTCGAGGAAGGCATGGCGATGGCCGTGTTCGTCGCGCCGAACCTGGCGTTGGCCGACTGCCTGATGGCCCGCGAGCGGGTTGCGCGCGAGGAGCGCCGCGGCATCTGGTCGCTGCCGGCCTACGAACCCGGCTTGCCGAGCGCGGATGGCATTCCCGAGGAGGTGCAGGGTGCGGCCATCGTGCGGGGGCGGGTGGTCTCGGTGGGCGAGAGCCGCCGCAATATCTGGATCAACCTCGAGGGACGCGTGGCCGTGCGCATCGACAAGGCCGATCGCGAGCACTTCCCGGGCTGGGACTTCGACTCGCTCGAGGGCGAGCGACTGCGCGTGCGCGGTTGGATCGTCCACCACAGCAACCGCTACCAGGACTGGTTCATCCCGGTCGACTCGGCGCACGCACTGGAGCGACTGGACTGACGAACGCGCAGGTGGAATGAAAAAGGGCGAACCTCAAGGTTCGCCCTTTTTCGTGGTGGCGCTGTGAGCGGCTTAGCCCTTGGACAGCCAGTCGCGCGGACGGAGAAACTCGTCGTAGAGGCGCGCTTCCTCGCTGCCCGGCTCGGGGTGGTAGTCGTAGCGCCAGGCGGCGCGCGGCGGCATCGACATCAGGATCGACTCGGTGCGTCCCCCCGACTGCAGCCCGAACAGGGTGCCGCGGTCATAGACCAGGTTGAACTCGACGTAGCGGCCGCGACGGTAGGCCTGGAAGTCGCGCTCGCGCTCACCAAACGGTGTGTCCTTGCGCTTTTCCACCAGCGGCAGGTAGGCCGGCAGGTAGTGGTCGCCCACCGAGCGCATGAAGCCGAAGCCGGTGTCGAAGTCGACCTGGCCGTCGGCGCCGTAGTCATCGAAAAACAGGCCGCCCACGCCGCGCGGCTCGTTGCGGTGCTTGAGCCAGAAATACTCGTCGCACCACTGCTTGAAACGCGGGTAGTGATCGTCGCCGAACGGCCGGCAGGCGGCCTCGGCCTGCTCGTGCCAGTGAACGGCGTCCTCGGTAAAGCCGTAGTAGGGCGTGAGATCGAAGCCGCCACCGAACCACCAGACCGGCTCCACGCCTTCCTTCTGTGCCTGGAAGAAGCGCACGTTGGCATGCGAGGTGGGTACGTACGGGTTGCGGGGGTGGATCACCAGCGAGACGCCCATCGCCTCGAACGAGCCGCCGGCGAGATCCGGCCGGTGGGCGGTGGCCGACGGCGGCAGCTTGTTGCCGGTGACGTGCGAGAAGTTGATGCCCGCGCGTTCGAAGGTCGTGCCGTCCTCGAGAATCCGCCCGCGGCCCTCGCCGTTGAGGTGGTCGCCCGGCGGACGCTTCCAGTCGTCGTGCAGGAAGCGGGTGCCGTCTTCCTGGCTCTCGAGGCCGGCGACGATCCGGTCCTGCAGGTCGATGAGGTAATCACGAACGGCCTGGAGGTCCGCCTGCGTATCCGCCATTGTCAGCTCCTGATGATCCTGCCGGTGGGCCAGTGGATGATCTGCGAGGGGCGGGCGCGCCGATCGACGTCACCCGGGATGATCTGGACGTCCGCCCGGCCGAACTGGCGTCGGGCGGCGAGCGCGTCGCGTGCCGCCGGCCGGCCGCTGATGTTCGCGCTGGTCGAGACGATTGGCCCGCCGAAGGCACGGCTGATGGCGCGCGCGGTCGCGTGGGCCGGCACGCGCAGGGCGATCTCGTCGCGCCCGCCCGTCAGCCAGCCCGGCACGCCCTCGGCGGCCGGCACGATCACCGTGCGCGCGGCCGGCCAGTCGGCGGCCAGTTTGTCCCATTCCCCGGCCGGCACCGCTGCGTACGGCTGCAGCATCTCGGGAGTGTCGGCGATCAGGATCAGCCCTTTGTCGATGTCGCGCCGCTTGAGCGTCAGGAGACGCATCACCGCGAACGGGTCGAGCGGATCGCAGCCCAGGCCGAAGACCGCCTCGGTGGGATAGGCGATCAGCCCGCCCTCGTCGAGGTGGCGGGCGATCTCACGCAGGCGGAAGGGCGAGAGCCCGCTCACGCCTCCTTGCCTCCCGAAGCGCTTTTCGGGGCGCTCTTCTTCGTCGTGGTCTTCTTGGCGGCCGCCTTCTTCGCTGTCGACTTCTTGGCCGTCGACTTGGTCGCGGTCTTCTTCGCCGCGGTCTTGGGTGCCGCCTTGCGGCCGCGGCCCTTGCGTTCCGGTGCTTGGGCGATCATCTCGATCGCCTGCTCGTGCGTGATCGTCTTCGGATCGGTGTCCTTGGGGATCTTGGCGTTCTTCTTGCCGTTTGACACGTACGGCCCGTAACGGCCGTTAAGCACCTGGATGCCGTCGCCGAAGTCGTTGATGATGCGGTTCTTCTCCGCGAGCTTCTTGACCTCGATGATCTCGAGCGCGCGCGGCAGCTCGATGGTGTACGGGTCATCGTCCTTGCCCAGGGAGGCGAACTTGTTGCCGAACTTCACGTAGGGGCCGAAGCGGCCGATGTTGGCCTGTACCGGCTCGCCCTCGGGGGTCTCGCCCAGCTCTCGCGGCAGCTTGAAGAGCTCCATCGCCTCGTCGAGGGTAATGGTGGCGATGCTCTGGTGCGGGCGCAGCGAGGCGAACTTGGGCTTTTCCTCGTCGTCCTTGGTGCCGATCTGCACGAACGGCCCGAAGCGGCCCAGGCGGGCGACTACCGGCTTGCCGCTCTTGGGGTCGACACCCAGTTCGCGGCCCTGGGCAGCCTCCTGGCGCGAGACGTTTTTGGCGGTGTCCTCGATGCGCTCGGAGAATGGCTCCCAGAACTCGCGCAGCAGCGGCACCCAGTCCATCTCGCCGCGCGAGACGGCGTCGAGCTCGTCCTCGAGCTTGGCGGTGAACTCGTAGTCGACCACGTCGCGGAAGTACTCGGTCAGAAAGCCGTTGACCACGCGACCCATGTCGGTGGGGCGGAAACGGCGCTGTTCGAGTTCGACGTATTCGCGCGAGCGCAGTGTCGAGATGATGCTGGCATAGGTCGACGGTCGACCGATGCCGTACTGCTCGAGCGTCTTGACCAGGCTCGCTTCGGTGTAGCGCGGCGGCGGCTCGGTGAAGTGTTGCGTGGCCTTGATCTCGGCGAGATCGATCTCCTGACCTTCCTCCAGCGGCGGCAGGCGACGGTCGTCGTCCTTGTCGCTGGCCTGGTCGTCCTCGTCCTCGCGGTAGGCGGCGATGAAGCCCGGGAACTTGAGGGTCGAGCCGGTGGCACGGAAGCTGTGCTCGTCGCCGGCGGCGAGATCCACGGAGACCTGGTCGAAGATCGCCGGGGTCATCTGCGAGGCCAGCGTCCGCTTGAAGATCATCTCGTAGAGGCGGAACTGGTCGCGATTGAGGAAGGCGCGCACCTTGTCCGGCGTGTTGGCGATCGAGGTCGGGCGGACGGCCTCGTGCGCCTCCTGGGCGTTCTTCGACTTGGTGCGGTAGCGGTTGGGGCTTTCCGGAACGTAGTCGCCGCCGTAGCTCTCGCCGATGTGCGAGCGGATCTCGCCGATCGCGTCGTTCGACAGGTTGACCGAGTCGGTCCGCATGTAGGTGATCAGGCCCACCGTGCCCTGGCCGATGTCGACGCCCTCGTAGAGCTCCTGGGCGACGCGCATGGCACGCGAGGCGGACAGGCCAAGCTTGCGCACGGCCTCCTGCTGGAGCGTCGAGGTGGTGAACGGCGGCGCGGCGTGACGCTTGCGCTCGCGACGGTCGACCTTGGCGACCTTGAGCGTGCCGTTCGCCGCCGCATCGAGGCGTTCACGCGCGGCGGTGGCGCTGGCCTCGTCCTCGAGGGTGAACTGCCCGACCTTTTTGCCGTCGAGCTGATAGAGGCGGGCGGAGAACGGCTGTTCGCCGGTGCGGCAGTCGGCGGCGATCGACCAGTATTCGCGCGGCTTGAAGGCTTCGATCTCTTCCTCGCGCTCGACAATCATACGCAGTGCCGGGCTCTGCACACGGCCGGCCGACAGGCCCGGGTTGATCTTTTTCCACAGCAGCGGCGAGAGGTTGAAGCCCACCAGGTAGTCCAGCGCGCGCCGCGCCTGTTGGGCGTCGATCAGCTCCTGCGACAGCTCGCGCGGGTGGGCGATGGCCTCTTGCACGGCGCGCTTGGTGATCTCGTAGAACACCACGCGCTTGGCGTCCCGGTCGTCGAGCAGGCCGCTGTCCTTCAGCAGCTCGTAGAGGTGCCAGGAGATGGCCTCGCCTTCGCGGTCGGGGTCAGTCGCCAGCAGCAGGGTGTCGGCCTTCTTCAGTGCCTTCTTGATCGCATCGACGTGCTTCTTGTTCTTGTCGATGACCGTGTAGTTCATCGCGAAGCCGTGCTCGGGGTCGACGGCGCCGTTTTTCGGCACCAGGTCGCGCACGTGCCCGTAGGAGGCCAGCACTTCGTAGCCGGGGCCGAGATATTTCTTGATCGTCTTGGCCTTGGCGGGCGATTCGACGATGACGAGATTTTCGCTCATAGGGTGTCTTCGTTGTCAGTGCAGGACGGCGGCGTCGTCGAAGACGAGGTCTTCCATCCAGGCAAAGGCCTGCTCCTCACCGGGTTTGGCGAACAGGACCAGTAGCACGATCCATTTCAGGCGCTCGACGTCGATTTCGTCCTCGCCGAGAGCCATGGCGCGCTCGATGACGGTCTCGCGGCTCGACGGCGACAGTACGCCGATCTGCTCGAGCTGCATGAGAAAGCCTCGGGCATCGGTGTCGAGCATCATTTGCTCGTCGTCACTGTAGACCCTGAAGGCCTGGTCGCGTTCAGGGCCGGCGACGCCGCCCTGCTCGAGCACGCCCTCGAGCCAGCCGAAGGCATGCTCGATCTCGTCGTGGTCGAAACCGGCCTCCAGCAGCTTCATCTGCAGCCCGGCGCGCTCGTTTTGCGGGGGGAAGTGGTCCTCGTCTTCCATGTAATTCTCGAAGAGGAACATCAACAGGTCGAGAACGGTCTCTTTCATCGGCTCACCGGGACATGATGGCTTGAGCCTGCACACGCGAGCAGGGATTCACGAGGGCGGTGGCAGGTGCGGGTGGCGGGTGCCGTTGGTGGCCTCCGGGTCAGGCGGAGCCGACCGTCTGGCTCGTCCGGACATAGAGTCCGCCGGGCAGGGTGGATACCTCTCCCGCCAATTCAAGCATGAGGAGGATGGAGGAAACCTCACCGGCGGTCAATCCGCTCGCCTCGATAAGGGTGTCCGCGGACTGGGGGTCGTGCCCGAGCAGTTCCAGGATGCGCTCTTGCTCGGGGTCGCGCTTCGTCGGCGCCGGTTTGCCCGTTGGCGAGGCGCTTTCTGGTGGCGTGTCGATGGCTTCGAGCTGGCGGCGCAGGGTCGGGGCCAGTTCCTCGAGGACGTCCTGGCCGGTCTCGACCAGCTTGGCGCCCTGACGGATCAACCGGTGACAGCCGCGTGCCAGCGGGTTGTGGATCGAGCCGGGGATGGCGAAGACGTCGCGACCCTGTTCGCCGGCCAACCGGGCGGTGATCAGCGAACCGCTCTGTATCGAGGCCTCTACCACCAGCACGCCGCTCGCCAGCCCGCTGATCAGGCGGTTGCGCCGCGGGAAGTGCCCGCGACGTGGTTCGGTGCCGGGCAGCCACTCGGACAGGATCAGGCCGCCCGCGGCGACGATCTGTTCGGCCAGTTCGGCGTGTTCCGGGGGGTAGAGCCGATCGATGCCGGAGCCGAGCACCGCGATGGTGGTCCCTTGGGTGTCGAGCGCGCCCCGATGTGCTTCCCCGTCAACCCCGAGGGCAAGCCCGCTGGTGATCCCCAGCCCCTGGCCGGCAAGGTGCCGGGCGAAGGCGCGTGCATTCTGGCGTCCGCCGGTGGTCGGGGTGCGTGACCCCACCATGGCCACTTGCGGTTCACGCAGGGCGGCAAGCCGACCGCGGGCAAACAGCGCCGCCGGCGCATCGGGCAGGTCGTTCAGGGCGTCGGGGAAGCCCGGTTCGCCGCGGGCCACCAGGTGATGCGTGGGGTCGGCGTCGAGCCAGTCACGGATGGCCGCGCTGCGTTCGGGGTCCGGTCGGGACTGGGTCAGTCCCACCGGCAGGCCGGCGCGCTGCCACTCGTCCCGCGGGGCATCCAGGGCCTGGCGGGGCGAGTCGAAGTGCGACAACAGCGAGTCGAGCCGCCGTGGTCCCATGCCGCGGATCGAGAGCAGTTCGATCAGCGCGGCGTGCGGAGACTCGCTTCCGGTGGGGGCTGGCGCGACAGGCACCCGTCAGCGACTGTTGTCCTGCGTCGGGGTCTGCGCCAGGTCGCCGGCATGGACCGGCTTGCTGGCCTGGATCACCAGCGCGTAGCTGACCCGCTCGTAGACACGGAAGACCATGGCGGTGCCGATCGGGTAGTCCGGCAGGCGGACGGCTGGGCCATGCATGGCCTCGCGACCGTTTTCGGTGGTTTCCTTTGGCGCGAAGCGATCCTCGACGACGCGCCCGCGCTTGCTGATCTGCAGCAGGTCGCCTGCGGAGACCCCAGCCTCCGCGCCGCGGTCGATGATGATCACCTGCTGGTTGCCGACCTGTGTGATCGCGTCCGGCAGCAGGATGATGCGGGCATCGATCGGGAACGCCGGGATCTGCGGGGCGACGTCGCTGGTGAAGGCCTCCGGCGTCATTTCGACCAGGCGGTTGCCCGCCTCGACTTCGCGCACCGTGTCGCGCAGTTCCAGCGTGGCCGGATCGCCGGCCTCGATCAGGCTGGCTTCACCCTTGAAGATGGCGCGGTAGCCCAGCAGTTCGTCGGTGCGACCGTCACGCAACTCCTTGCCCTGTTCCACCACGGCGAAATGCTGTCGTTCGCCGTCGAGGCCAGGCCGGGCGTAGATGGTGTCACCGGTGCTCGCGTTCAACGACCCTTCGCGATTGGCCAGGATGTACGGGGCGGCTTCGAAGTCCTCCTCGTTCAGCACCTGGTCGTAGCTGAGGAACGGGCGCACCAGCTCGAGCGGTACGGCGGAAACGGCCGGCGGTAGCGCCTCGTAGCGGATGTGCGGGCGCAGGCCCACGGCCAGCCGCGGCCGGTCGCCGACGAACACGATGCTGATGTGGTCGCCCGGGTAGATGCGGTGCGGGTTGGCGATGTCCGGGTTGGCGTACCAGATCTCCGGCCAGTAGTACGGGTCCTTGAGGAAGTGGTTGGCGATCGACCAGAGGGTGTCGCCTTCCTTGACCACGTAATCCTTGGCGGAGAGGTCGCGGAATTGGTCGCGGGTTTCCTCGGCGGTCAGCGTGCGCTTGACCGGGCCGCGCTCGGCGCCCAACGGCAAGGCCTCGGCCGCGTGGGGCTCTCGCGGGTTGATGACATCGTCTTCGTCGATGCCGGCGCAGCCTGAAAGGATTGCGGTGAACGGCACGAGGCCCGCGAGCGCGAGTGCCAGGGGGAGTCCTTTGGTCGATCTCATCGTTACAACGTCCTTGGTATCCGGTCGAGAGCAACCCGGCGGCGGGTTGTCCCCCATGATTGTCGACATGCATCTGGGTTCTGCCGAGTGCTGGCGTACAATGTATCCCCAAATATGGCTTGTTGTAAAAGATTTCGCCCCTACCGTCCAGTCGGCATCGGGGCGATGCTGCCCCCTTTTCCGGTGATTGACGTATGAGTCTGCGAGACATCCTCATCTACCCCGACGAGCGACTGCGCGAGATCGCCCGTCCAGTCGACTCCTTCGAGCCGGCACTGGCCGAGCTGGTCGACGACATGTTCGAGACCATGTATCAGGAGCGTGGCATCGGTCTCGCTGCCACGCAGATCGACGAGCACCGCCGGCTGTTCGTTGCCGACGTGAGCGAGGATCGCAGCGGTGCCTTGGCGTTCGTCAACCCGGAGATCCTCGCCCGCGAGGGCACGGTCGAGTCGGAGGAGGGCTGCCTGTCGATTCCCGGCATCAACGAGACCATCGCCCGGGCCGAGCGGATCCGCGTGCGCGCCCAGGACGCGAAAGGCAAGACCTTCGAGCAGGACCTGGAGGGGCTGCTGGCGATCTGCTTTCAGCATGAGCTCGATCACCTCGAGGGGCGCCTGTTCATCGACTATCTCTCGCCGCTCAAGCAGCAGCGCATTCGCAAGAAGATGCAGAAGGCCGCGCGCCGGGAGCGCGTATGACCCTTCGTGTCGTTTACTGCGGGACGCCGGACTTCGCCGTGCCCGCGCTGGAGGCCTTGGCGCGCCTCGACGAGGTCGCCGGCGAACCCGTCGAACTGGTCGCCGCCTACACCCAGCCGGATCGACCGGCGGGACGTGGCAAGAAGCTTACCGCCTCGCCGGTCAAACAGGCTGCGCTCGGGCTCGACCTACCGGTGGAGCAGCCGCTCTCGCTGCGCGACGAGGATGCCCAGGCCCGTCTGGCCGAGTATCGCCCCGATCTGCTGGTCGTTGCCGCCTACGGGCTGATCCTGCCACAGAGCGTGCTCGACCTGCCGCGCCTCGGCGCGATCAACATCCACGCCTCGCTGCTGCCGCGCTGGCGGGGTGCGGCACCGATCAACCGTGCCATCGAGGCGGGTGATACCGAGACCGGCATCACCATCATGCAGATGGAGGCCGGGCTGGATACGGGACCGATGTGGCACAAGCTGCCCGAACCGATCCACGCCGACGACACGGCCGCCACCCTGCACGACCGGCTTGCGCCCCTGGGTGCCACGGCACTGATCGAGGCATTGCCGCGCATCGTGCGCGGTGAAGGCGCGCCGGAGCCGCAGGATGACGCGGAGAGCTGCTATGCCGCCAAGCTCGCCAAGGCGGAAGGGCGCGTCGACTGGCGCGAGCCGGCCGAGCTGATCGAGCGTCGGGTGCGCGCTTTCAATCCCTGGCCGGTCGCTCAGACGATGCTCGAGGGTCAGCCGCTGCGCCTTTGGGGTGCGCGCCTTGCCGATGGCAGTGATGGCGTGACGCCGGGCGAAGTTGTCGCGGTCACGGCAGACGGTATCGTCGTCCAGACGGGGCGTGGCGGCCTCGAGTTGACCCGCGTACAGCGGGCGGGCGGCCGACCGATCGCCGCGGCGGATTTCGCGCGTGGACGGTCTCTGGAGGGGGTGCGGCTTGGCGAATAGCGGAGATGTCGAGCAGTCGAAGGGGGAGCGCCGGGAGCCGGGGCGTGATCGGCAGCGACGGCGTCGTCCTCCCGCTGGCGGAGGCCGCGCCCGCTCGCCCGAGGCGCTGGTGGCCGAGGGGCTGTTGCAGGTGGTGCAGCAGGGCCGCTCGCTCGACCATGTGTTGCCCGATCTGACCGGGCGCGCCCAGGCTGCGCACCGCAGCGTGATTCAGGCGATGAGCTACGAGGTGTTGCGTCATTACGAGCAGCTCGCCTGGTGGCGTGATCAGTTGCTCGACCGACCGCTCAATCCCCGGGCTGCCGAGGTGGGCATGCTGCTGCTGGTCGGCCTGGAGCGCCTGACCGGTTCCAAGCGCGAACCGTCGCGGGTGGTCAACGCCGCCGTGCACGCTGCCCGCGAGCTGAATCACAACTGGGCCACGGGCCTGGTCAACGCGGTGCTGCGTCGGGCGGTCCGGCAGGTCCAGGCCGGCGAGACGCCGTTGCCGGAAGCCCCGCCGGCCGTGCGGGCCCGATTGCCGGACTGGCTGTTCGGCATGCTGTCCAAGGACTGGGGCGAGGAGCGGGCCGTCGAGCTGGGCGAGCGGCTGGCGACGCACCCGCCCATGACACTGCGCGTCAGCGCCGTCGAAGAGAGCGTTTCGGCCTATCTCGAGCGCCTCGCCGAGCAGTCGGTGGCTGCCTCGGCCACCCGCCACGCCTCCCATGGTGTCGCCCTGGCGTCGCCTCTGGACGTCGAGCGTCTGCCCGGTTTCCACCAAGGCGTGGTGTCGGTGCAGGACGAGGCGGCGCAGCTGGTCGTCGACCTGATGGATCTGGCCCCTGGGCAGCGGGTGCTCGACGCCTGTTGCGCGCCCGGCGGCAAGACGCTGGCCATGCTGGACAGCGAGCCGTCGGTGGCCATGACCGCCGTCGACATCGACGTTACCCGGCTGGCGCGCGTGCAGGACAACCTCGAGCGGGCCGGACGCTTCGCCGAGCTCGTCTGCGCCGACCTGACCTCCCAGTCGATCGACCCGCCGAACTCCTTTGATCGGATTCTTGCCGACGTGCCCTGTTCGGCCACCGGTGTGATCCGGCGTCACCCGGACATCAAGCGCCTGCGTCGCCCCGATGACCTAGATGCGCTGGTGAAGCGCCAGCGCGAGATCCTCGAACGCCTCTGGGGGTTGCTGCGCCCCGGCGGCCGGCTCGTCTACGCGACCTGCTCGATCCTCAAGCGCGAAAACGTCGAGCAGGTCGAGGCGTTCCTTCAGGCTCATCCGGACGCCATCGCCGTGCCAATGGACGTCGACTGGGGCGAGCCGCAGGCCGTGGGGCGGCAGCTGTTCCCCGAGGTCGATGGCCCGGACGGTTTTTACTACGCCGTGCTGGAAAAACGGTCGGAGGCGGGATGAGTCGCGCCCGCGGCCCGCTGCTCCGCTGGCTGCTGGCGCTCGTCGCCGGTCTCGGCGTCGCATGCGGGACGGCGGGCGCGGAAACCCGCGTGATCGACGTGCATGCCGAGGTGCGCGAGCACGCCGTGTTCCTCGACGCGGACCTCGAGGTGCATCTGGGCACCGAGGTGATCGAGGCGCTACGCAACTCCATCGCGCTGAATCTGGTGGTCGAGGTCGAGCTGGTCGCTCCGCGTGAGTGGCTATGGGACCGTCGCCTGCTCTCGGATCAGCGCGCCTTGCGTCTCGAATATCATGCCCTGTCGCGTACCTGGATGGTGACGGATCTGACCGGGCGCGAGACACACACGTTCTCGAAACTGGCTGGTGCGGTCGAGTCGCTCTCGCGCATCCGCGCCTGGCGGCTGGGTTCGTCGGAGACGCTGACCGGCGAGTCGCGCGTGCTCGGCAAGCTGCGGGTCAAGCTGGACATCAACAAGCTGCCCCTGCCGCTCCGGGTGCCGGCGCTGGTGCGCGAGGACTGGGATCTCGACAGCGACTGGTTCCTGTGGGGGCTTTCGGAGGCGAGGCGATGATCGGGGTGGGACGTCGATTGCAGCGCTGGGTGCGTCGGGCGATTGCGCCCATCAGCGGCATGGTCGTGGTGCTGCTGCTGGTGCTCCTGTATCTCGTCTCCGACTCGCTGCGGGCCGTCGATCAGCCCGAGGGGCTGTTCCTCGCGCTGCTGGGCATCAGCGCGGTGGGGCTGCTGTTCCTCGCCCTGGTGGTCCTGTGGCACATCGTCCGACTGATTCGTGACTACCGCCGGGGCGCGCCGGGGGCGCGACTGACCGCCCGGCTGGTGGTGACCTTCGTTGCCCTGGCCCTGGTGCCGGTCGCGATCGTCTTCTACTTTTCGCTGACGTTCGTCCAGCGCGGCATCGATTCGTGGTTCGATGTGCAGGTCGAGCAGGCGATGACCGATGCCCTGTCGCTCTCGCAGATGGCCTTCGACGGTCGCATGCGCCAGGCGCTGGACGAGACCAAGCGGGCCGCCGAGGAGCTGAGCGACGGCGCCTCGGAACTGGTCGCGCTCGAGCTTGCCGAGGTGCGCCGGACCACCGGCGCGGAGGAAATGACCATCCTCGGCCAACGCAATCTGATCGTCGCCTCGTCGTCGGACGATGCCACCAGCATCGTGCCGGCTCGGGCGGACGAGACCGCCCTGGCTCATGCGCGTTCCGGGCGCGACTTCATCGGGCTCGATCCCGGTGGTGACGGCAACCTGCAGATCCGGGTCGTGGTGCCGATGGAGGCGGGGCTGACCAGCGACGGCGGCAAGCGCGTGCTCCAGGCCCTCTACGACGTGCCCGACGAGGCCAACGAGCTCTCCAAGGGCGTGCAGGCCGCCTACAACGACTACCGGGAGCTCGTCTATCTGCACAGCTCGCTCAAGCAGACGTTCACTCTTGCCCTGACGCTCGCGCTACTGCTCTCCTTGCTTACTGCCGTGTGGCTCGCGTTTCTCGCCGCGCGCCGACTTCTCAGCCCGATCCGCGAACTGGCAGCCGGGACCCGCGCAGTTGCCGAGGGCGACTACAGCCTGCGTCTGCCGGTCGACCGTCGCGACGATCTCGGCCAGCTGGTCCAGTCGTTCAACACCATGACCGCTCGGGTGCGCCGCGCCCACGAGGTCATGCGCGAGCTCCAGGAGCTGGCGGACAAGGAGCGCGACTATCTCGACACCGTCATCCAGCACCTGTCGTCCGGCGTGCTGACGCTTTCCTACGATGGCCGGATCATCAGCGGCAACTCGGCCGCCCAGCAGATACTCGGTGTATCGTCCGACGAACTGTTCGAGGGCTCCCTGCAGGAGGTCTGCCGCGAGCACGCCTCTCTGCTGCCCCTGTGCGAGGCGTTCCTCGACCGGCTGGGCGCGGCAGGGCCGCCGCCGGGAGAGACCATCGAGGCGCAGGTGCGCATCATGAACGGCAGTGGCCGCAAGGTCCTGCTTGCCAGGCTGGCCGCCCTGCCGCCCGACGGCGACGTGGAGGCCGGTGGCTACGTGATGGTGCTCGAGGACGTCACCGCCCTGATCCAGGCGCAGCGTGATGCGGCCTGGTCGGAGGTCGCTCGCCGACTGGCGCACGAGATCAAGAACCCGCTGACACCGATCGGCCTGTCGGCCGAGCGCCTGCGCCGGCGGATCCTGCCGCAGCTTGACGAAGGGCACGCGCCGATCCTCGACCGGGCGACGTCGACCATCATCGCCCAGGTCGATGCGATGAAGCAGATGGTCAACGAGTTCGCGGAGTACGCCCGCAGCCCCCGCGCGGAGCTCGAGCGGCTTGACCTGCGCGAGTTGGCAGGACAGACCGTCGAGCTCTATCGTGGCAATACCAGCGTGAAGGTGCGCTATGTGGCCGAGGTCGCGGAACCCGTCTGGATCGAGGGCGATGCCAACCGGCTGCGGCAATTGCTGCACAACCTGATCCGCAACGCGAGTCAGGCCCTGCATGAGCGGGGCACGGAGGCCGGTGAGCCGCTGGTGCTGGTCGAGTTGCGCGTCGTCGGCGAAGCGGGTCACTGCCTGGCTGAACTGATGGTCGCGGATAACGGCCCTGGCTTCCCGGCGGAAATGCTCGATCGGCTGTTCGAGCCCTACGCGACCACCCGTCCCAAGGGGTCGGGGCTTGGGCTCGCCATCGTCAAGAAGATCGTCGAAGAGCATGCCGGGGCCGTTCACGCGTGGAATGCCGCCGAGCAGCCCACGGTGGACGACAGCGAGGCCGGACAGCGGCTTGCCAATCACGGTGCACGCGTTACGATTCGCCTACCCTTGGAATCGGGGCGCTGCCAGGCGCAGAGCAGCGAACCCAACGGAAAAACGGGAATTTCCTGACGAATGAGTATCGGACACATCCTGGTCGTCGATGACGAGAGCGAGATCCGCAATCTGCTGGTTGACGTTCTGGAAGACGAGGGATTCACCGTCAGCAGTGCGGCCGACGCGGTCGAGGCGCGCGCCTCGATCGCCGTGCGGCGCCCGGACCTGATCCTGCTGGATATCTGGATGCCGGGTACCGACGGCATCGGCCTGCTACGGGAATGGCACGAACACGACCAGCTGGTCTGGCCGGTGATCATGATGTCCGGCCACGGCACGGTGGAGACCGCGGTCGAGGCGACCCGGCTGGGTGCCTTCGACTTCATCGAGAAGCCCATTTCGCTGGACAAGCTCCTGCTGTTGATCGAGCACGCGCTCGACAATCGCCGTCTGGCGCAGGAGAACGCGGCACTCAAGCGTGGCGAGATCGACCCGCTCGACTTGATCGGCGACTCCGAGTACATGCAGGAGCTGCGCGAGCAGGCGAAGAAGATCGCCAGCCACGACGCCTGGGTGCTGATCTCCGGCGAGCCCGGCACCGGCAAGCAGGCGCTGGCCCGGTTCATCCACCGGCATTCGGCCCGCCGGCATTTCCCGTTCGTCGACACCGGCGGCAGCGCGGTCTCCGGCCGGCAGAATGCCGCCGTGGAGCTGTTTGGCGCCGAGGAGGAGGGACGGATCCGTTACGGCCTGCTCGAGCAGGCCAACGGCGGCACGCTGTTCATCGCCGAGGCGGCGGACATGGACGAGCAGACCCAGATGCAGCTGATCTCGGCGCTGGAGAGCCAGTCGTTCTTCCGCGTCGGCGGCAACGAGCCGGTGCGCGTCGACGTGCGCGTGATCGCCGCCACGCGCAAGGATCTCGAGGCCGAGGTGCGTGCCGGCAACTTCCGCGAGGACCTCTACTACCACCTGTCGGTGGTCCCGGTGCACATCGAGCCGCTGCGGGAGCACCCGGAGGATATCCCGGTGCTGCTCGCCCATTACCTGGATACCGCGCACACCGTTGAGGGGTTGCCGCGGCGCGACCTGACCATCGGTGCGCGCAACCTGCTGCGCTATCACCACTGGTCCGGTAACGTCCGCGAGCTGAAGAACCTGGTGCAGCGCCTGCTGATCCTCGGCAGCGGCGAGGTGATCGACGAGCAGGAAGTGCAGCGCGCGCTGGGCCTTGCGCCGGTGGACGAGGCCGATGCCGACAACGGGCCTGCGCTGGTGTCGCTGAACCTCGATCTGCCGCTGCGTGAGGCGCGCGACGAGTTCGAGCGACGCTACCTGCTCGCGCAACTGAAGAACGTCGAGGGCTCGATGACCGAGCTCTCGCGTCGCACCGGCATGGAGCGCACCAACCTCTATCGCAAACTCAAGTCGCTGGGCATCCAGGCCAGCGAGCGCGCGTCGGGGACGAACTCGTGACCGCCCTGCGGACCAAGCCAGTACAGGTGACTCGATGAAGGTAATCGTTCTCGGCGCGGGGCAGGTTGGCGGCTCGGTCGCCACCGCGCTGGCCAACGAGACCAACAACTCGGTCACGGTGGTCGACACCGACGCCGATTCGCTCAACTGGCTGCAGGAGCGCCTCGACATCCGCACGGTCACGGGTTTGGGTTCCCGCCCCAGCGTGCTGGCGGAGGCCGGCGCGGCCGATGCCGACATCCTGATCGCGGTGACGCAGTCCGACGAGACCAACATGCTGGCGTGCCAGGTGGCGTGGACGCTGTTCCACACGCCCACCAAGATCGCGCGGATCCGGGCGACCGACTACCAGGATCACCCGGCTCTGTTCGACAACGCTGCCATCCCGGTCGATTTCATCATCAGCCCCGAACGGCTGATCAAGAACTACATCGCCCGCCTGATCGAGTACCCGGACGCGCTGCAGGTGCGCGAGTTCGGCGACGGCAAGCTTTTGCTGATCGGCATGGAGGTCGATCGCGGCGGGCCGATGGTGGGCGAGCCCATCCACCGCCTGCGCGAGCTTCTGCCCGGCATCGAGGCCCGCGTGGCGGCGATCTATCGCCACGAGACCTCGGTGCCGCCCGAGGGCGACACGCGCCTGCTCGCCGGCGACGAGGTGTTCTTCCTCGCCCGCGCCGGCGCCGACATCCGCCGCGTGATGAGCGTGATGCGTCCCCTGGACAAGCCCTATCAGCGCATCATGATCGCTGGGGGCGGCAATGTCGGTGGCGCGCTGGCCGCCCGCCTGGAGGACGAGTACCAGGTCAAGCTGATCAGCCACAATCCGCGCCGGGCACGCGAGCTGTCCGCCTCGCTCGATCGCAGCATCGTGCTCTCCGGGAGTGCCTCGGACACCGAGCTGCTCGAGGAGGAGAACATCGAGGACATGGACGTGTTCCTCGCCCTGACCAACGACGACGAGGACAACATCCTCGCCTCGATGCTCGCCAAGCGGCTGGGGGCCCGGCGGGCGATGTGCATCGTCAACCGCACCGAGTACGTCGACCTGATCGAGATGGGCACCATCGACATCGCCCTCTCGCCGCACCAGATCACCATCGGCGAGGTCCTGACCCACCTGCGTCGCGGCGACATGGTCAGCGTCCACTCGCTGCGCCGTGGCGCGGCCGAGGCGATCGAGATCATTGCCCGCGGTGACGAGAGCACCTCGCGTGTGGTGGGTCGGCGCATCGAGGCGCTCGATCTGCCGCGCGGCACCACCATCGGCGCGATCCTGCGCGACGACGAACTCCTGATCGCCCACCACGACACGGTGATCCAGTCGGACGACCACGTGGTGCTGTTCCTGACCGACAAGCGCCGCATCGGCGAGATCGAGCAGCTGTTCTCGGTCGGCTTCGGCTTCTTCTAGGGCGGACGGTACGGGCACCCGATGCAACTACTGATCGTCATCCGCATTCTCGGCATCCTGCTGATGGTGTTCGGCCTGGCCTTCGTGCCGCCGTGGTTCGTCGGCTGGCTGATGGGCGATGCCGACCTGACCCCGTTCGTCCTCAGCTTCGTCATCAGCGTCTCGATCGGCGGGGTGTTCTGGGGTCTGACGCGCCAGTACCGGCGCGAGATGAAGTTGCGCGACGGGCTGTTGATCGTGGTGTCGTTCTGGGTCGTGCTGGGGTTGATCGGGGCGACGCCGATCTATCTGCAGCCCGAGCTGGGGCTGAGCTTCTCGCAGGCGGTGTTCGAGTCGGTCTCGGGCATTACCACCACCGGGGCGACCGTGATCACGGGGCTGGACGAGCTGCCGCGTTCGCTGTTGTTCTATCGCCAGCAGCTGCAGTGGCTGGGCGGTCTCGGGATCATCGTGCTGGTGGTCGCCTTCCTGCCGCTGCTGGGCGTTGGCGGCATGCAGCTCTACAAGAGCGAGATGACCGGGCCGATCAAGGACTCGCGCCTGTCCGGTCGTATCTCCGAAACCGCCAAGGCGCTGTGGCTGGTCTACACCGGCATTACGGTGCTGTGTGCGCTGGTCTACAAGATCGAGGGCATGACCTGGTTCGATGCCGTCAGCCATGCCTTCACCACCGTGGCCACCGGCGGGTTCTCGACCCACGACGCCAGTTTCGGTCACTTCGACAATCCCACCATGGAAGTGACCGCCATGGTGTTCATGATTCTCGGTGCGACCCCGATGGCACTGCACTTCATCGCGCTGCGTCGCGGCACGCTGCAGGGGTACTTCAACAGCGCCGAGGTGCGTTTCTATTTTCTCTGGATGGCAGCCGTGGCGGTGTTGGCGGTCGCCTTCTTCCTGGTCCACCTGCCCGAGGGCAGCTGGCTTGCCGACCTGCGCCACGTGCTGTTCAACCTGGTCTCGTTCGCCACCACGACGGGCTATACCGCGGCGGACCATACCCAGTGGGGCGCGTTCCTGATGCTGCTGCTGGTGTTCACGGCGATCATCGGCGGCTGTGCCGGTTCGACCACCGGCGGGATGAAGTCGGTGCGGGTGATGCTGCTCGGCCGGCAGGGGCTCAACGAGGTGCGCCGCCTGGTCCATCCGCACGCCGCCTTCGTCATCCGCCTCGGCGGCCGGCCGCTCGACCCGAGCGTGATCGCGGCGGTGTGGGCCTTCTTCGCGGCATGGATGTTCACCTTCGTGGTGTTCTTCTTCGCCATGCTGTTCACCGGCATGGACCTGACCTCGGCCCTGGGCGCGGTGCTGGCGACGCTGACCAACCTCGGCCCGGGCATCGGCTCGGTCGCCAGCAATTTCGCCGGCGAGTCGACCACCGTGCTGTGGATCGCGATGCTGGCGATGATCCTCGGGCGCCTCGAGATCTTCACGGTGCTCGCCATCCTGTTGCCGATGTTCTGGCGCCGATGAGCGACCTGTCCGCGACCGCTGTCTTCCGGCGCTTTCGCTGGTCCTTCCTCGCGCCGCAGCACTGGCCGACGTGGCTGGGGCTGGGGCTCTTGTGGCTGCTCTCGTTCGTCGGGCATCGCCTGCGCTGGCGCCTGGCGCGCGGGCTGGCGCGGGTCTACCGGCGCGTCAATCCGCGCCGTGTCGGCATCATGGCGACCAACCTCGCGCTGTGTTTCCCCGAGGAGAGCGAAGCGACCCGTGCGCGCTGGCTCGAGCGCCACCTGGTGCTGCATGTGCTGGCATTGCTCGATCTCGGCCGCCTGCATCGTGCCCGTCGCGGTGAGCTGACCGAAGAGGCGGAGATCGTCGACGAGGCGTTGCTGGAGCGACTGTGGGCCGAGCCGGGCGTGATCCTCACCGTGCACAGCGTCGGGCTGGAATGGGCGGCGGCCATGCTGGCCGAGACCGTGCCCGGCTCGACCATCTACAAGCCGTTCGCGAAGAACCCGGTGCTCGACTGGTGGTTCGCCGGCATGCGCAGCCGCCACGGCACCCTGATCCAGCCGCGCGACCGCGGCATGAAGCCGCACATGCGCGCCCTGCGCGAGGGCAAGAGCTTCTTCTATATCGCCGACGAGGATCTGGGCGCGACCCATGGGGTGTTCGCGCCGTTCTTCGGCGTGGAGAAGGCGACCCTGCCGCTGGCGGGCAAGATCGCGAAGGCGACCCGGCGGCCGGTCTACCCTGTGATCGGTCAGCTCGACGAACAGACGGGGCGCTACCGCCTACGGCTGTTCGAGCCGGTCACGCTCCCCGCGACGGCCGATCGCGAAGCGGCGACGGCCATCAATCGGGTGATCGAGACCATGGTCCGCGAGGATCCGGTCCAGCTGATGTGGTCGCTCAAGTACTTCAAGACCACCCCGCCGGGGGACGAGGACCGGTATCGTCACTGAGCCGGTGGGGCCGGCTCACTCGCCCTGCTGCAAACGCCGGGCCCGGCCGCTCGACTGGCGACGGAAGCGGCGGTAGGTCCACTGGTACTGTTCCGGCTTCTCGCGGACGACTCGTTCAACCTCACGGTTAAGTGCCGCGGCGGCCTCGTCGGGGTCGTCGGCGTCGACGGGCTCGGTGGCGGGGGCATAGTGGATGCGAAAGCCCGCCGCATCGGGCAGGCGCTCGGCCCAGCCGGTGAACGCCGGCGCGCCGGTGCGGCGCGAGAGCGTCCGGATGAGCGTCATGGTCAGTGCCGGGTGACCGAAGAAGGGGGCCAGCACGCCTTCGCCCTTCCGAGGCGCCTGGTCGGGGAGGATGGCCACCAGCTCGCCGCGCTTGAGGGCCCGCAGCGCCTGACGTACGCCGCGCAGGTTGGCGGGGGCCATGTCGGCCCCGAAGCGCGACCGTGCCTCGTTCAGCAGCGATTCGAGCGCCGGCTCGCGGGGCGGGCGGTACATGATGGTCGTCCGGGTCCGCGCGGCCGTTGCCAGCCCACCGAGCTCCCAGTTGCCCATGTGCGGTGCGAGCAGGATCGCTCCTCGTCCTGCCTCGATGGCTTGCTCGATCGCCTCGAAGCCGGGCATGCCCTTGACTACCGCGTCGACCTTTTCGCGGTTCCAGTTCCAGACGGGGGCGGTCTCGATCAGTCCCATGCCCGTCTCGATCAGCGTCCGTCGTGCCAGCTTTTCTCGTTCGTCGGCTCCCAGATCCGGGAGGCATCGCGCCAGGTTGTCCTCGACGATTCGGCGTGTCTTGCTGTTGGCGAGCCAGAAGCTTCGTCCCAGCAGGCGGCCCAGTCGCTGCGCGTTGCTCAGCGAGAGCCGGCCGAGGGACCACAGCAGGCTGCGGGCGAGCGCCAGGCGAAGTCGGCCCCGCAATGGGCGCGCTCGAGCCTTGCCCGAATCGTTCACGAGGTGCGTTCCGCCGGCAGCGGGCGAGCGTGTGCCAGCGCGTGGTCGACGGCGCGGTCGAGCCCGTCGGCAACCAACGGTGCCATGGCCGACTTGAGCGAGTGGAACAGCTGGCCGTTGCCCTGTTCCTCGTTCGCCAGCAGCGTCTTGAAGTGCTCGCGCTGGGTGGGCATGGCGAAACAGGCCGGGCAGTTGTCCGGGATGACCGGCAGGGCGTTGCGGCGGGCGAAGTCGGTCAGAGCCGATTCGCGCACGTCGACCAGCGGTCGGATGATGCGCACGTCACCGGCATCGTTGAGGTAGTGGGCCTTCATGGTGTTGAGCTTGCCTCCATGGAAGGCGCTCATCAGGAAGCTCTCGGCCAGGTCGTCGAGGTGCTGGGCCAGCGCCAGCACGTTGAAGCCCTTGTCTCGCGCCAGCCGGTAGATCAGGCCGCGCTTGAGCCGTGAGCAGAACGAGCAGTAGGAATCGCCGCTCATGTGCTCCTCGGCCAGTCCGACGATGTCCTCGCGGACGCGGTAGTGGCGTACGCCCAGCTCAGCGAGGTAGTCACTCATCGGGCCGGGGTCGAAGCCGGGCACCATCGGGTCGACGGTGATGGCGGCCAGTTCAAAGTCGATCGGCGCGCGGCGCTGGATGTGCCGCAGGATATGCAGCAGCGAGAGGGAGTCCTTGCCACCCGACAGGCCCAGCAGCACCCGGTCGCCGTGGTGCAGCATCTGGTAGTGCATTACCGCCCGGGCGACCTGTTTCTGCAGGCCGCGGCCCGGCGTGATCCAGCCGGCGCGACTGGCGATGGCATCCGTGACGGGTTGGTTCTCGACGATGGCGTGCATGCGGCGGACGCGTTTGGTTAATGGGGGCGTCATCTTACCAGCCCCCCGTGCGTTGCCCACGGCCAGTCGTTGCGTTATTCGTCGAAGATTGGTCGTCCCCGGTAGTAGCCGCGGATGCGCCGGGTCTCGCCTTCGTCGGGTGTGGATTCCGGCGCGTCGGGAGTCTCGAGGCGGCGGACCAAGGCCGCCACGTCCGGATTGCCGCTGGCCTGAGCCAGCCGCAGCAGGCGCTGCTTCACCCCGAAGCGGTCCATGTCGATGGTGATGCCCATGTCGCGTTCCAGCGCTCGTTTCAACTCGATCAGGGATCGCATCTCTTCGCGTTGTGACATGGGCTTACCTCCGGTGAATTTCACGACCTGCCAAGCAATAAGCGCACCATGGCGCCGAATGGCGTGATGTCGCGATGTAACGGAGTTGATTATGTGGTGGGGTGCACCAGGCGGGGGCACGCCGCCAGCCTCGCCGCTGTCTCACAGGGCAGTCACGGACAGACGCGCTACACTGGGCGCGCTGCGGTTGCCGCGGCGATCGGATACCACCAACCGCTCACGAGGTCGGTCCACATGCGCACGCTCTATCCGCCAGTCGAATCCCTGCTCAATCACAGCTTCCCGGTCGGCGACGGGCACGTGCTTCATGTCGAGGAGTGCGGACGGCTCGACGGCATTCCCGCGCTGTTCCTGCACGGTGGTCCGGGTGCCGGCTGCACGCCGATGCATCGTCGTTTCTTCGATCCCGACCGCTACCGGGTGATTCTTCCCGACCAGCGTGGTGCCGGCGGCTCAACGCCGCACGCCGGGCTGGAGGCGAATACCACGCCCGATCTGATCGCTGATCTCGAGCGGATCCGCGAGGCACTCGAGATCGAGCGCTGGCTGGTGTTCGGCGGCTCCTGGGGGTCGACCTTGGCGCTCGCCTATGCGCAGGCTCATCCCGAGCGCGTGACCGGCCTGATCCTTCGTGGCATTTTTCTCTGCCGCGAGCAGGATATCCGCTGGTTCTATCAGGACGGGGCGAGCCACGTCTTTCCCGATTACTGGGAGGACTACCTCGAGCCGATCCCGGAGCACGAGCGCGATGACCTGGTCGCCGCCTATCATCGGCGCCTCAATGGACAGGACGAGATCGCCCGCCTGAATGCCGCCCGTGCCTGGTCGGTCTGGGAGGGTCGCTGCGCCACCCTGCGCCCGGAACCTGCCGTGGTCGACTATTTCGCAAACGCGCACCACGCTTTGTCGATCGCTCGCATCGAGAACCATTACTTCAGCCATGACTCCTTCCTCGAACGTCCCTTGCTCGAGGGAATGGAGTCGCTGGCGGATATTCCCGGGCACATCGTCCATGGCCGCTACGACATGGTCTGCCCGATCGACCAGGCCTTCGCCTTGAAGGAGCGTTGGCCGGCAGCCGGCCTCGAGGTGATCGACGATGCCGGCCATGCGGCCAGCGAGCCCGGCATCGTGGATGCGCTCGTGCGAGCCACCGACCGGTTCGCCGACGACTGGCAGCGCCGCAGTGGAGGTGGGGCGTGATCGCACTGATTCAGCGTGCCCGTCATGGCGCGGTTCGCGTCGACGACGACGTCATTGGTGAGATCGGTCCGGGATTGGTCTGCCTGGTGGGGGTGGGCCAGGGTGATGGTTCGCCTCAGGCGAAACGGCTTGCCGAGCGTGTCCTCAATTACCGGGTATTCCCGGACGACGAGGGGCGAATGAACCGTTCGGTCCGTGATGTCGTGGGTGGGGTGCTCGCGGTGCCCCAGTTCACGCTCGCGGCGGATACGCGTCGCGGCAACCGGCCGAGCTTCACGCCGGCGGCCGACCCGGGTGATGCCGAGGCCCTGTTCGACCGGTTCGTGGCCGAGTTGCAGGCCATGCACCCGGGCAAGGTGGCGACAGGCCGATTCGGTGCCGACATGCAGGTGGAGCTGGTCAACGACGGGCCGGTGACCTTCTGGCTGGAGGCGCGACCGGGCTAGCTGGCCCGGGTCGTTCGTGTTTTGGACAGGCACAAAAAAAGCCCGCCGGAAGGCGGGCTTTTTCGATCGGGGCTTGTCAGCCTGCCTTAGGCAGCCTTGGTAGCCTCGTCGGACTCGTCGGTGTTGGAGGACCAAGAGATCTTGACCTCGTCACCCTTCTTGCCCGGTACCTTGATGTTCAGGTACGGGTTCTTGGAAACGGCTTCCGACAGGTTGCCGTCCATGACGGTCTCACCGTTGACTTCGACCATCAGCTTTTGGATGTAGTTGGCCGGAATCTTCTTGCCGGTGGACTTGTCTTCGCGGTTGCCAGACTCCATCGGGTGACGGATCAGGGCCTTCACGTCCAGAACGTCGCCGGCCGGAGAGATGCGCATGCGGATAGTAGACATAATCTATACCTCTTGGGTTATCTGTCTGTAATCAATGACTTCGGTCTATCAGAGGCTCGATTAGCCGCCGCAGCCACCGATGGTTACCTTGACTTCCTTGGATGCGGAGTACAGCTTGCCGCCTGCCTCTACAACGCCGGTGACGTCGTCGGTCTCGCCCATACGGATACGGGTGGAGACGAACGGGTTGGCACCAGACAGATCGAAAGAAGCGACCAGCGGGGTCGGGTTCTTCGAAACGAAGATGGCGACCTTCTTGGCCTCGGCGATGGAGGACTCGACGGTAACCGGAACAACAGCACCGTTCTCAGCGATGTCCGGAGCCTTGACGGAAACGTCGCCGGACTCGGTTACGTCACCAGAGCCGAACAGCTCGGTCAGAGCAGCGTCCATCTTGGTGGCATCGAACGCAGCGGTCGGCCACTCGGAGGCCAGAACGGTACGCGGCGAGAGCAGGCCAGCACCAACGGCCAGACCAGCAGCACTGGCAGCAAGGCTGCCCTTCAGAAATACGCGACGCTTGGTTTGCATATCTTAACTCCTCGTTAATGTGTGGTTGTCCACGCCCCATCTGTAGCACGCCCTGTGCCAGCTTTATAAGTGGTTGAAACAAATGGTTTTGGCGGCGTTTTGGTGCGGAGTTGCAGATTGCAATCTGCAATTTTTCGGCGGGGTGGATTGCAGTGGCGAACCGGGCGGCCGGCCACGACCGCTCACTTCTTCTCGTAACTCTGCAGCTTGCGCCAGAGGGTCGACTTGTTGATGCCGAGAATGCCGGCCGTCCGCTCGCGGTTGCCCTCGGCGTGGGCAAGGGTCTTCTCGATGTAACGGCGTTCGAGCACCTCGAGAGTGGGGTGGTCGGCATCGATGGCTGATCCATCGGAGACGCTGCTGGCGGTGTCGTCGCTGCCGAGCTGCAGGTCGATTTCCTCGCTGTCGGAGAGTGCGACGGCTCGCTCGACGGCGTTCTTGAGCTCGCGCACGTTGCCCGGCCAGGGGTAGTCGAGGATCGCCTTGGATGCGCGTTCGGTCAGCTGGGTGGCCGGCCGTCGGAACCGCTCGGCGAACTCGTCGATGAAGTGTTGGGCCAGTACCGGGATGTCGTCGGGGCGATCGCGCAGGGGCGGCATCTGCAGGCGGACCACGTTGAGTCGGTGGTAGAGGTCGTGGCGGAATGTCCCCTCGCGCACCATCTCGGTCAGGTTGCGGTTGCTCGCGACGATGAAGCGCACGTCGATGGGAATACTCTGCACGCCGCCGACGCGGGTGATTTCCTGCTCCTGTACCACGCGCAGCAGCTTGACCTGCATCGCGTCGGAGATGTTGCCGATCTCGTCGAGGAAGACCGTGCCGCCGCTGGCGACCTCGAGCAGGCCCGGCTTGCTGTTGGTGGCGCCGGTGAACGCCCCTTTCTCGTGACCGAACAGCTCGTTTTCCAGCAGGGTGTCGGTCAGGGCGCCGCAGTCGATGACGATGTACGGCGTGTGGGCAAAGTCGGAACGTTCATGGGTCGCCCGGGCCGCCAACTCCTTGCCCGACCCGGATTCGCCCTCGATCATCACGTTGATGCGCACGTCGTGGATCTTGTCGATGATGCGGTAGACCGCCTCGATGGCGGGTGAATGCCCCATCATCGCCCGTTCGTTGGTATCCGGCGCCTCGGCCGGACTGGGCGCCTCGTCGCCGAGCAGGCGATGCACCAGGGCGATCAGTTCTTCCGGGTCGTAGGGCTTCTTGACGAAGTCGCTCGCCCCCAGGCGCAAGGCCTGAATGGCGTTGTCGATGGTCGAGTAGCCGGTGATCAGGATCGCCGGCAGCTTCGGCCAGCGTTCGCGCAGCCACTCGAGGAATTCCAGGCCGTTCATGCCCGGCATCTTCAAGTCGGAGATCACCAGGTCGACCGGGTGTTCGAGTAGCCACTGCTGGGCCGCCTCGACCGACTGGAAGCCGTGCACCGTCAGCCCCTCGGTGCGCGCATAGCGGGTGAACAGGTCCGAGGCGCGTTCGTCGTCGTCGACAAAGGCGATGATGGGCGGGTTGTCGCTTGAGCGTTCTGTCGTCATGACTGCGTGATCGAGTGACCGGAATCGTGATTCGAATGAGTGACGCGCGGACGGGCCTTGTGCCGCGGCAGCTCGACGCGTGCGAGCACGCCGCGGGCGCCTGGTTCGCCGGCGTCACGGCGATTTTCCAGGCTGAGGTCGCCGCCGTGATATTGGACGATGCCGAGGCTGATCGACAGGCCGAGGCCCGTGCCGCGATCGACCGCCTTGGTGGTGAAGAACGGGTCGAAGATCTGGTCGACCACGTCCGGCGGCAGGCCGCTTCCTTCGTCGCGGATCTCGACGCGAATCGATTCTTCCAGGCATTCGGCCTGAATCAGTATATGCCCGCCCACCGGGCTTGCGTGGATGGCGTTGCGGATCAGGTTGGTGATGACCTGCTCCATCTGCCCGGGGTCGAACTCGGCCTCGCAGTGGGCCGTAGCGCTGAGCAGGGCCAGGTGCACGTCTGCCTCCATCGCCTCGGGTTCCATGCGATCGACCACTTCCTGCAGCCATTCGGCCAGGCGCACGGTCCGGTGTTCGGGCGGCAGCTGGCGGGCGAAATTCATCACGCCGCGCACGATCCGGCTGGCCCGGTGGGCCTCGGCGCGCAGGTCGGCCATGTCCGTTTGCACCCCCGTGTCGTCCGGCAGTTGCCGTTCGATCAGCCGTGTCAGGGTCAGGATGTTGTTGAGCGGGTTGTTGATCTCGTGCCCGATGCCGGCGGCCATCTCGCCGATCGAGGCCAGCTTGGCCTGCTGGAGCGCCTTGCGCTCGGCACGGTTGCGTCGGCGCGCCTCCTCGGCGAGTTGCGCGGTGAGATAGCGGAACGAGGTCTGCAGTTCCTGCACCTCGGTCGTGCGCGAGTCGGCCGGAATGGGTTCGTCCCGGTCGCCGTCGGCGAACCGCTTGAGCCGCTCGGACAGGTTGATGATCGGCCGCGAGAAGTAGCGTGCCCCCAGGCCGGCGATCAACAGGCTCATCACCAGAGCGAGCAGCCCGAAGCCGAACAGGCTCAGGCGGATGTCGCGGAACGGCTCGGTCGTGATGTTGGCGGGCAGCTTCACCGCCACGAACCAGGAGGCGAGGCTGTTCGGGTAGGGGTGGTATTCCTGGTAGTAGTAGCGGCTCTTGCCGACGCTATCCAGGTAGGCGCCGTTCGACTGCGCGACGGCGTCTTTCCAGAACTTGCCGCCATCGATGTGCTGGGCGTATCGCTGCGGTGGTTCGTCGCCGTTCTCGAACGGGCTGATGAAGCTCAGGTCGGTTTCGTCGTTGTAGAGCATCAGGCCGTCGCGGGCGGGGTGTCCCGGGTTGTGCTCGATCACCATCATCTTGCCGTCGCGGGGGCGCGGCGAGAACGACAGGATCTGGTCGAGCTGCTCGCCGAAGGTATTCACCACCACGTACCCCGCCGTACGGTCGTCGACGTTGCGCAGCGGGCGCACGGCGTAAAGCGTGCTGGGCTCGCGTTCCTCCAGCGTGTCGCCGAAGGCCAGCGGCAGCGTCATGAAGCTGATCTGGTCGGACGGCAGTTCCTTCAGGCGCTCGAGGAAGCGGTTGTTATCGAACTCTTCCTCGACGTAGTTCACCTGCCCGAGACTTTCGAAAGCCGGCGAGGCGACGCGCCCCAGGGTGACCTTGATGACCGTGTTGCCGGCCGCATCGAGAATGCGGATACTGCCGAGCCCGGGGATCGTGCGCTGCAGCCCGGCGAGAAACCGGTTGGCGTTGATGCGCATCGAGGTCAATTCGGGGTGGCGGATGCCCATGGCCGAGGCCATCAGGGCATTGAGCATGGTCTGGATTTCCTGGGCCTGGCCGATGCCCTCGACCACCTCGCGCTCGTAGCGCATCCGGTTGCTCATCTCGCCGATCAGCGAGTCGACGTTCTCGTCGACCTCGCGGCTGATCTCCTTCTGCAGCCGTTGCTCGCTGTAGGTGGTCACACCCCAGACGAGCAGCACCAGCGGTACCACCGTGGCGGTGAAGGTCCACAGGAAGATGCTGACCGGCAGACGCATGGAAATCGGGCCTCGGGGCGCTCCCGACGGGGCGGGCGCATGGAATTAATGATGAAGGTGACGCTATCACAAAGCACGACTGGACACAGTGGCTGGCCCGGCAGGATGACGCCGGTCTCACCCGGCGTCTGACGGTCGCCGATTCGCCGCAGGGGCCGCGGATGCGTATCGACGATCGCGATCGTCTGACCTTCTGCAGTAACGACTACCTCGGGCTGTCGGCCGACCCGCGGCTGGCCGAGGCGATGTGCGGCGCGGCGACGCGTTACGGGGTGGGGGCCGGCGCCGCCCATCTGATCAATGGCCATTTCACCCCGCATCAGCGTCTCGAAGAAGAACTGGCCGAGTGGCTCGGCGTGGCGACAGCGCGTCTGTTCTCCACTGGCTACATGGCCAACCTCGGCGTTGTCGGTTCGCTGGTGGGGCGTGGCGATACCGTGATTGCCGACCGGCTCAACCACGCCTCGTTGATCGACGCGGTGCAGCTGTCCGGCGCGCGCCTGTCGCGCTATCGGCACAACGACCTCGACGAGCTCGAGGCACGGCTGTCGCGGGCGAAGGGCGAGCGGCTGATCCTCACCGACGGCGTGTTCTCCATGGATGGCGATGCCGCGCCGCTTGCGGAACTGGTCGAACTGGCCGAGCGCTTCGATGCGTGGCTGGTGGTGGACGAGGCGCATGCCTTCGGTGTGCTCGGCGAGGCCGGCCGCGGCAGCTTCGAGGCGGCGGGGCTGGTGCCGGGCGAGCGTGTGTTGCGGGTTGGCACGCTGGGCAAGGCCTTCGGCACTGCCGGGGCCTTCGTGGCGGGCGCGGCCGAGCCGCTCGAGGTGCTGCTGCAGCGGGCGCGGACCTACCTGTTCACCACCGCCCAGCCGCCGGCGGTGGCCGAGGCCTCGCGCGCGGCCCTTGCGATCGTCCGGTCGGAAGGCTGGCGGCGCGAGCGTTTGCAGTCGCTGGTCGCGGCCTTCCGCGAGGCGGCTTCCGTCCTTGACGGGGTCGAGCTGATGCCCTCGGCCACGCCGATCCAGCCGCTGGTCGTGGGGGAGGCCTCGCGGGCCGTGGCCATGGCCCATCGGCTGGCGGATCGCGGCCTGCTCGTTCCGGCGATTCGCCCGCCCACGGTACCCCGGGGAAGCTCCCGGCTGAGAGTGACGTTCAGCGCCGCCCACGAGGATGACGACTTGAGCCAACTCCTGTCAGGACTGCGTGAATGCACTACCATCCGCTGACAGGGCCGCGGCATGTTTGTGCCGCGGGCTGTCGATGCGAACAGGGAGCCGCAAGTGACTCGGAGGCGAGGGAAGGGCGACTCCGGACGCGAACCTGTCGCGCATCGCGTTGTCACAACGGGTAATCGGCGCCCGCTGGTCTCAAGCGCGGCGCCATCCGATTTCTGACCATTTCTCAAGGAGTGATAACAATGAAACACCTTAGTCTGATTGCCGTTCTTGCCGCCACGCTAGTGGCTGCCGGCTGTGCCCAGAACCCCTACACCGGGGAAAATCGCAAGACCGCGACCGGGGCGACCGTCGGCGCCGGTGCCGGTGCGCTTCTCGGCAACGTGATTGCGCCGAGCGGCAACCGTACCGGCGGTACCCTGATTGGTGCCGCCGTCGGCGCCACGGTTGGTGGCCTGATCGGTCGCCAGATGGACAAGCAGGAGCAGCAGCTTCGTCAGGACATGCAGGGCACCGGCGTTGACGTCCAACGCCAGGGCGACACCATCCGCCTGCAGGCGCCTGAGTCGATTACCTTCCAGACCGACAGCGCCGAAATCCAACCGCAGTTCCGCCGCACGCTGAACGACATCGCCGCCTCGATCCAGCAGTACCCGAACACCGTGGTGCGCGTCGAGGGGCATACCGACTCGACCGGTTCGGCGAGCTACAACCAGGACCTGTCGGTCAATCGCGCGCAGAGCGTCGCCAGCTACCTGGCTCAGAGCGGCGTGAGTTCGTCGCGCGTTCAGGCCATCGGCTACGGCGAGAGCCGTCCGATCGCGACCAATTCCACGCCGCAAGGGCGTGCGCAGAACCGTCGGGTCGAGATCCTGATCCTGCCGCAGCAGCAGTAAGGCATCCCATCCGAGCGGAACATCAGGCCCCGGCAACCCCGGGGCCTTTTTCGTGGGGTCAGGGCAGTCGCCCGGGTGGCTCGAGTTGCTGGCCGACCGCCAGGCCGAGCCGGTCGCTGCTGCGGGCGGGCAGTTCGAGCACGTAGCGGGCCGGCTGCGCCGCCGGGTATTCGCCGCACGGCATGCTCGGGCATGGCGGGGCGGCCACGACCCGGTCGACGATGCGCCAGTCGGTGTCGAGGTAGAGGATGTCGAGTTCGAAGTGCACGTTGCGCATCCAGAACGCTCGCGGCGCTTCGTCGGCATACAGGAACAGCATGCCGTGACCGGCTTCGAGCTGCGAACGGCCCATTAGGCCGCGCTGGCGGCTGGCGGGTGTGCTGGCCAGTTCGACCACGAACGGCTCGCCGGCCAGCAGCATGGTTCGGCTCTCGCCGTCGACCGAGGCCAGCGGGTTGGGCGGGGCCGTGGCGGCCCACGCCATCCAGCTGAGCAGGGCCGATCCTCCCAGTATCAGGGCGAGAACGGATGCGCGTGCTTGGCGACGTGGCGAGATGGTCATGTCGGCAGGGTAGCGCAAGAGCACCCTCGGCCTGACGATCACGGCGGGCGCTGATAAGATGAGCGCCCGTCGTCCAACCCCATTCCAGGCTCCCGGCCCATGACCGATTCCTCCCGTCCCGATGTCGACAAGCGCCGCGCCGAGGCGCTCGAGTACCACGCCCATCCGCAGCCGGGGAAGATCGCCACGGCGATCACCAAGCCCACCGAGACCGCACGCGATCTCGCGCTCGCCTACTCGCCGGGCGTGGCCGAGCCGGTGCGCGCCATCGCCGCCGACCCGGATGCCGCCTGGCAGTACACCGCCCGCGGCAACCTGGTCGCGGTGATCTCCGACGGCTCGGCGATCCTGGGGCTGGGCGATCTTGGTCCGTTGGCCTCAAAGCCGGTCATGGAGGGCAAGGGCGTGCTGTTCAAGCGCTTCGCCGACATTGACGTGGTCGATCTCGAGCTCGAGGCCGAGAACCCGACGGCCTTCATCGACACGGTCCGCCGACTCGAGCCGTCTTTCGGCGGCATCAATCTCGAGGACATCAGCGCGCCGCGCTGCTTCGAGATCGAGTCCGCGTTGAAGAAGGCGATGGACATCCCGGTCTTCCACGACGACCAGCACGGTACGGCGATCATCATCGCCGCCGGCCTGACCAATGCCCTGCGCCTGCAGGGCAAGCGCCTCGAGGAGGCGCGGCTGGTGCTGGTGGGTGCCGGGGCGGCCGGCACGGCGACCCTCAACCTGCTGCTCGACATGGGCCTCAAGCGCAACAACCTGCTGGTGGTCGACCGTGTCGGCGTGCTCCACGAGGGGCTCGAGGATCTGCCTGAGCACCACCGGCGCTTTGCCGCGAAGACCGAGGCGCGCACGCTCGCCGATGCCCTCGACGGAGCGGATGCCTTCGTCGGCCTGTCGGCACCGAACCTGATGAGCGAGGAGATGCTCGCCAGCATGGCGGACAAGCCGGTGGTGTTCGCCCTGGCCAATCCCGACCCGGAGATCCTGCCCGAGGTCGCCCACACCGTGCGTGATGACCTGATCATGGCGACGGGACGCAGCGACTACCCCAACCAGGTCAACAACGTGCTGGCTTTCCCGTTCATCTTTCGCGGCGCGCTCGATTGCCGGGCGCGTAGCATCACGCCCAACATGAAGATCGCCTGCGTCGAGGCGCTGGCGGCGCTGGCGCGCGAGGAGGTGCCGGCCTCGGTGCTGGCGGCCTACGAGCTCGACGAGATGGCTTTCGGCCCCGAGTACATTCTGCCCAAGCCGTTCGACCCGCGCCTGATCGAGCGCCTGCCGCTGGCGGTGGCCCGAGCTGCGGAATCCGATGGTGTTGCGCGCATGACCTATCGCCCGCATCCGATGCCAGAGGCCGACCGCTCATGAGTCAGGCGCGCGCCTGGTTGATCGACGCCCACGCCCAGATCTGGCGGGCGTGGCACGTCTACGACAAGGGTCGCACCGACGGGGCGGGGCGGCCCGTCAACGCCATGCTGGGCTTCGCCGACTACCTTCTTGCCTTGCTCGAGTCGACCTGGCTACCCAACCAGCCGGCGCCGATCATCGCTGCGATCTTCGATGCCCCCTGCGGTCGCGGTCATCGTCAGGCGATCTACCCCGACTACAAGGGCCACCGGCCGCCGACGCCGGCCGATCTCAAGGAGCAGTTCCCGCGCTGTCGCGAGCTGGCCGAGGCGGCCGGTTTCGGGGCGCTGGATCACGCCGGTTTCGAGGCCGACGACGTCATCGGCACGCTGGTCGGACGGCTGCGTAACCGTGAGCGGGCGGTCACCATCGTCACCGGCGACAAGGATCTCGCCCAGCTGCTCGGCCCGGACGATCGCTGGTACAACCCGATGCGCGGCTCGGTGATGGCCTACGGCGATGTCGAGCGGCGATTCGGCGTGCGCCCGGCGCAGATCGCCGACTGGCTGGCGCTAACCGGGGATGTGGCGGACAACATCCCGGGCGTGCCGGGCATCGGCCCGCGCACCGCCGCCCGGCTGCTGCGCAAGCACAGCTGCATCGACGGCATCTACGAAAACCTCTCGGCGGTCTACGGGATGAAATTCCGCGGGGCGCCCCGGGCGCAGCGCCTGTTGCAGGAGCACGAGGCGCAGGTGCGTCTGTCCCGACAGCTGACCGAGATCGTCTGCGACCTGCCGCTGGCGCATACCCCGCAGCCGTGGCAGGGCATCGACCGCGACGCCCTGGTCGGTCTGCTTGAGCAGGCCGGTGCCGATCCCGCGCAGATCGAGCGCTGGGAGGCCTGGGACGCTCCGCTTGTGCGCACCGCCTGATGCTGATTGCCTTCAACAAGCCCTACGACTGCCTGAGTCAGTTCACGCCCGCACCGAACAGCCCGGCGGCGACGCTCGCCGACTGGATTGATTGCCCCGGCGTCTACCCCGCCGGCCGGCTTGACCGCGACAGCGAGGGCTTGCTGCTGCTCACCGATGACGGGCGCCTGCAGAATCGTCTGGCCGACCCGCGTCACAAGCTTGCCAAGGTCTACCTCGCCCAGGTCGAGGGCGAGATAGACGAGGCGGCGCTTGCCGCCCTGCGACGAGGGGTCACCCTCAAGGATGGCGCCACACGCCCTGCCGGTGCCGAGCGGGTCGTCGAACCCGACTGGCTCTGGCCGCGCAACCCGCCGGTGCGCTACCGCAAGACCGTGCCCACCAGTTGGGTGCAGATCACGCTGCGCGAGGGACGCAATCGCCAGGTGCGCCGTATGACCGCCCATGTGGGCTTTCCCACCCTGCGCCTGATTCGGGTCGCCATCGGCCCCTATCGCCTCGATGAACTCGCCCCGGGCGAGTGGCGTGAACTGGCGAGCTGATCGCCTTTTCCCCAGCCTCTCCTGTCGAGAGCGGGGTTGGCATGATTTTCCGACCGGCCTACTCGGGTAAAAGTCGTTTTTTCGCAATGGGTTAGCCCACGAATTCGCCCCGATTTTCCCCCTCGCTTTGCGCCGGGCCCGATTATCGGGTAGATTGCGCGCTCCGCTCGGCGCGGCGGGGCGTCGGCAGTTGCTGGTTTGGGTTTGCAAAACAGTGACTTGCCGGTTGGTGGGTGAGCAAGAGAACGGGGCGTGCCATGAACATCATGAAGCAGTTTTTGCTGGGTCGTCGGCTGGTGGGCAGCTGGGCGGCGGAACAGGGCGTCACGCTCGATGACGCCGCAGCCGTCCGGCTGGCCGAGACCCTTGCTTCACGTGACTGGAACGCCCCGCGTGCGGCGGACGACCTCGACCTGTCGCTGCTCTCCTTCCTGATCCTCGAGACGGCCCACCGCTACTACGTCCAGGCCGACAAGGCGCTCAAGACCTGTCAGTCCGAGGGCGGTCGGGCGCTCTACCCGGCCTCGATGCTGCCCGAGCGCCTGGCGGACCTCGCCGCGACGTTGCGTTTCTACGACGAACTGCCGGCGATGGCGGCCTCCCTGCCGGCCAACGGACTGGCAAGCATGCAGAGCCTGACCAACACCCTGTTCGCGGTGCTGGGTGCTCAGTTCCCCGAGCACATGGCCGAGGTGCACGCGCAGGCCATGCGTGATGAGGTGGCCGAGGCGGTGCGCAGCGGCTATCCCCGCGCCGCCGCCCACGTACCGGTCTACTCGCCCACGCACCTCGAATTCGTGGGTGCGATCGAGAAGACCCGCTGCATCTTCGCGCCGTCAGGCAAGTACTGGGGGGCACGCGACTACGACGAGGCGCGCGGTCTCGAGGCGAACGTGCGCCAGTTTGGCGAGGACCTGTTCCGCTTCATGACGGTGGCCGGCAAGGAAAAGTTCAAGGGACTGGCCTTCCGCCTGCCTGCCTCGTTCAGCCGTTCGATCGAGCAACTGGCCGAGACCACCGCGCTGCTGCTCGATGGGCTCAATCGCATCGACCCGGCCGGTTCCGCCTGCCTCGAGCGGGTCGACGACAAGCCCGGCTGGAAGTTCGAATGGGCCGGCGAGACCATGTTCCTGACTGCCTTCGGCGTGTGCTACCCGGAAGATCACCCCCGCAACCCGTACGGCTTCGATTACACCTATTTCTTCTTCCAGCCGGACTTCGTGCTGCGCAACCACCCTGGCCTGATCGACGGCAAGGAAGAGATCTCGCGCCAGCGCATCCTCGCCTCGTTCCGCAAGGACGGCATGGACTACGACAACGCCGGCAAGGAAGCCGAGCACGCCCGCTACCTGCGCCCCATGGCGGCCGACGGCCCGGTTGTGGCCTGGTGGGACTACCTGCCGTCGCGTCAGCGTCAGACGGTCGAGCCGCTGGCAGCCGCTGTCTGATTGGCGCCAAGCCCCGCTCGCGAGGGCGGCGCTGTGTGCAACGCTGCCAGCCTGATGGTCGATCGCTCCCCCGCATTCCCTGCAATTTCCGTTAGTTAGGCGGAATTGATAGTGGTCTGGGCGGCCGGGTTCTGTGATAATTCCGCCCCCGTATACAAGGCGTGGCAAGGAAGCCGCGTCCAATCGTGCCGCTCGTTTCGTGACGGGCGGCGCCGAAAAGGAGCTAACGGCAGATGACTGAAGTTAATGCCATTCGCCTGATTCGCCGCAAGGCGATGTTGCTGGCCATCCTCGGCATTTTCGTCAGCGGTGTCCTGGTCGCCGTGGTGACGGCCGTCCCCATGTATCAGTCCGCCCGCGAGGGTCTTGAGCGCAGCACCCTGATGGGGGTGCAGGCGCAGGGGGCTGCGCTCGACAATCTCGTGCAGCGCTACGAGGGCATTGCCCGCCAGATCACCAGCCGCACCGAGATCCGTCGACACCTGGAACGGTATGTCGATGGCGAGTTGCCGATCGGGCAGTTGGTATCGTTCACCAATCCGCGTCTCGCCGAAGCGCTGGAGAGCGAGCCGGCGCTGCGCGGCATCAAGCGGCTCGGGCCGATGGGTGAGGTGATCGTCGATCAGGGCGACGGTGGCGTGATGCCGGATCTTTCGCGGCTGTCGGATCTTCACGGTATCGAGAGCCAGTTGGTCCGGGTCGACGGTACGGTCATCTGGCGGACGATCGTGCCCATCGTCGATGACCTCGGGCTCCGGGTCGGGACCGACGTGATGTTCTTCGAGGTTGACAATCTGGTCGACCTGCTCCAGCGCACTCGTACGCTGGAACCCTCCGCTCGCGGCTTTCTCGTCGATCGCGACGTCGGTCGGGTGGTCGGCATCGATCCGGCCAGCGGCAAACTGGTGATCTCGTCTGCTCGCGACGTGCTCTCCGGTGGCGTTTCCCGCATCGACCCGACCGAGTCGGGCGTGGTCTGGCCTAATCTGGACCGCGAGAGCGGTGTGCTGTTCCACACCCCCGTCGGTGGTGGGCGCTGCCTGCTGCTGGTCGAGGCGGGGTTCTGGACGTTCTACCAGCCGGTAATCATGCGCCTGCTCTGGCCACTGGGGCTGGTGTTCCTGCTGTTGCCCATCGTCGCCTGGCTGTCCGCCCGGGCCTTGCGGCCGGTGCTGCAGCGGCTGACCGAGCAGTCCGAGGAGCTGGAGCATTCGGCCGGCGAGCTGCGGCTGGCCGCGAGCGTGTTTGATGGTACCGGCGAGGCGATCATGATCACGTCGCCCAACCACCGTCTGCTGCGCGTCAATCCGGCATTCACCCGCATCACCGGCTTCGAGGCCGGCGAGGTGGTCGGCCGGCCGATGACCGACCTGTTTCAGCTGGACGAAGCGGACAGCGCGCGGCTGGATGCGATCTGTAGCCGGCTGGGGCGCGATCACAGCTGGGAAGGGGAGATGGATTACCGCAACCGTCGGGGCGAGCGCATGACCGCCCTGCAGACCATCAGCCAGGTGATCGACAGCCAGGGGCGGGTCAGCCACTACATCCACATCTTCAACGACATCACCGAGACCAAGGCCGCGCAGCGTCAGATTCGGCACCTGGCCCACCACGACGCGCTGACGGACCTACCCAACCGCGCCTCGTTGCGATTCCGTATCGAACAGGCGATCGAGCGTGCGGGCGTGGACGGAGGTCGCATGGCGGTGCTGTTCCTCGATCTGGACTTCTTCAAGGACGTCAACGATCGGTTGGGGCATGCCGTGGGCGATCGGCTGTTGCGCGAGGTGGCCGAGCGGCTGCGGCAACTGCTGCGTCACGAGGATACCGTCGGCCGGTTGGGTGGCGACGAGTTTCTGATCCTGCTCGAGGGGTTGCCGGCGGCGCACTTCGCCGGTCAGGTTGCCCGCAAGGTGATCGAGGTGCTTACCCGGCCGTTCGTGATCGACGGCGAGTCGATCCAGATCGGCGTGTCGGTCGGCATCGCCGTTTTCCCGGGGCAGGCCGTGGATGCCGATGGGTTGATCGGCCATGCCGATGCGGCCATGTACGAGGCCAAGGCGGCCGGTCGTGACACATACCGTTACTTCGATCGCGGCGCGGGGACGGCATAGCGCGACCGATCTCCAGTGGTCTCGTCCGGGCACGCGGCAAAAGAAAAGCCCCCGCGGCAAATACCGGCGGGGGCTTTTTCGTGCCAGTCGCGGACGGCGGTTTAGCCGTTGCGCTCCTGGATCAGGCGATGAATACGCGGGGTCAGGATCAGGTCCATCGCGTAGCTCATCTTGCCGCCCGGCACCACGATGGTGTTGTAGCGGGACATGAACGAGTTCGGGATCATCTGCAGCAGGTACGGGAAGTCGACGCCGAACTCGTCCGGATCGCGGAAGCGGATCACGACCACGCTTTCGTCCGGGGTCGGGATGTCGCGGGCGATGAACGGGTTGGAGGTGTCGACCGTCGGTACGCGCTGGAAGTTGACGTCGGTCTCCGAGAACTGCGGGGTGATGTAGTTCACGTAGTCCGGCATGCGGCGCAGGATGGTGTCGACGATCTTCTCGGCGGAGTAGCCGCGCTCGGCGTTGTCGCGGAAGATCTTCTGGATCCACTCCAGGTTGACGATCGGCACGACACCGACGCCCAGGTCGACGTGCTCGGCGACGTTGACGTCATCGGTCTTCACCAGGCCGTGCAGGCCTTCGTAGAACAGCAGGTCCGATTCGGCCGGGATGTCTTCCCAGGGGGTGAACTCGCCCGGGCCGAGGTTGGTGTTCAGGCGCGCGTTGTGCTCGGCGGCTTCTTCGTCGCTGTGCAGGTAGTAGCGCTTTTTGCCGGTGCCCGACTCGCCGTAGCTCTTGAACAGCTCGCCCAGCTTGTCGAAGTGGTTGGCATCCGGACCGAAATGCGAGAAGAAGTTATTGCCCTTCTCGGACTCGGCGGCCATGCGCTCGCGCATGTCCTTGCGGTTCAGGGCGTGGAAACTATCGCCCTCGATCACGACCGGCGAGATGCTCTCGCGACGGAAGATGTGGTTGAACGCCTTCTTGACGGTCGAGGTGCCGGCACCGGACGAGCCGGTAACCGCGACAACGGGATGCTTCTTGGACATGGTCCCTCCTGTTGGAAAGCAGTGAAAAACGAAACGTGGAAAGCGGTGGAATTCGGTCGGTTGGCCGCAGAGGAGCACGTTCAACAGCGTGCGGCTCGACTCCAGCGGCAAAACGAAAGCCCACGATAATAGGGGTTTACGCGACCGGGAACAAGTTGGTGGCGCCTCGGCCGGGTCGTCACCGCCGGGTTCGGGGGTCCGGTTGGCAGTCGCTCAGCGCTTTTCGGCCGACGGACTCCGGCGACGCCGTAGCCGCTCGACATGGATATTGCGGGCCAACCGGATGCTGGGTCTGACGACGTACTGGAGCGACGCTATCAGGAAGATCCATGCGCCGGCCGACTCGTAGGCGGGGAACAGGAACGCGAGGCTGCCCAGCGTGAACCACAGCCCGATCAGGAAGTCATTGGCCAGCACCGCGGTCTCGTAGCGTTGGTGGATGACCAGTGCTTCCGCGCCGAGGGGTAGCGTGAGCTTCGGGTCGCGGTCCATCGGATCAGCGGCGGCGGTAGAGCAGGTCGAAGACCTGGTGGCCACGTTCCTCGCCGCGACGCTCGAACTTGGTGCGCGGCCGCCAGTCGGGACGGGCGTTCTCCCCCGTGCCTGCGTGCTCTGCGGCGAAGGCCGGGTGAGCGTTGAGCACCTCGCGCATGTGCTCGGCGTATTCCGCCCAGTCGGTCGCGAGATGCCACAGGCCGCCGGGCTTGATGCGACTCGCGACCAGGTCGGCGAACGGTGTCTGCACGATGCGCCGCTTGTGGTGGCGCTTCTTGTGCCAGGGGTCCGGGAAGTAGAGCAGCAGCCGGTCGAGGCTGCCCTCGCCGAGCCGCTCCTCGACGAACGGCATGGCATCACCGCAGACCGCCATGAGGTTGGTCAGGCCGAAGTGCTCGATGCCGTTGAGGAGATGGCCGACACCGGGGCGGTGGACCTCGATGCCGATGTAGTCACCGTCCGGGTCCTTGGCGGCCATCTCGACCAGGCTGTCGCCGTTGCCGAAGCCGATTTCGAGGGTCAGCGGCGCCTGCCGTCCGAACAACTCACTCGGGTCGAGTTGCGGGCCGGTCGGCTCGATCAGGTATTTGGGCCCGAGCTCGTTCAGTGCCCGCTGCTGTCCCGGCGTGAGCCGGCCCTCGCGGCGAATGAACGAGCGGATGCGCCGGCGGATGCCGTCGCTTTTCTGGCTGGTCTCGCTCATGGGATCAGAAGAACAGGCCGTCGATGGGCGAGGAGGCGCTGGCGAAACGCTTGCGTGGCATGCGCCCGGCGAGGAACGACTCGCGGCCGGCCTCGATCGCCTTCTTCATCGCCGAGGCCATCAGGACCGGCTTCTTGGCATGCGCGATCGCGCTGTTCATCAGTACGCCGTCGCAGCCGAGCTCCATGGCGACCGCGGCATCCGAGGCCGTGCCGACGCCGGCATCGACGATGATCGGCACCTCGGCATTCTCGATGATGGTCAGCAGGTTGTACTTGTTCTGGATGCCCAGCCCCGAACCGATCGGCGCGGCCAGCGGCATGACCGCAACGCAGCCGATTTCCTCGAGTCGCTTGGCGACGATCGGGTCGTCGGAGGTGTACACCATCACCTCGAAGCCGTCCTCGACCAGGGTCTCGGCGGCCAGCAGCGTGTTGGTGATGTCCGGGTAGAGGGTCTTCTCGTCACCGAGGACCTCGAGCTTGACCAGGTTATGCCCGTCCAGCAGTTCGCGCGCGAGCCGGCAGGTGCGGATCGCTTCGGTGGCGGTGTAGCAGCCGGCGGTATTCGGCAGGATGGTGAAGCGCTCCGGCGGCAGCACGTCCAGCAGGTTCGGCTCGTTCGGGTTCTGGCCGATGTTGCTGCGGCGGATCGCCACCGTGACGACCTCGGCCCCGGCGGCCTCGGTGGCCTCACGCGTTTCCTGCATGTCCTTGTATTTGCCGGTACCGGTCAGCAGGCGTGAGGAAAAGCGGCGGCTGCCGACGACGAGCATGTCGTCGGCCAGCGGATTGGTGTCGGGACGATTGTCAGTCATGAGCGTGTTTTCGTTCGATGTGGTGTTCGGTGAGCGGTCAGTGTCGGGCGTCGGCCTGACGGCTGCCGCCTTCGATGGTGTCGTGCGGGTCGAGACTCAGCGGCAGGCCGTCGACAAGCAGCGGATCGTGCAGGTGCTTGAGCTTGATCACGGCCAGTACCAGGCTGCCGGAGCCGTCCGGCAGCGGCGCGCTGCGGACTACCTCGCCGGCCGCCTGGTCACTGTCGTTGACGACCGGGGTTCCGGATGCCGGCGGGGCCAAGCCCAGCACATGGCCGGCGAACAGTCGGCGGTTGGGCTTGCCGAGGTAATGCATCCGCGCGATCACTTCCTGGCCCGGATAGCAGCCCTTCTTAAGGCTGAATGCCTCGAGTTCGTCGAGATTGATCCACTGCGGGACGTAGTGCTCGACGGTCTCGCCGGTGACCTCGGGTACCCGGGACTCGATCGCAGCACGCTCCCAGCCACCCGTGTCGACCACGGCCGCGCCCGAGGCCTCTGCCACCAGGGGCGCGAGATCGGCGGCGGTGCCGTGGATGGCCACGCGCAGACCGTCGTTCGAGTCCTCGCGCAGGAAGAGCCGGCCCTGGCTGTCGACCGCGGCGGGCAGATGACCGGGCGACGGTGTCGCGGCGGCGAGTCGTGCGATCACGTCACAGGCTTCCGAGTCGGCGAAGGGACAGCTGGCTTCCCCGGCCTCGGTCGGCCAGGCGACGCCAACGGCGGATTGCTCCTCGCGCAGTTCAAGCGCCACATCGCGTCGTAGCACGTACATCTTCAGGCGTTTGAGCAGGTTGTCTGCCAGGTCGGCCCGAGTGACCAGCAGGAAGTGGTCGCCGTCGACGAGGACGCGCAGCAGCCCGAGCGCCCGGCCCTTGGCGCTGCAAAGGGCGGCGAAGCGTGCGGTGCCTTCCTCCAGTGCCTCGATATCCTGGGTAAGGATTGCATGCAGGAAGGGGCGGGCCTCTTCCCCGCCGACCTCGATCACGCGCCGTTCGGGCAGCTCGGTGATCTGCACGGTGCCCGGTTCCGGTGTGTCGGTCGGCTGCATCAGCTCGCGCCAGGCAGGTTGATTCGCTTCAGGCATCGACTACCCCAGTCGGTGGTCTCGATTGAACGGGTGCCAAGGATAGCATCCCCTCCGGCCCCGGGTTGTGCTAGAAAGGCGGTCATGGAACGCGCATCACAGGGATTTCGTGAGTGCCTGCGTGTCGATCTGCGACTGCTTTCGGCATGGATGGGCCTGATGCTGGCGGCATGGCTTGCCGCCAGCTGGGTGGTCTGGAGCGGCCCCTGGCCGATTGGCGCGCCGCAACCGTGGCAGGAAACGGTCTGGCGACTGGTCGCCTGGGTTGTCGTTTCCGTCTGGGTGGTCCGCGGCCTGCAGCATCGACCGCAGGGTTTTGCCCTCGAAGGGAGATTGGTCTGGTCGGGCGGGCACGGCGAGGTGGTATCGGCGAATGGCGAAACCGTGCGTGGGCCCGCCAGGTTGCAGTGGCAGAGCCCGCTGCTGGTGGGCGTGACGATCGACGATCCGGCCTCCGGCCCGCTGACGCTATGGTTGACGCCGTGGCGGTTGGGGGAGCGCGGGTGGTGGCGCCTGCAGCGTTTCCTGATGCTCGCCCGGCATTGAGTGCGCCGTGACTCGGTGTCAGGTGGATCGGCTCAGTCGGTTTGTCGCAGGCGGCGGTCGAGTACCTGCACTTGGCGGCGCAGTTCGTCGGGGGTGCCGCTGTTATCCAGTTCGTGATCGCTGATGGCTCGGCGGGCATCGTCGTCGACCTGCGCGGCGATCAGTGCATCGGCTTGTCTGTCGTCCAGTCCGGGACGGGTCGCCAGTCGCGCGCGGCGGTCGGCCAGGCGGGCGGTCAGGGTAACCACCGCGTCGAGCCAGTCCTGGTAGGCCGGCCATACCGCGGGTTCGGCAAGCAGCGGTACGACTACCAGGACGTAGGGTGCCCTCCCGGCAGCTTCGAGAGCCTGTCTGCGCGCTTCAGCCCGTATCGCCGGGTGAAGGATCGCCTCCAGCGCCGCGCGTTCCTCGGGGCTTTCGAGGATGCGTTGTCGCAAGGCAGTGCGGTCCAGTTGGCCGTCCGCCCCGATGATCGCCTCGCCGAATCGTTGCCGGATGGCCTCGAGACATTCGCCGCCGGGTGTGACCAGTTCTCGACTGATGGTATCGGTGTCGATCACCGGGATGCCCAGCTCGGCGAAGAAGCTGCTGACGAGGCTCTTGCCACTCGCGATTCCGCCGGTGAGGCCGACGATGCGCCCTCGTTTATCGGAGCTCGGTGGCTGGCTATGCAGGAGAGGTGCCGTCATGTCGGGATCAGGCCATGCCGCCCAGATAGACGGTCATGATCGGCTCGCCGAAATAGAGGGCGATCAGCCCGGCGATCGCCAGGTAGGGGCCGTAGGGAATCGGGATGCGGCGGTCGTGACGCAGGGCCAGGATCATCGCGATGCCGATCACGCTGCCGGCGAGCGCCGAGAACAGGATCACCAGTGGCAGCATCTGCCAGCCCAGCCAGGCGCCGAGTGCAGCGAGCAGCTTGAAGTCGCCGAACCCCATGCCTTCCTTGCCGGTCAGCAGCCGGAACAGCCAGTAGACCGACCAGAGCGCCAGGTAGCCGAATGCCGCCCCAAGGACAGCGTCCTGAAGCGTGACATGGTGTTCGGATAGCACGATCGGCAGCAGTAGGCCCAGCCACAACAGCGGCAGGGTGAAGACGTCGGGCAGGAGCTGGGTCTTGAGGTCGATCACCGCGGTGGCGAGCAGCGTCCAGCTGAAGACGATTACGGCTAGCCCCCAGGCGGTCGGGCCGAACTGCCAGGCGGCCAGGCCGGCCAGCACGGCGCCGGCCAGTTCGACCGACGGGTACTGCCAGCTAATCGGGGTCCGGCACTTGCCGCAGCGACCGCGCAGCCACAGCCAGCTGATGACGGGAATGTTCTGCCAGGCGCTGATCGGGGCGCCGCAGGACGGGCAGCGCGATCGGGGGTGGATCAGGTTGAACGGTTCGTCCTTGGCCGCTTGCTGTTCGTTATCTTCTTCTGCCAGCAGAGCCCGGCATTCACGTTTCCATTCGCGCTCCATCATCACCGGGAGGCGATTGATCACCACGTTGAGAAAGCTGCCGACCAGCAGGCCGAACAGGGAGGCGATCGCTACCCACAGGGTGGGATGCTCAGCAAGAAAGGCGGGTAGTTCGGACATGATTCAGGTGCCTGACATGGAAACGGCCCGTGCGTGGCGGGCCGTGAGGGAATCCGTCGGGGCGGAGCGGTCAGACCACGGCGCCCAGCTTGAAGATCGGCAGGTACATCGCGATAACCAGGCCGCCGACGACAACGCCGAGGAAGGCCATGATCATCGGCTCGAGCAGGCTCGACATCGCGTCGACCATGTTGTCGACCTCTTCCTCGTACATGTCGGCCACCTTGGCGAGCATGGTGTCGAGCGCGCCGGTTTCCTCACCGATAGCGACCATCTGCACCACCATCACCGGGAACAGGTTCGACTGCTGCATGCCGATGCGCAAGGGCGAGCCGGCGGAAACCAGGTCGCGCATGTTCATGACCGCATCGCGGAATACTGCGTTGCCGGTGGCGCCCGCCGTCGGCGGCAGGGCCTCGACCAGCGGCACGCCGGCGGAGAACATGGTCGACAGCGTCCGCGCGAAGCGGGCGATGGCCGACTTCTCCATCAGCGGGCCGAAGATCGGCAGCTTGAGGATCAGGCGGTCGAGGAAGTGGTTGAAGCGGTCGGAACGTCGCTTGACGAACACGAACAGGAAGATCGCTCCCGCGATGCCGCCGAAGATCCAGTACCAGTAGGCGCGGAACAGGTCCGACAGGTTGATCACGAACTGGGTGAAGGCCGGCAGGTCGGCGCCGAAGCCCTGGAACAGCGATTCGAACTGCGGGATGACGAAGATCAGCAGGATCGCGGTGACGATGAACGCGACCACCAAAACGGCCGTCGGATAAAACAGCGCCTTCTTGATCTTGCCCTTGAGGCTCTCGGTCTTTTCCTTGTAGGTCGCGATTCGGTCGAGCACGACTTCGAGCGCACCGGACTGCTCGCCGGCACGGACCAGGTTCACGAACAGCTCGTCGAAGTGCTTGCGGTGGCGGTCGAGCGCGTCGGCGAGGTTGGTGCCGCTCTCGACGTCGTTCTTGACCTCGTTGATGAGGTCCTTCATCGACTTTTTCTCGGCACTCTGGGCGATGATGTCCAGCGCCTGCACGATCGGCAGGCCGGCGTTCATCATGGTCGACAGCTGCCGGGCGAAGGTGGCGATGTCCCTGGGCTCGACCGGCTTGGAGCTGGAGAACAGCGGCTTGGCCTTGCGCTTGACCCGGATCAGGGTCATGCCCAGCCGCCGGATCTCGGCGCGCACGGCGGTATCGTTGAATGCCGCCATCTCGCCCTTGATCACCCGGCCTTCCTTGGTACGTGCCTCATAGCTGAAGACGGGTTTTTCGGTGCTCTTGTTCTTGGTTGCCGCAATGGCCATCTTGTCTCTCCCTTGAGCCCGGCCGGGTTCAGTCCTTGGTGACGCGGTTGATTTCCTCGAGGCTGGTCACGCCGGCGAGGACCTTCTTCAGGCCCGAACGCCGCAGATCGTCGATCCCTTCCTCACGCGCCTGATCGGCGATATCCATGGCGTTTCCGCCCTGCATGATGATGCGGCCCATCGCCTCGGAGACCGGCATGACCTGGTAGATGCCGACCCGGCCCTTGTAGCCGTTCGTGCACTGGTCGCAGCCGACCGCCTTGAATATCTTCGGCGAGTCGGCGATGTCGGCGGCGGTGAAGCCTTCACGCTGGAGCTCCTCGTCAGGAATGTTCTCCGGCGTCCGGCAATTATTGCACAGGCGGCGCGCGAGTCGTTGGGCGATGATCAGGCTGACCGACGAGGCGATGTTGTAGGCCGGCACGCCCATGTTGACCATCCGGGTCAGTGTCTGCGGTGCGTCGTTGGTGTGCAGCGTCGACAGGACCAGGTGGCCGGTCTGAGCCGCCTTGATGGCGATTTCGGCGGTTTCGAGGTCGCGGATCTCGCCCACCATGATCACGTCGGGATCCTGGCGAAGAAAGGCACGTAGCGCATTGGCGAAGGTCAGACCGACCTTCGGGTTGACGTTGACCTGGTTGATGCCCGGCACAACGATTTCCGCCGGATCCTCGGCGGTCGAGATGTTGCGATCGCCGGAGTTGAGAATGTTCAGACCGGTGTACAGCGAGACCGTCTTGCCTGAACCGGTCGGGCCGGTGACCAGGATCATGCCGTAGGGCTTCTCGAGCGTGTCCAGATAGAGCTGCTTCTGCCCGGGCTCGTAGCCCAGGTGGTCGATGCCGAGTTGGGCGCTCGACGGGTCGAGAATACGTAGCACCACCTTCTCGCCGAACAGGGTCGGGCAGGTGTTGACACGAAAGTCGATCGAGCGCTTCTTGGACAGCTTGAGCTTGATTCGCCCGTCCTGCGGGATGCGGCGCTCGGAGATGTCCATGCGGCTCATTACCTTGACGCGGGCAATGATGCGATCGGAGAGGTTGGCCGGTGGCTTGGCACTCTCGGTGAGCATGCCGTCGATACGGAAGCGTACCCGGAACTGCTTTTCGTAGGGCTCGATGTGAATGTCCGAGGCACCCTTGCGGATCGCGTCCGTCAGCAGCTTCGTGACGAACTTGACCACGATGTCGTCCTGGATCGAGGAATCCTCGACGTCGTGGGCGTCGTCCTCTTCCTTTTCGAACTGGACGTTGGCGAGATCGTCGTCGAGCTCCCCGCCGAGCGCGTCCATGCTGTCGCTCATCGCGTCTTCGAGCGCGCGGGCGATCTTCGGCGCCTCGGCGACGACCGCCTCGATCGCCATGTTGGTGGAAAAGCGGAAGCCGTCGAGCGCGCCGGTGTCGGAGGGGTCGCCGACCGCGACGGTCAGGCGCCGGCCACGTTTGAACAGCGGCAGGGCATTGTTGGCTTGCAGGACCTTCTCGGGCACCAGGTTGAGTGGCAGGTCGCTGGTGTCGACGGCGTCGAGGTTCACCAGCGGCAGCCCGAAGCGTTTCGCGCCGACGGAGGCGATGGTGGCAGCAGAGATGCCTTCGGCGAGCAGGGTGTTGATTAGTGACTCGCCGCTCTTCTCGGCCTTTGACTGAACGGTGTGAGCCTGATCGTTGGAAAGGGCTTCAGCCTTGACCAGTGCGCTCAGCAATCCATTGACGGGTGGTGCGCTCATCGATCCGCCTGTGCGTTCTCGCGTCCGTGTGTAATCTCATCGCGCCCGAGAGGGGCGCGGCTTTCGCAAAGCATGCCCGCTTGCCGGGTTCCTGACAAGCGGGTCAGTCCGTGTTTCGAGTCGGCTCGTTACTGGCAAGCCGGGATTCGAGCTCGGCGATCCGCGCCCGCAGACGGTCATTTTCCTCACGCGTGTCGACCAGTTCGGTGACGTCACGTTGGATGCCGATGAAGTAGGTGAGGCGGTCGTCGTCGTTGAACACCGGCGTGATCGACAGCTCGTTCCAGAACGGGGTGCCGTCTTTGCGGTAGTTGCGCAGCACGACGCGGCTTGCCTCGCCACGTTGAATGGCGTTGCGCACCTCGGCCAGCGGTGCCTGATCGCGGTCCCCATCCTGCAGGAAGCGGCAGTCCTGGTAGAGGATCTCCTCTTCCGGGTAGCCGGTCAGCTCCTCGAAGGCCCGGTTGGCATAGATCAGGATGTTGTCCGAGCCTTCCTGCTCGGCTATCACGATCCCGTCCGTCGAGGCGTTCACCGCCTTCTTGAGCAGATTCGCATCCAGCATCGAGGTCTGGATCTCCTGTGGGAACTGGGTAGTTGCGCGCATTGTGACACAGACGGTGGCGCCGCTACAGGACGGATGGCGGCGCTCAGTGGCGCGTTTGGCGGGGGGAGGCGTCGCTGAGCCCAAGGGCGTCCGCGACCTGGTTGCGGCAGAGCTGGATGTCGTCCTCGATCACCTGGCGCCAGCGTTGCATGAAATTGACCGCCTCGTCGCCATCGCGCGGCTGGAGCAACGGCAGGTCGCACCAGAACACACGGGCGCCGGCTCTTCGGGGCGCCGGGCGCGGGCTCTCGCCGGCGCCAAGTCGAATCCATGCCTTGCCCCCCCAGCGCCGCACCATCTGTTCGCGCTGGGCATCATTCAGACCCGTCGGCAGAAGGCGCGCGTGGAAGCGGTCGTCGTGCAGTGCGGAGAACAGGCGCAGGCCGCCAGCGGAAAAGGCTCTTCCGGGGACGAGGTTGTCGACCACCACGACCGGTGCGGCCGCGTGTCCCGGTGCGTCGGCCACCCAGTCGGCCCGACCCTTGACGTATTCGGACAGCCAGATAAGACCCAGGTCGCGGTCCGGCCAGCTGATGCGGGCCTCCAGTTGTGCCAGGGCCTCGATCAGAACATCCCGGAGATAATCCTCCGGCGTCAGCCACATCAGAGCGGTGGCCTCGGCGGCCCGCAGCTCGGTCGGGTCGAGGTCCATTGCGGCACGGATGACCCGATCGAGCAACGATCTCGCCGGCGTGTTCACCGGGGCCGGACCGGGTTCCTTTTGCGGTCGCGGGGAGGGTTCCTGACTTTCCTGGTCGAGTAGCAGCGCGATCTGGGCGAAGCCCATGCCGCTCTCGGCGAGCTCCTGGATGCGCTGGATGGTGCGGATGTCCTGCTGGCTGTAGAGCCGATGGCCGGCCGGTGTGCGTGTCGGACGGATCAGGTCGTAGCGGCGCTCCCAGGCGCGCAGTGTGATCGGGTTGACGCCAGTGATCTGCGATACCGAACGAATGGGCAGCAGGGCCTGACTTTCGTTGTCGGTGCGGTTGGGTTCGATCGTTGACAAGGCGCCACCTGCAGCAGGTCGAGTGGTGTACAAGTTGTGCATCGGTATTGTAGCAGTGACGCGCCGCGCACGCGTGAGCCCCCGCCCATCATGATGGTGGGCGAGCGGGGCTCGAGATGATGCGGGCCGGGGCTCGTCCCCGAAGGAATCGGCTCGTTGAGGAGCGGGAATAGGTTCGTCGTCGGGCGCGCGTCGATGATGGGCATTCCTGCTCAGCGCGCGTGTCCCGGTCCCTGGCTGGTTGAGGTGGGCGTATCAGCGGGCGTCGGACCGTCCGGATGGTGTGCGTGGATTGTCGGCCGGCTCTTCGTCGGGATCATCGATCGCTCCCGGAGGGCCCTCGTAGTCTTCCCAGGCCGGGTCGGGCTCGTAGATCGGTGGCTCGGCCCCGCTGACATGTTCGGACGGGCCGGAGTGTGCGGCCTCGTCCTCCTCGTCGGCACGCGGGTCCAGCTCCAGGCCGGCGGCCGACGTGCGGTGGGTGAAGACGTAGTCGCCGCGTTCGTCGTCCGGAACCGGCTCGTCGATCAGGATCCGCCAGAAGATCAGCGCGATCATGGCAACCAGAGCGGCGAGGACGAACAGCGGGAAGCCGGCGGCCCCGAACCACCCCATGGCCACGCCGGAGACCATCGGCCCGACGACCGAGCCGGCGCCGTTGACCATCAGCAGGCCGCGCGTGCCTTCGAGCACCTGGTCGCTCGACAGCCGGTCGTTGGTCTGCGCGACACTGATCGCGTACAGCGAGAACGAGAAGCCGCCGAACACCAGCGCGAGGGCAAACAAACTCCAGCCCGGGAACCAGTCCTGCAGTGCCAGCAGGACCGAGAAGGCGCCGCCGATCGCCGAGATCACGATCAGCACGTAGCGCCGGTCGCGGCCGTCGGACAGCCGGCCGATGGGCCATTGCAGCAGGCCGCCACCGACGATGATGGCGGCGACGAAGGTGGCCACCTGGGTGTCGGGCAGGCCCACGCGGCTGGCGTATACCGCCGCCATGCCGTAGATCGTGCCGGTGATCGTGCCCGATAGCGCCGCACCGATCACGCCGGTAGGAGCCAGGCGGAACAGCTCGAGCAAGGGCAGCCGGGCGGTCTCCATCGGCGGTGGCTGACTCACGCGGGTGAGTGCAATGGGCACCAGGCCCAGCGAGAACAGCAGTCCCACGATGGCGAAGGTCGAGACGTCCATCGGCCCATAGAGACCGATCAGGAATTGCCCGGCGCCATAGGCGAACAGGCTCACCATCATGTAGATGCCGAAGACCTGCCCGCGGTGGCTGGTGACCTTCTCGTTGATCCAGCTCTCGATCACCATGTACAGGCCCAGCAGGGTCACGCCGTTGATCAGCCGCAGCCCCATCCAGACCCAGGGGTCGACCCACAGGCCGTGAATGACGGCAGCCGCCGAGGAGACGGCGGCCAGAGCGGCGAAGGTGCGGATGTGGCCCACACGCCGGATGATGGCGGGGATGGTGATAGTGCCCAGCACGTAGCCGACGTAGAAGGCCGACATGATTAGACCGATGGTGCCGTCGGAAAAGCCCTCCTCCGCCGCGCGCAGGCCCAGCAGTGTGGCCAGCAGGCCCGAGCCGGCCAGCAGCACTCCCATGCCGGCGAGCAGGGATTGCACCGACACGACCATGCTAAGCATCGGCGGGCTCCCGGTGGCTTGAGGGGCGGTGGGGCGTCATGCCGAGCGCGGGATGCGAGCGGCCGGGCAATCGACGGCGAACAGGGCTTCGTCCTCGAGGCGAAGCGCGGTCAGCTGGTGGCCCCACAGGCAGCCCTGGTCGATGCCCCAGGCATTGCCGCGGGGCACGGCCGGCCCCAGCGTCGACCAGTGGCCGAACACGATGCGCCGGTCGGCCATGGCGCGGCCGGGCACGGCAAACCAGGGGGTCAGGTTCGGGTCGGCGTTGGCCGGGGTGCGTTTCTCGGCGAAGTCCAGCCGGCCGTCGGCATGGCAGTAGCGCATGCGCGTGAACACGTTGACCGCGAACCGCTGCCGATCGATGGTTGTCGGGTTCTCCAGCGGATGGTCGCTCTCGTTGCCGAAGATGTCGCTGAAGAACGCCTCCGGATTATCGGCGCGCATGGCCGCTTCCGTTTCCCGGGCGGCCGTCTGTGCCTGCTCGAGTGTCCAGTGAGGGTGGATCCCGGCATGCACCAGGGTCCAGTCGAGCGCGGCGTCATGTTGCAGCAGCGGCCGTCGGCGCAGCCAGTCGATCAGTTCGTCACCGTCCTCGGCGTGCAGGATCGGCTCGAGGGTGTCACGGCCACGAGCGACCCGGCTGCCGAACCAGCAGCCGAGCAGGTGGATGTCGTGGTTGCCCAGCACGGTGATGGCGCGGTCGCCGAGGTCCCGTACGAAGCGGAGCGCCTCGAGTGATTGCGGGCCACGATTGACCAAATCGCCGACGAACCAGATGCGGTCGTCGGCCGGGTCGAAACGGACCCGCTCGAGAAGCGCTTCGAGCGGGTCGAGGCAGCCTTGAAGGTCACCGATCGCGTAAGTGGCCATGCAGCGTGTGGGGTCCGTGACGAGCGTGAGAAAACGGGGATGCTAGCACCCATAGCGCGTTCGGGCGCAGAGTCTCGCGTCACGGCGTCGCCTAGTGGATGTGGCGGAAGGTGGCCGGGGCGACCAGGTCGAAGCCGGGGATTGCGACGCGGAAGGTTTCGCCGCTGTCGCCGACAAAGCCGTAGTCGCCGCGCATGCGCCCGGCGGGGGACTCGATCACCGCTCCCGACCGGTACGCGTAGCGTTCGCCGGGAAGGATGCGTGGCTGCTCGCCGACCACACCTTCGCCACGGACCTCCTTGAGGCAGCCGTTGCCGTGGTCGATCACCCAGTGGCGGTCGGTCAGCGTGACCGGGTGGTCGCCCTCGTTTTCGATCACGATCTCGTAGCCGAAAGCGAAGCGGTGCGCCGCCGTGTCGCTGTGCTCGGGGACGAACACCGCACGCGGACGGATCCGGATATGTTCGGCGAGTCGAGGCGTGACGGGTGTCATGGCGAACCGAAGGCCCCCTTGTCGACGAACCAGCGTGTGGGGCGCTTGCTGGCCAGGATTTCGGCGGGCAGTTGAGTCTGCCCTTCGCGGACGCGCGCCAGAGCCGCCTGCTTGTCCGCCCCCGTGACCAGGAACACCGCATCGCGCGCCGCCTCGAAGACCGGAAACGTCAGGGTCAGGCGGTGACCGTGGAGCTTGGGGATCGGGTTGACCACCGCCAGGCGCTTGCGCTCCTCCAGTGCCGGGGTATCCGGGAACAGCGAGGCGAAATGCCCGTCGCTGCCCAGGCCGAGGAGCACCACGTCGAAGCGCGGCACGCGACCGGCCGTCCAGCTCCGAAGGATGTCCTCGTAGGCCTCGGCGTCCCGTTCCGGGTCGCGCTGCTGGTCCGAGATCATCGGGAAGGTGCGGTGCGGCTGGATCCGCAGGGGCTCGAACAGGGCCAGACGCGCCATGCGGAAGTTGCTGTCCGGGTGGTCGAGCGGCACGTTGCGTTCGTCCCCGAAATAGAACTCGACCCGCTGCCATTCCAGTGCGCCCCGATAGCGGTCGGCCAGCATCTGGTAGAGGCGGCGAGGCGTGCTGCCCCCGGCCAGGGCGATGCGGGCTACGCCGCGCGCGCGAATTGCCGCTGCCAGGCGGTCGACCACCCAGTCGGCACAGGCGGCGAATGTCGCCTCCGGGTGATCGCTCGGATGGAATTCGGCGTTGGCGGACATGGCCGTCCCGTGGTTGCTCGTGTCAGTGATCCCGGCAGCCGGGTAAGGCCGCACGCGAATACCCCGGGTGGGGCGTCAGCCGGACGGATCGATCAATCGCGCGAGCGTCAGGAAGTCGGGAATGTCCAGAGCCTGGGCGCGCAGCGACGGGTCGATGCCCGACGCCTCAATTGTTGACGCTGGCATCAGGGGTTTCAAGTTGTTGCGCAGGGTCTTGCGTCGCTGGGTGAAAGCGGCCGTCACCAAACGTTCGAACCGGGGCCAGTCGCCAGGGGGGATCAGCGGCTCGGTTCGCGGCACGATCCGGATGATGCTCGATTCCACCTTGGGGGGTGGGTTGAAGGCCGTTGGCGGGACGTCGAACAGGTGCTCCACCTCCGCCTGGGCGGAGACCAGCACGCTCAGCCGTCCGAAGGACGAATCGCCGGGCTCGGCGGCCAGTCGGTCAGCCACCTCTTTCTGCACCATGAAGACCATCTCCCGGATCCGGTCCGCCTGAGCGAGCAGTTTCGTGATCAGGGCAGTCGCGATGTTGTAGGGCAGGTTGCCGACGATCGTCAGGGGCGGGGTAAGGCGTGTTTCTTCGGCCAGCGCGGCCAGATCGAGTCGCAGTGCATCCTGCGGGACGATCTCGAGCCGGGAACCGGCGCCCGCGGCATCCGCCTTGACGCGCAGGCGGGTCACCACGTTTCGGTCGAGTTCGATCGCAACGACACGCTCGCCCCGGTCAGCCAGCGGCAGCGTCAGCGCGCCGAGGCCGGGGCCGATTTCGACCAATTCGCCGGCCCGGGGAATGGCCGTCAGGATGCGTTCGATTACTTCCGGGTCGACCAGGAAGTTCTGGCCGAAGCGCTTGCGAGCCCGATGGCCGTCCTGAACGCCGCGTCCCATGCTCAGGCCGCCTTGCGGTCGGCCAACTCGGCGGCCAGGTCGATGGCAGCGGCGAGCGAGCCATGTTCGGCCCGGCCCGAGCCGGCCAGGTCCAGCGCCGTGCCGTGGTCCACGGAGGTGCGGATGATCGGCAGGCCGAGGGTCACGTTGACCGCACGGCCGAAGCCGGCGTACTTGAGTACCGGCAGGCCCTGGTCGTGGTACATGGCCAGCACCGCGTCGGCGCCGTCCAGATGGCGGGGCGTGAATAGTGTGTCGGCGGGCAGGGGGCCGATGGCCTGGATGCCGCGGGCGCGCAGCGCCTCGAGCGTCGGGCCGATCACGCGGATTTCCTCGTCGCCGAGGTGGCCCGACTCACCAGCGTGCGGGTTGAGTCCCGCCACGAGCAGGCGTGGTTGCGGCTTGTCGAGCCATTCGGCCATCGCGGCATTGAGCGTCTCGATCACGGTCGTCAGCACATCGCTGGTGATCGCTGCCGGCACCTGGGCCAGCGGCAGGTGGGTGGTGGCCAGGGCCACACGCAGGCTGCCCGCTACCAGCATCATTACCGGCGTGCCGCCTACCCGCTCGGCCAGGTATTCGGTGTGGCCGGTAAACGCGATGCCCGCGTCGTTGATCACGCCCTTGTGCAGCGGGGCGGTGACCAGCCCGGCGTAGTCACCGGCTCGGCAGCCCTCGGCGGCGTGGTCGAGCATGTCGAGCACGTGCCGGGCATTGGCCGGGTCGAGCCGTCCCGGCGTGACCGGTGCGGACACGGGCAGGTGGCGGAAGCGAAAGCCGCCCCGGACGGGGGTGTCCGTGTCGGCATCCGGCCAGTCGAACGGCAGGCCGAGCGCGGTAGCGCGGTCCGCGAAGACCTCACGATCGCCGAGCACCACCAGCTCGGTCGGCGGGTGGAAGGCCGGGTCGGCGGCGAGCGCGAGCAGCAGGTCCGGGCCGATGCCGGCCGGTTCGCCGCTACTGACGACCAAGCGCACGCTGGCCACGGGCGTCGCTGACGGTGCCGGTCAGGCGGTTCTCGATGTAGGCCTCGGCGCGCAGGCGGCGGATGTACTTGGTCAATTCCTCGTCCGCGCGACGCTCGCCGATGGCGTTGCGTGCCTGCTGCCGCAGGTCCTCGCCGGATACGTCCTGACGGCGCGTGTCGTTGACCCGCAGGAAGTGGAAGCCGAACTGGCTCTGGAATACCGGGCTGAGTTCGCCGACCTTGACCGATTCGAGCCGTTGGGCGAAGGCGGGAACCATTTCGTCCGGGTTCACCCAGCCCAGATCCCCACCCCGCTTGGCCGAGCCCGGGTCATCGGAGAATTCGCGGGCGATGGCGCCGAAACGAGCCTCGCCCGAGGCGATGCGCTCGCGCAGTTCCTGCGCCAGCTTGCGGGTCGCGTCGGGGTCGCGGTCGCTCCGCGGCCGCAGCAGCACGTGCTCGGCCCGATACTGGGTCACGGCCGCGCCGCCGGTGGTGGTGCGCGTGTCGGCCAGCTTCACGATGTGAAAGCCGTTGGGGCTGCGGATGATGTCGCTGACCTGGCCGACTTCCAGATCGCGGACGACCGGCAGGAACAGGGAGGGAATCCGGGCCGGTTCGCGCCAACCGAGATCGCCACCTTCCTCGGCATTTAGGGCATCCGAGCGCTCGGCGGAGACGCGGGCGAATTCCTCGCCATCCTCGAGCTCGTCACGGATTGTCTCGGCGCGCTCGCGAGCCGTTTCGATTTCGCTGGGCGAGGCGTTTTCCGGGACCGAGACCAGGATCTGCGCCAGACGGTATTCCGTCTGTTCCGCGGACGCGCCGGTGCGCTGCTCGATGTAGTCGTCGATTTCGCGGTCGGAGATGTTGATCTGGCCGTAGACCTCGCGCTTCTGCAGCTCCTCGATGATCATCTGATCGCGGATGCCGTCACGGAAGGCCGCCCAGTCCTGGCCTTGGCCGATTACCGCCTGGCGCAGCTGCGAGAGGTTCATGCCGTTGCGGGAGGCGATGCCGTCGAGCGCCTGGTTCAGGCGGGTGTCGTCGATCTGGATGCCGATCTTCTTGGCCCGCTCGAGCATCGCCGCTTCGGTGATCATGCGGTCGAGCACGCGCGCGGCGAGGCGCTGGCGTTCGCTCGGTCCCATCGAGGCGAGATCGACCTGGCCGCCGAGCTGCGCCACTTCGGCCTCGAGCTCGCGTTGCGTAATCACGCGCTCATTGACGACGGCGACGATACGGTCGAGCGGCTGGAAACCTTCCATGCCGCGGCTCTGTTCGGCGTCAGGCTGGCTTTGTGCCACCGATGGGGTCAGCGGGGCGCAGGCCAGTAGCAGGGCGGCCAGCAGGCTCGTCGGTCGACGGAGGGTCATGGCGTGCAGGAAAGGCATGGATCTACTCGCTGTTGCGACAGGTTCAAAAGGCGAACGGGGCGATCATAACGTAATCCGCCTCGCCTCGAGGGTCAGGGGCGGAAGCCGAGGATGTCGTCACGGAACTGGTCGCCGCCGATGCCGCCGAGGCCCTTGAGTTCGATCTGGAAGACCACCGCGTTGCTGTACTCGGCGTCATTGGCCGGGTCGAACCCGGCATCCGGTCGAACGATGTAGCGCTTCAGGGCCAGGCGTGCGGTCCAGCAGCAGGACTCGTAGCCGACTCCGAGCAGGGACTGGACGATCTGCTCGGAGTCGAAGTCGTAACCGACCCGCCCGAGGACCGACCAGCGCCGGGTGAGCGGCCAGGCGAACGACACGTCGCCCTGCTGATAGTCGTTGTCGGTGCCGATTTCGGCATCGCGGGTGAAGTACGACAGGTTGAGGATGCGATTGTTCTCGCCGCGGTAGCCGATGCGGGTCTGCGAGCGCGCCAGCGTTTCGTGATCGGTGTCGTACTCGGCGGTGAATGAGCCGTGCCAGTTTTGCGTGACGTCACTGTACACCTCGGCGAGCACGGCCGAGCCGCCCCGCTCTTCAGCGGTATACGGCCGGTAGGGCAGCGTGGTTTCCGAGGGCTCGAAGCGGTAGCGCTGCGCGACTCGCAGCGACAGCGGCATGATGCCCTGGTGCGTGTCGAGCAGCGACCAGGACAGGCCGTAGGTCAGTGCGTTCTCATCGGCCACCCGGTCGCCGCCGGAGAAGCGGTTGGGGCGGAACAGCTGGCTGTAGCTCAGTGTTTGCAGGCCGGTATCGAACACCGGGATATCGCTCTGATCGCGATACGGCACGTAGAGGTAGTAGAGCCGCGGCTCGAGCAGAGCCCGATAGCGTCCGGTCTCGCCGTACCCTCGCTCGAAGAACAGCTGGCCGTCGATGCTGGTCAGCGGCAGCACGCGTGAGGCGCCGTTGTCGTAACGGTTGGCGTCCCACGCCTGCTGCTCGTCGAGCTGATAGCTGGTGGCATCGAGGGTCACCTCGGGGCGCAGCCGGTACCAGGTGTCTGCGCTGGTCTGGCCGAGCGTGAGGGCGGTATGGGCGCGATCGCCTTCGACCCGCAGCTCCGACGGATGGGTGAAGCGAGTCAGATCGGCGCGTACGCCGAGCGTCGGTGCAAGATGATCGCCCCATTCGCCCAGAGCAAAGCCGTTGCTGGCCGTCAGCCGCGGCATGATCCGATACGGGTATTGCGACTCGGTCAGGTTCGGGTTGATGGTCTGCCACTGTTGGGCCAGCAGGCCGAGGTTCCAGCCCCCGGCGCGCCCATTCAGGCGTGCATCGCTCCGGAGATGACTGGCGCTTGACTGGTCGAGGTTGGTCGAGAAGTCCTGGAAGAACTCGTCGTCCGAGACCCGATTGATGTCGACGCGGTAGTTGAGGTCCGGGTTGACGCGCCCCTGACTGTCCACGCCCAGCGACCAGCGCGAGTCGCCGTAGACGCGGTCGTCGGGCAGATAGAAGAAGTTGACCTGATCGCGGCCGAGATCCGCCTCGCCGAAGCGATGCAGCCACCGAGCCTGGCCACCGAGGCCCAGCCCGCGCCGGGTCATCAGGGTCGGCGTGAGCGTGGCATCCAGGTTGGGCGCGATGTTCCAGTACCAGGGCTGTGCATACTCGAACCCGCCGGAGCTGCTGCTGCCGAGGGTCGGGTAGAGAAAGCCGGTCTGGCGGCGGTCGTCGATCGGGAAATTGAGATAGGGGGCGTAGAAGACGGGCACGCCACCGGCATGGAGCGTCGTGTGCCACGCTTCGCCGCGACCTGTCTCCCGGTTGAGTGCGATCTCGTTGGCTCGGAATTCCCAGTCGCGCTTCTCCGTCGGACAAGTCGAGAAGGTTGCCCGGTCGAGACGGTAGTGCTGGCGGTCCTGCTGCACGATGGTGTCGGCCACGCCGGAGAGGTGGCGGCTCTCGATCCAGTAGCGCGCCCGTTCGAGCCGCCCCGCGTCGGTATCGAGATTCAGTCGGCCGCGCTCGGCCTGCACGGCAAGGTCGGCGGTCTGCAGCCAGATATCGCCTTCGGCGGTGACAACCTCATCCTGCTGCTGATAGACGAGCTTCTCGCCGCGCACCCGCCGCCCGGGTTCGTCGATCACCGCGTCGCCGGTGAAGGTGACGGTGCCCTCGCTGCCGTACTCGGCGCGGTCGGCCTCGGCCTTGCCCGGCTTTCCCGCTGTCAGCGGCGTGTAGTCCGGGCGCTCCGGGCCAAACGCAGGGCACAGTGCGTATTCATCGCGCGCCTCGGCCCGGACATCGGTCGGCAGGGTGGCGCCGATCGCCGGGACCAGGCCGAGGGCTATGGCGACGGCGGACGCCAGTGGCTTGCGTGTCATCCCTGACCCCATCGGACCCGACTCAGGACTTGCCGGGGGCGATGGGGTCGAGGATCTCGCGGAAGTCGGACGCGATCTGATCGATCTCCCGCTCGCCGTCGACTCGTGCCAGGCGCCCGTCGCGCTCGTAGTATTCCACCAGTGGGGCGGTCTGCTCCTGGAATACCTCCAGGCGACGACGGACGGTTTCCTCGTTGTCGTCGTTGCGCTGAACGAGTTCGTGTTCGCAGTTGTCGCACTGGTGCTCGGCGGTCGGCGGGTTGGTGTAGCGGTTGAAGACCGCGCCGCACTCCTTGCAGGTCATGCGGCCGGTCAGGCGCTTCATCAGCTTGTCGAGCGGCACGTCCAGCAGGATGCCCAGCTCCAGCGGGCGCTCGAGCTCTTCGAGCATGGTGTCGAGCGCCTCGGCCTGCGCGATGTTGCGCGGGAAGCCGTCGAGGATGAAACCGCGCTCGGTGTCCGGCTGAGCGAGCCGCTCGCGGATCATGCCCAGCACGATGTCGTCGCTGACCAGTTGGCCCTCGTCCATCGCGGCCTTGGCCTTGAGTCCCAGCTCGGTGCCTGCCGCGACCGCCGCCCGCAGCAGGTCGCCGGTGGAGATCTGGGGGACCTGGTAGTGTTCGACCAGCTGTGCCGCCTGCGTGCCCTTGCCCGAACCGGGGGCGCCCAAAAGTACGATTCGCATGATTTTCTAGATCGCTGTAGCCGTGGGTTTTGCCGACCGAATGCGTGACCGGGGCTCCGGTCGACCGGCGAAAAACGGTATCATATCGAAAACGCTGCGGCTTGCCTTGCGCTTGCCGCAACATCATCACTTTCATCCGATCAAATCGACACGCAATCAATCGAGGCTGATTTCATGGATCTGTCCAAAATCCCCGCCGGCAAGAACCCGCCGGAAGACATCAACGTCGTCATCGAGATCCCGGTACAGGGCGTGCCGGTCAAGTACGAGCTCGACAAGGATTCGGGCGCGCTGCTGGTCGATCGCTTCATGGCGACCTCGATGTACTACCCGACCAACTACGGCTTCATCCCGCAGACGCTCTCCGATGACGGTGACCCGGTCGACGTGATGCTGGTCGCGCCGCTGCCGCTGCAGCCGGGTTCGGTCATTCGCGCCCGCCCGGTGGGCATGCTGGAGATGACCGACGAGTCGGGCATCGACGCGAAGATCATCGCCGTGCCGCACGACAAGCTCACCCCGCACTACCACGACGTCGAGAAGGTCGAGGACCTGCCGGGCTTCCTGCTCGAGCAGATCCAGCACTTCTTCGAGCAGTACAAGGCCCTCGAGCCGGGCAAGTGGGTCGAGTGCAAGGGCTTCGCCGACAAGGCGGCCGCCTGCAAGGAGATCGAGGACTCGATCGCCCGCCACGAGCAGGAATAAGACCGGTGACGGCCGTCGGACCTCGGAGTCTGCCCGGCCGCACGCAACGGCGCGGCCGGTCGGTTCGTCCCTTCGGGGCGTGCCGCCGGCCTTTTTCGTTTTTGACTCCATGACGACAGCGACCCCGCGCGCATGCTAGATCGGCTCCACGACCACGGCCGGGCCCGGCGCCTGTTCCGACGGCGAATCCTGTTCGCCGCGGCCGTGTCGTTGCTCGTCGTCTTCACGCTGTTGGGGCGGGCGGCCTGGCTGCAGATCGCGCAGCACGAGCACTACCAGGCCAAGGCGGAAAAGAACCGCACCCGGGTGGTCGTTCTGCCGCCGGAGCGTGGTCGGATATTCGATGCCAACGGCGAGGTGGTGGCCGACAATGTCGCCACCTACCAGGTGCAGATCACCCCTGAGCACAGTCGCGATGTCGATGCCGAGCTGGACCTGCTCGCCCGGGTGCTCGAACTCGATGCGCGCTCGGTCGAGGCGATCGAGGAGCGCATTCGCGTCAGTCGCCGCTTCGACCCGGTCTTGATCAAGACCGGTCTGGACGAGGTCGAGCGTGCCCGCGTGGCGCGCCTCAAGCCGTGGCTGCAGGGCACCGAAATCGTCTCCAGTCTCAAGCGGGTCTATCCCTACCAGGAGCTGCTGGCTCACGTGGTGGGCTACGTCGGGCGTATCAATGCCGAGGACGTCAAGCGGCTTGATCCCGATGCCTATCAGGGCACGCAATACGTCGGCAAGACCGGGATCGAGCGCCAGTATGAGGACCGTCTGCATGGCGAGCCCGGTTATCGGGTGGTCGAGGTCGACGCGCTGGGGCGCGAGGTCGAGGTGCTGGAGACGGTCCGGCCGGTGCCGGGCAAGGACATTGCCCTGACCATCGACGTCGGCCTGCAGGGCGTGGCTGCAGCGGCGCTGGGCGAATACGCCGGTGCCGTGGTGGCAGAGGACCCGCGTGACGGGGCCATTCGGGCGATGGTGTCACGGCCGTCTTTCGATCCCAATCTGTTCGTCGACGGCATCAGCAGCAAGGATTACAAGCGACTGCTCAGCGATCCCGACCGGCCGCTGTACAACCGCGCGGTGGCCGCGACGTATCCGCCGGGTTCCACGATCAAGCCGGTGATGGGGCTGGCGGGCATGCACTACGACCTGCTGGACCCCGAAAAGCCGTTCTTTGCCGGCCCCTACTACCAGATCCCAGGCAACAAGCACCGCTATCGGGACTGGCGCAAATGGGGGCACGGCTGGGTCGACTTCAAGAAGTCGATCTATCGCTCGGTCGACGTCTACTACTACGATCTTGCCTATCGCATGGGCATCGACCGGATGCATGCCTTCCTGACCGACTTCGGTCTGGGTCACAAGACCGGGGTCGATCTGCCGGGCGAGGCCTCCGGCCTGGTGCCGTCGCGCGAATGGAAGCAGCGGGTCAAGCAGCAGGTGTGGTTCCCGGGCGAGACCGTGATCGCCGGGATCGGTCAGGGATACATGCTGTCGACGATCCTGCAGCTGGCCGACATGACCTCGACGCTGGCGCTTTCCGGGGTGCGGCATACCCCGTGGCTGGTGGCACCCGTGGAGGGGCCGCGACAGCCGCGCGCCCGGCTGGAACTCGGCAGCGACGATTACTGGCGACGTGCCCGCGAGGCGATGCGGGCCGTGGTCGGTCACAAGCGTGGCACGGCGAACAAGATCGAGGCGCCGTATCCGATTGCCGGCAAGACGGGGACCGCCCAGGTCTTCTCCGTGGCCCAGGACGAGGAATACGATGCCGAGGAATTGGCGCGCCGCCTGCACGACCACGCCCTGTTCGTCGGCTTCGCGCCGTTCGACGATCCGAAGCTCGCGGTGGCGGTGATCGCCGAGCACGGCGGCAGCGGCTCCGGCACGGCCGCGCCGATCGCGCGCAAGGTGATGGACTTCTGGTTCGACGTCACGCCGGATGCCGAGGTGCAGCCTGAATTTTCCGAGTACGGGGACTGACAGATGGGCACCGATCGCCTGCAATCGACACCGTTGAGCCAGCGCCTGGGCGGCACGCTCCAGTCGGTGTTCAAGCTCGACCCGATCCTGCTGTTCTTCGTCGCCCTGATCGCCGTCATCGGCGTGGTGGCCGGCTACTCGGCGGCCGAACAGAGCGATGCCTGGGTCGAGCGCAGCGTGGTGCGCCTCGGGCTAGGCTTTGGCCTGATGCTGGTGATCGCCCAGATCCCGCAGCGCTGGTTCTTTGCCGCCGCGCCGTGGCTGTTCGCCATGGTGGTGCTGATGCTGGTGGCCGTCTGGCTGGTGGGCGACATGGGCGGCGGGGCGCGTCGCTGGCTCGATCTGGGCGTGATTCGCTTTCAGCCGGCCGAGTTGATGAAGGTCGCCATGCCGATGACGATCGCCTGGTTCCTCGCCCGCCGGCCGTTGCCGCCGGGGCCGCTGGACGTCACCGTGGCGATGCTGGCGGTGATGATCCCCACGGTGCTGATCGCCGGCCAGCCGGACCTCGGGTCGTCGTTGCTCATCATGGCCTCGGGATTGTTCGTGCTGTTCTTCGCCGGGCTGTCGTGGTGGTACATCGGCGGTTTTCTCGCCCTGACGGCCGCGGCCATGCCGGTGATGTGGTTTTTCGTCATGCACGCCTACCAGAAGGAGCGCGTGATGACACTGCTCGATCCCGCCAGCGATCCGCTGGGGGCGGGCTACCACACCATCCAGTCGATGATCGCGATCGGCTCGGGCGGCATCTGGGGGAAGGGCTGGCTGCAGGGCACCCAGTCGCACCTCGACTTCCTGCCCGAGGGGACGACCGACTTCATCCTGGCGGTGTACGCCGAGGAATTCGGGCTGATGGGGCTGGTCCTACTGTTCCTGCTGTATCTCGCCGTCGTCTGGCGCGGGCTGTGGATCGCCGAACATGCCGAATCCGTCGAGGGGCGCCTGCTGGCCGCCTCGATCGCCATGACCTTCATGGTCTACGTGCTGGTCAATGCCGGCATGGTGCTGGGGCTCTTGCCGGTGGTCGGCGCACCGTTGCCATTGCTTAGTTATGGCGGGACAGCGCTGGTGACCATCATGGTGGGTTTGGGTATGCTGATGAGCATCCGTACGCAACGAAGTTTTCTGGGGCACGATCGTTAGGAACCGCTCGATGATTTGGCGACGTCTCTGCGGGCCTCCAAGGGCCCAGATGCAAGACGCCGTCCGCGGTGAAGGGCTGTGTCCTTCACAAGGGCGGCAACACCGCAGGTGGGTCCTTGGCGGCCCGCCCGCTGGGGTACCCGGGCTTGCTCGCGCTCGTTGTTGCCGCCCCTTGATGGGCCGTCAGCCCGCCTGCGATGCGGCGCCTAGATCGCGAACAAGCCCGGCTGCCAGAGACGTTGCCAAATCATCGAGAGGTTCCTTAATGAAAGACGCATTGGGGCGCGGTTTTAGCCGCTTCCGGAGCGGGGGAAGGACCCTGCTGTTTTCGCTGCTCGGCTGGTCCGCTCTGACGGGCTCGCTGCCGGCGGCTGCAGGCTATCTCGAACGTGACGAGGTGCAGGCCTTCCTCGATCGGGCGGTGGACGAGACGGGTGTCGAGCGCGGCCAGATCGAGCAGTGGCTCGGCTCGGCGGTCTATCAGCAGAAGATCATCGATGCGATCACCCGGCCGGCCGAGTCCAAGACCTGGGGCGAATATCGTCCGATCTTCCTCACCGAAAAGCGCATCGACGGCGGTGTGGCCTTCATGGAGGAGAACGCCGAGCTGCTCGAGGAAGTGGCGGCAACCTACGGTGTCTCGCCTTACGTGATCGCGGCCATCATCGGCGTGGAAACGTATTACGGTCGGCTGACCGGCGGTTACCGGGTCATCGACGCGCTGGCGACGCTCGGGTTCGATTACCCGAAGCGGGGCGAATTCTTCCGTGGTCAGCTGATCGAGTTCATCCGGCTGGCGGGCGAAGAGAACCTCGACATGGATCGTGCCGAGGGCAGCTATGCCGGCGCGATGGGCATGCCGCAGTTCATCCCGTCGAGCTATCGGCACTATGCCGTCGACGGTGACGGCGATGGCGACCGCGACCTGTGGGACAGTCGTCACGACGTCTTTGCCAGCGTGGCCAACTACTTCGTCGAGCACGGCTGGGGGCAGGGCGAGCCGGTGATGTTCGAGGTCGACATCAACGATGCTGACGTCGATGACCTGCTCAACCGCATCCGGGATCTCGAGCCGAAGACGACGCTCGGCGAGTTGCGCGAGCGTGGCGTGTCCGTCCCGGACGATGCGCCGGTGCCGGATGATTTCGACGTCATGCTGTTCACCCTGACCGACGGCGACGACGTGAGCTATCACGTCGGGCTGAACAACTTCTATGTCATCACCCGGTACAATCACAGCGTCCTCTACGCCACCGCCGTCTGGCAGCTGGCCCAGGCCATCCAACGTCGCCGTGAGAGCGAGGCCGGCTGAGGTGACGGGTAACCTCTGGCGCCTTCCCGCCGCTGCTGCGGCGCTTGTCTGGATAGTGCTCGGGCTGGCCGGCTGTGCTGGTGGCCCGTCGCCGGAGCGGGCGGCGACGGACGATGCCGTCCCGCGGGCGGAAGCGCCCTCGCGCCGCGGCAACCCCGCCAGTTACACGGTGCACGGCAAGCGATACCAGGTGCTCGCCGACAATGCGGGCTTTCGCGAGCGCGGGTTGGCCTCCTGGTACGGCAACAAGTTTCACGGCCGGCCGACGTCCTCCGGCGAGCCGTACGACATGTACAAGATGACGGCCGCACACAAGTCGTTGCAGCTGCCCGCCTACGTGCGGGTTACCAACCTCGACAACGGCAAGAGTGTGATCGTGCGAGTCAACGATCGGGGGCCGTTCGTCGATGACCGGATCATCGACCTGTCCTATGCCGCAGCCCACAAGATCGACATGACCGGTCGGGGCACCGTCCCGGTCGAGATCGAGGTGGTCGGCCCGGGGCAGCAGGCCGGTGGTGACAGGGACAATGGGAACTGGCAGGCGACGAAAGTGCCTAAATCTGGCTGGGGCGATGATGTGTTCGTCCAGGTTGGAGCGTTCCGTGACCGCGACAATGCCGAGGCGATCGGTGCGAAGTTGCGCCGGGCGGGATTGTCGCCGGTCAGTCAGGTCGAAGGCGGCCTGACCCGCGTGCGGGTCGGGCCGTTCGCCTCGGCCGCGGAGTACGATTCGGCGCTCGAGCGTCTCCGCGAACTCGGATTTCACGATGCAAGAATGGTGGTAATGAAATGATCAAGGCCCTGTCCACGACATGGCGCGGAGGGTGGCTGACCGGCATCCTGGCGGCAACCCTGTTGTCCCTGACGGCAACGACGACCCAGGCGGCCCTGCCCACACCCGGGGCGCCGGACCTTTCCGCGCGCTCCTATGTGTTGCTGGACTACGCCACCGATCAGGTCATCGTCGAGCGTGATGCCGACCGGCCGGTGCCGCCGGCGAGCATCACCAAGCTGATGACGGCCTACCTGGTCTTCCAGGCCATCAAGAGCGGTGACATTAGCCTCGACGACAATGTGACCGTCAGCGAAAAGGCCTGGCGCATGGGCGGCTCGCGCATGTTCATCGAGGTGGGCAACAAGGTCACCGTCGAGCAACTCTTGCAGGGCATGATCGTCCAGTCCGGCAACGACGCGGCGACCGCGCTGGCCGAATATGTCGGCGGCAACGAGTCGTCCTTTGTCGCCCAGATGAATGCCACCGCCGAGCGCCTCGGCATGGACGAGACCCGCTTCAAGAACCCCACCGGCTGGCCGGCGGAGGGTCACGTGATGTCCGCGCGCGACATCGCGACCCTGCTCTCGAAGCTGATTCACGAGTTTCCGGAGCTCTACAAGGTCTTCCGCCAGAAGTCCTACACCTTCAACGGCATCAAGCAGTACAACCGCGAGAAGCTGCTGTTCCGCAACGAGTGGGTCGACGGCGGCAAGACGGGGCATACCGAGGCGGCCGGCTACTGCCTGGCAACCTCGGGGGCGCGCGACGGCATGCGGCTGGTGGCAGTGGTGCTGGGCACCGAAAGCGACGAGGCCCGCAACAACCAGGCCGAGGCGCTCCTGAATTACGGCTTCCGCTTTTTCGAGACGGTGGATGTGCGTGACGGCGGCGAAACGCTGGCCACGCCTCGCGTCTACAAGGGTGAGACCGAACAGGTCCCGGTCGGCCTGCGACAGGATCTGTCGGTCCTGGTGCCCAAGAGCCGCCGCGACGAGTTGGCCGTCAGTCTGCAGCTCGATCCGTCGCTGGTCGCGCCGGTAAGCCAGGGCGATGCGCTGGGCAAGCTGATGGTTCGGCTCGGTGACGAGACCATTGCCGAGCGGCCGGTGGTGGCCCTGGCGGACAACCCGGAAGGTGGCATCGTCAAGCAAGTCACCGATAGCTTCTGGTTGTGGTGGGAAGAATGAGCCCAACACCGCAAGCCGTTTATCTGAACGGCGAGTGGTGCACCTCCGATAGTGCCTGCGTGTCGGTGTTCGATCGCGGCTACCTGTTCGGTGACGGGGTCTACGAAGTGATCCCGGCATTTGCCGGACGGTTGTTCGGCCTGGACGAGCACATGGCGCGGCTGTCGCGCAGCCTCGAGGCCCTCGGCATCGTCCCGCCGCTCAAGCACGACGACTGGCTGGCGATATTCGAGCGCCTGCTGGCGAGCACCGATGCCCCCGACGCGGCGATCTACCTGCAGGTAACCCGCGGCGCGCCGGCCAAGCGCGACCACGCCTGGCCCGATGCAAGCGTGCGTCCGGGCGTGATGGCGACGGTCTCGCCGATCGGTGCGATTGACGGCGGGGCGCGCGTGATCACCCTGCCCGACGAGCGCTGGGGGCGGTGCGATATCAAGAGCATCAACCTGCTGCCCAATACGATGGCTCGCCAGCAGGCGGTCGAGCAGGGCTGCGACGAGGCGGTTCTGGTGCGGGACGGCCTGGTGATGGAAGGGGCTGCGACCAATCTGTTCGCGGTGGTTGGCGGTCGTCTGCTGACGGCTCCCAACGGACCGCGTATCCTGCCGGGGATTACGCGCGGCCTGCTGCTCGACCTGGTGCGGCGGAAACGACTGATGGAGCTCGACGAGTCGTTCATCAGCATCGGCGCGTTGCGCGAGGCCGACGAGGTGTTTCTTACCAGTTCCACCAAGGACATCTGGCCGGTGGTCGAAATCGACGGCGAGCCGGTCGGTGCCGGGGAGCACGCCGGCCGCGCCGGGCCGATAACCCGTTTGCTGGATCGGCATTTCCAGGCACTCAAGACACGACGGAGTGATCCATGAGCGACGACCCGCACTTCCGGGGAAACGGCAAGGCCTGCGATCCGTTCGCCAAACCGAGCGTGGCCGACGATGAGGCGGCACTCGAGCGCGAAACGCTGATCGATTTTCCCGCTGAATTCCCCATCAAGATCATGGGCCCGGCCACCGATGCTTTCATCAGCGACATCAAGCAGGCGGTTGCCGGCGTGCTGGGTGATCTGCCGGAGTCGGCCTGGGTGCGCCGCGACAGCGCCAAGGGGCGCTTCGTCAGCCTGCAAGTCACCTTCACGGCCACTTCCCGCAAGCAGATAGACGAGGTCTATCGGGCCGTCACGGCCCACCCGGACGTGAAGATGTGTCTCTGATTCGAGCGTTGCGCCCGACATAAGACACGGGCCGAAGACGCAGGCATGGGCTACGGACGGTGATCCGTGCGGTTACCTGCCCCCGGATGCCTTCTTCCCCACTTGATCGCATGCTGCCATCCCCTGACTTCCACTGGCTCGGCACCGGTCGCGATTACCGCGCGACCTGGGCGGCGATGCGTCGCTTCACCGCGGGTCGCGGGCCGGACACGCCCGATGCCTTCTGGGCGCTGACCCATCCGCCGGTGTTCACTCAGGGGCTGGCGGGCAAGCCCGAACATCTGTTGGCACGTGGTCATGTCCCGGTGGTGGCCACTGACCGGGGTGGGCAGGTGACCTACCACGGCCCGGGGCAGCTGCTGCTGTACACGCTGGTCGATCTGCGTCGCCTCGGGCTCGGCCCGCGTGACTGGGTAGAGCGGCTGGAGCAGGTGGTAATCGATTGGCTGGGCGAGCGCGGCGTGGCCGCGACGCGGCGAGAGGGTGCGCCGGGGGTGTATGTCGATGGTGCCAAGATCGCGGCGCTCGGCCTGAAAATCCGGCAGGGGCGCTGTTATCATGGCCTGTCGTTCAACATCGACATGGATCTTGAGCCCTTCGCACGCATTAACCCCTGTGGATACCAGGGGCTGGCCGTGACGGATGCCTGCCGTGTCGTCCCGGGCCTCGAGGCCGATCTTCCCGGTATTGCCCGTGCTCTCGTCGATCGGCTGGGCCGGTATCCGGCCGCCACGGACAAATCGCCCGACCCTCTCGAGCCCGATTCCATGGGGAAGAACACAGCATGAGCCAGTCTCCCGACAACCCGTTCGCCAAGACCGATGGCCCTACGCGGGCGATGCGTTCCTCCGACAAGGTCTCGCGCATCCCGGTCAAGATCGAGCCGAGCGAGCCGATGCGCAAGCCGAGCTGGATTCGCGCTCGCCCGCAGGGCGGCGCGGAGGTCCAGCGCCTCAAGCGCGTGGTGCGGGAGCAGGGGCTCAACACCGTCTGCGAGGAGGCCAATTGCCCCAATCTGGGCGAGTGCTTCAACAACGGCACGGCGACCTTCATGATCCTCGGCGACATCTGCACGCGCCGCTGCCCGTTCTGCGACGTCGCTCACGGCAAGCCGCGTCCGGTCGACCCCGAGGAGCCGGCGCGCCTGGCCGAAACGGTCCGAGCCATGGGTCTGAGGTATGTCGTGATCACCTCCGTCGATCGCGACGACCTGCGCGACGGTGGTGCCCAGCATTTCGCCGACGTCATCCGTGCGCTGCGCGAGGCCAACCCCGGCCTGATCGTCGAGATTCTCACGCCGGATTTCCGCGGTCGGGTGGAAAAGGCGATCGACATCCTCAGCGCCGAGCCGCCGGACGTCTTCAACCACAACCTGGAGACGGTTCCGGAGCTGTATCGCGCGGCCCGGCCGGGGGCGAGCTACCAAGGCTCGCTGGATCTTCTGGCCGAAATGAAGCGCCGCTGCCCGGAGGTGCCCACCAAGTCCGGCCTGATGCTGGGGCTGGGCGAGACCGACGACCAGCTGATGAACGAACTGCGCGACATGCGCGAGCACGGCGTCGACATGCTCACCCTGGGGCAGTACCTGCAACCTTCCATGCACCACTTGCCGGTCAAGCGTTTCGTCTCGCCCGAGCACTTCGCCGAGCTGGGGCGTCAGGCCGAGGAGTTAGGGTTCACGCATGTGGCCGCCGGCCCGATGGTCCGGTCGTCCTACCATGCCGACCAGGGCGGCTTCGACGTACTCTCCCAGGCGCGTCAGCCTGCCTGATCGCCAAACACGCCGCCAAAAACGAAAGCGGCCCGCCAAGCCGGTCACGATGACCGGTCTGGCGGGCCGCTGTGCTTTCACCAAGAGGCAGAGGGTCAGGGGTTGTCCTTGACCGTGATCCAGAAGGGGAAGTCGCCCCCCGTCCGCGCGTTCTTGACCACCTTCATTGACTCCGTGTCGATGATCGCTACTTCGCGGTCACCGGTCAGCGAGACGTACAGCTGCTTGCCGTCGGCATCGGCGCGGATGCCGTGCGGTGCCTTGCCGACTGGCAGTTCGGTCACCTTCTCGAGTCGTTGCTGGTCGAGAATCGTGACAGTGTCACTGCCAATGGCGGTGGTTGCGACGTACTTACCGCCGGGGATCACGTCGATGCCGCCGTGGCTCGAGCCAACCTCGAACGTTTCGAGGACCGACCCACGTTCCAGATCGAGTACGGCCACCTTGCCGGTGAAATCGCGCACCCACAGCCGGCTGCCATCATCGGAAAGGTCAAGGTTGTGCGGCTGGGACATGCCTTGGATCGGGATCTTGCGGACTCGTACCAGCCGTTCCATGTCGACGACGGCAATGCCCCCTTCGCCCTGAAGGGTGACGTAGGCCGTTTTCCCGTCGGCCGTGAACCGCGCATTGTGCGGCGTCTTGCCAACCGGGATTTCCTTGATCACGGCTTGATCGTTCAGGTCGATGACGGCGGCTACGCCTTTTTTCGGCTCGATGGCCAGAGCCAGCTTTCCGTCGGGCGAGACCTTGACGCCCTGGGCCTTGTCACCGATGTCGAACGTCGCCTCCGTCTTGCCGGTCATCGCGTCGACCTGAAAGACCTGGCCGGTATCGATGCTCGTGACCAGCAGCTCTTGGCCGTCGGGGGCGATCGAGGCGTAGTGGGCCTTCTTGAGGTCGGACGTGATTCGCCCGGATTTGAGCTGCTCGACTGCGTCGCTGCTCTGCAGGGTCACGTAGGTGGATGCGCCGGTGAAGGCAGAGGCGCCGGCCTGGACGGTGATCGGGATGCAGAGCGCCGCGACGGCAAGCGGGAGCAGTCCCTTTGTTCGTTGAAGGTTGTGTTCGCGAGTCATCAGCAAACCTCCTGTTGGCTTGTGGTTGGTGTCAGCCCGTGGTGCCGTTTGCATTGCGCGGCACGCAAGGTAGGTGGACAAACCCTAGCAGGGGGCGTTCGGCGGTGGTTGGCCCGTCAAAGCTCAATCTTCTGGGGCGTGCCAAAGGCGGGCTCAAGCTGATGCATTTACCTGAGCGGTGGTGACGAAGGGGCGTGAGTTGATGTCCCATGAATGGCTGGGGTGTGAGGGGCGTGGGACCGCCCCATTGCCAGCTCTGTTGTTGCGTTGTCGTTTTTGCCGGGAGGCGCCGCGGTGCGCTTTCTCCGGGGGTGTTGCGCCCGAATGTTGCAAAAAAGACACAGTCCTGAGCGCTTTTTGCCCAAAATTGTCGAGATAGGGTTGTCGCCTCGACGTGCTTGGCTAGGATGACCCCATCCCTGAAGGAGGAGTCCTCTGCGGGGAAACCTAGAAATCTCACAACACATTGGAGATGGAATGATGAAAAAGAACATCATCGCAATGGCAGTAGCTGCCGCTGTTGCCGCTCCGGCAGCAGCAATGGCCGACACCACCCTGTACGGCAAGATCCACGCGTCCTACGACTTCTGGGGCGGCGACAACGCTGACGACCAGGACTACAGCCTGGCCTCCAACTCCTCCCGCATCGGCGTGAAGGGCAAGGAAGAGATCTCCGACAACCTGGCCCTGATCTACCAGTGGGAAACCGGTATCGATTTCGGTGGTAACGGAGACGGCATTGGTGACAAGACGCGTAACACCTTCGTCGGCTTCACCGGCGACTGGGGTACTGCGATCGCTGGTCGTCACGACACTCCGTTCAAGAAGGTCGGCCGCAAGTACGATCTGTTCGGCGACACCGTTGGTGACTCCCGCGCCATCATTCGTACCAAGAACGATTCGATTCGCGTGGACACCAATGGTGACGGTGTGCTGGAGACTTACGACTCCGTCGACGACTGGGATCGTCGCACCAACAACACTGTTGCCTACATGACGCCGGATCTGGGTGGCTTCAGCGCAGTGCTCGCGTACGTCTCTGATTGGGATAACGGCGACCAGATCAACAACGAAAAAGATGCGTACAGCATCAGTGCCGGTTACGAGATCGGTGGTTTCATGGTCGACGCAGCTTACGAAGTGCATAACACTGAAGAGTCTGCCGACCCTGCCATGACGGATGACAGCTCCGCTTACCGTGTTGGCGCCGGCTACAAGATCGGTGGTTTCAAGATCGTCGGCCTGTACCAGCAGATCAGCGACGTGAACTTCTACGACGGTGCTGACGTAGACGGTTACGGTGTTGGCGCGGCCTACGGCTTTGGCAACAGCACCATCAAGGCCCAGTACTACATGCACGACGACATTGACGGCACCGAGGACACCGATGCCGACATGTGGGCCGTTGGTTACGACTACAAGCTGAGCAAGCAGACCAAGATCTACGCGGTCTACGCTTCCATGCAAACCGGTGACAATATGGCCGATTCCATCGCTGCCGCTACTGGCCACGGCGAAGCTCCGAGCTTCGTGGGTTCCGACGGCACTACTGGTTTCGGTGCTGACTCCAACGCCTTCTCTGTTGGTGTGATCCACAAGTTCTAATCTCTCTCGAGATAAGGAACGGATTGAAAAAGGCGCCCTCGGGCGCCTTTTTTGTATGAAGCGCCTTCGGGCGCTTTTTTCGTTTTGGGCTCCATCGCCGGAATGGCAGGGCGCGTATTCCGGCGATGACAGGAAGGATTACTCCTGAGGTGAGCAGTCTGCCAGGGTGGTGGCCAGCGTCTGATAGCGCGGTTGCCAGCCTAACGCTCGCTGGATGGCGCGGGCGTTGATCCGTCGTGATTCGCTGAGAAATTCACGTGCCATGGGGGAGGCATGGGCAAGCACCGACTCCAGTGAGGTCTCGGGGGGCTGGGGCAGGCCAAAGTGGGATGCGATCTCTCCATAGATCACGTTGACCGGCGTGGGGTGGTTGTCGGAGACATTGAAGGTGCCGCTCACGGGGTGATGCATATCGAGGCGGTCGATCAGTTGGGCCAAGATGTCGGCAAGGTCGTCTGCATGGATGCGGTTTGACCACGGGGCATCCGGCCCGGCGGGCACCGGCGCGCCGCGCCGGATCTTCTCGACCGGCAGGCGATCGCAGGCATAGATGCCGGCCACCCGCAGTACCGTCAGCGGGATGTGGTGTTGATCGGCCTGCGCCTCGAAGCGCTGCTCGGCGTCCAGCCGCCGCCAGCCGCGGTCGTGTGCTGGTCTCGGTGGCGTGGATTCGTCGACCCAGCCCCCGCGATGATCGCCGTAGACGCCGGTGGTGCTGATGTAGATCATAGCCTCTGGCGTAGATGCCGCGCCACTCAGCCAGCGAGCAACCCGCGTGTCTTCCCGCCCCTTGCGTGCCGGAGGGGCGAGGTACACCCAGGTCGCTCCAGGCGCATCGGCCACGCTCGGCCGGATATCGGTATCGAGATCCAACGCCATGCCGACCCAGCGGCCCTTGTGCCCGGCCGGGCGCTCGGGCGCGTGGCGGGCGATAGCGACGATGTCACGATCGCTCAGCCGCTCGGCAAGGCGCCGGGCGATATCGCCGTAGCCGACCAGGACGATAGGGCGATCGAGTGGTTGCGCGCGCGTGGCGGTCATGCGGGACCTCTGTCGGGGCGTGTGGAAGCCGGGCGATAGAGCGTAGGGAATCGCGCTTCGGTTTGCACGCATGAGCAGACAGGGGCAACAAAAAGGCCCGCCTGAGGCGGGCCTGGTTGGTCCATTCGGCGCGGTGGTGTATCAGAGCCGGAAGCCGGCAATGCGGGATTGCAGTTCCTCGGCCAGTCGAGCCAGCTCCGCCGAGGCGGTCTTGGTCTGGGTGGCACCCTGGGCCGATTCTTCGCTGATCTGCGAGATGGTCTGCACGTTGCGGTTGATCTCCTCGGCCACCGCGCTCTGCTGCTCGGCCGCGCTGGCGATCTGGAAGTTGAGGTCGTTGATGCCACTTACGCCGTGGGCGATCTCGCCGAGGGCGGCCTCGGTTTCCGACATGGCCTGCGTGCTGTGATCGACCTGATCGTGGGCGCGCTGCATGGCGGCCACGGCGGCCGAGGAGCGCGACTGCAGACGGTCGATCATGCCGTGAATCTCTTCGGTGGACCCTTGAGTGCGCGAGGCCAGCGCGCGGACTTCCTCAGCGACCACGGCGAAACCGCGGCCGTGCTCGCCGGCGCGTGCCGCTTCGATTGCCGCATTCAGTGCCAGCAGGTTGGTCTGGTCGGCAATCGCGCCGATCACGTCCAGTACCTTGCCGATCTCCTCGGACTCGGCCTTGAGCGAGTCGATGGTCTCTGAGGACTGGCGGATCTCGTCGGAAAGAATGCCGACCGCGGTAACCGCGTTGCCGAGGATCGCCTGGCCGTGCTTGGCCGAATCGTTGGAGGACTGCGCACCCTGCGAGGCATCCGAGGCGTTCCGCGCCACGTCCTCGACGGTGGCTGTCATCTCGTTCATGGCCGCGGCGACCTGCTCGATCTCCTGCATCTGCTTGGCGACGCCGCGATCGGTCTGCTCGGAGACCGCCGAGGTCTCCTCGGCGGCCGAGGCGAGCTGCTGTGATGCGTTGCCGATGTGGCGCAGTGTGCCGCGAAGCGACTCGCGCGCGGTGTTCATATGCTCGATGATCTCGGCGATCTCGTCGCGGCTGTTCACCTCGACCGTCTCGCTGAAGTTGCCCTCGGCGAGATTGGTGGCGAAACGATCGGCAGCCCTCAGGCCGCTGGCCACGCTACGGATGATCCATCCGGCGATGATGACGATGATCAGCACGTTGGCCACCGTGATCAGGGACGAGATCCACACGTCCATTTCCACCCGCTCGGCGGTGTTGGCCAGTTCGTTTTCCATGTTGCCGCGAAGGATGCCCTCGTAGCGATCGGCGGCCTGCTCGAAGTTCGGGAGCACCTCGGAGAGGGTCAGGATCAGGAGCGCCTGGGCGCCGACATAGTTGCCCTGTTCGAGCTTCTCCAGCAGGGGCTTGAATGCGACGTTGATCAGCTTGTCCTGCGTGGCGAACAGCTCCTGCTGGGCCTTGTTCGACTTCTCGCGACGATGGGTGACGGCGGCGATCTTGGTGTTCACCGCATCGAGCGTGGCGAGCTTCTCCTCGATCACGGCCAGGTGCTGCTGGATCTCGTGGTTGTGCATCGCGGCAGTGCGACCGTTCGGGTCGTGTTGCAGTGCGAGCAGCGACTGGGTAGTCATCTGGTTGATCAGCTGCACCGACTCGCCCACGTACTGGATCGGCATGATGCGCAGCTTGTGGTTCTTTTCCGCCAGTTCCTGGCCCTTGAGCTCGGCGAAGATGCCGAAGGCGCTGGTCCCGATGGTGGCGAGACCCGCGAGGATCATGAGGAGGAAGAGTTTCGCCTTGATCGTCATGGTGGTCTGGTGCTCCTGCAATCGTTCTATTTGGTCGTCGCGCCGCAGGGGTGGCGGTGCTGCTGGCCGGGTGGAGTGGTTACCCATTTATCGGTCGGGAGCGATCAGACTTTAGGACGATGGTGCTGCTTGCCGACGATTGTCAGGAGGGCATGAAAAAACCCCGCACCGGCCAGGCCGGACGGGGTTTCGATTGGGCAAGTGGCGCGGGCTTACTTGCCGCTGCTCTGCTCGATGGCCTGGAGCATCACCTTGGCCGGGCGGAAGCCGGCCACCGTCGCCCCGTTGGGCAGCACGGTGTAGGGCGTGCCACTCATGCCGAGCTGGCTCGAGAGCGCGATGTTCTTTTTGATCACGTCGTCGGCGCAGGCATTGGCGTCTACCGAATTGCCCTTCATGGCCTGTTCCAGGGCCTGCTTTGGCTTGTCGGCACACTGCACCTGGGATGAGAGCTTGAAGCCCTTCGATCCCGGTCCCTGGCGGGGGGTGAGAATGTAGGTCACTTCGACGCCCGCCTGTTGCAGCGCCGGCAGCTCGTTGTGGAGCTTGTCGCAGAAGGGGCACGTCGGGTCGGTCAGGATCGTGATCGCGTGCTTCTTCTCGCCGTCGGCCGGGTAGACGAGCTTGCGATCGGAGGAAACATCTTTCAGCGTCGCCAGGCGCTGCTCGTCCAGTTTTCCTTGGGTGAGATTCTGTCGATTGGCCACGTCGATCAGGTCACCGGCGAGCAGGTACTTGCCATCGGCAGTCACGTACGCGATCTGGCCGTTGGAGACAAGTTCGTACAGACCGTCGGCCGGCGTCTCCCGGATCGCGTCGATCGGTATCCCCGGCATGTGCTTCTTGAGGCTTTCGGTGATCGTCTCTTTGTCGGAGGCCAGGGTCGAGGTCGCCGGCAGGGCCAGGGCGAGCCCCAGCATGGCCAGGCGCAGGCGGGAATTGAACTGGGAACGGGAAGGGTTTCGCATCGGGTCGTGAACCTGAATTTGCATGTGGGTTTTACGGGCGGTCATCGGCAAACACGTTTGAGTTGCGCAGGATGGCGTGGGTTCCATTGTGGCATCAAGCGGCGCGTTGTTGTCAGGACCCTGCCAGCGGCTTATCCCCGCGGGTGGTGTTCCGCGTGGAGCGCCTTGAGTCGGGCGGTCGCCACGTGCGTATAGATCTGGGTGGTCGACAGGTCGGCATGGCCGAGGAGCATCTGCAGGGCGCGCAGGTCGGCGCCGTGGTTCAGCAGGTGGGTGGCAAAGGCATGCCGCAGTGTGTGCGGCGAGGGCAGGCGCGCCAGACCGGCCTGGCGCGCGTGGTGCTTGATGCGGTACCAGAATGCCTGCCGGGTCAGCGCCGCCGCCCGGTCGGTGACGAATACTGCCGCGACCTGTCGCTCGCCCAACAGGGCCGGCCGGGCTTCCTGCAGGTACCGCTTCAGCCAGTCGATCGCCTCGTCGCCAATCGGTACCAGCCGTTCCCGTCCGCCCTTGCCCACGATGCGGGCCAGGCCGTGGGCGAGATGGATCTCGTTGAGCGTCAGCCCGACCAGCTCGGAGACGCGCAGCCCGGTGGCATAGAGGGTCTCGAACATGGCGCGGTCGCGCAGCCCCAGCGGCGTTTCGGTGTCCGGTGCGTTGAGCAGGGCCTCGACGTCCGCCTCGCTCATGTCGGAAGGGAGGGCGCGGGGCAGCCTCGGTGCCGGCAGGTCGCGAGCCGGATTTGGCTGGATCAGACCCTCGCGGCTTGCCCAGGCATAGAAACGCCGCAGGGCGGATCGCATGCGTCCGACCGAACGGGGGGCGGCGCCTTCGGTGAGGCGCTCGCCCAGCAGACGGTGGAGGGTCTCGCCATCGGCGTGAGCCAGCGCGGCACTTTCGTCGATTGATTTGGCATTGGAGAGCCGCCGTGCGGCCAGTTCGAGGTCACGCCGGTACGCGGCGCGGCTGTTGGCCGCCAGGTTTTCCTCAAGCCACAAGGCCTCGACGAAGGCCGTGATCAGTTCGTCGTCCTGCATCTCGATTCCGTCGAGCGGCGCGCCGCGTTGAAACAGCGGTCATTATGTCGCGCCAGGGGTGATCCGTCACCCGGGCAGGCGCGAGCCGCGGAAGCGCCTGATATACCGTTGGATAAGTCGTAATTCCCCAACTTTTCACAGCGGTTTTCCACGATTTTATCCACAGGATTCGATTCTCGGTCAGCCGGTTAACACGCCGAGGCGCCGGCTGCCAAGCCGGTTCGCGTGCCGAGCAGAACTCTAGCGGAGATGCGAGTTAACTTATTGATAAGTATAACTATATACGGTGGAGCCCTGACGCTGTCATCAGGTGGTCAAAAAATCCGCAATTCGTGCAAACCCCTGATGCAGCTTCATCGAACGGCATTGTTGGCGGGTTTTCCACGAAGTTTTCCACAGAATCTGTGCATAAGTGAAAAGACGATCTCGGCAAACCCTTTGTGACCAATCGCTTAGCGCATATATTTGCGGCGTCATTCAGCATTGTCGCGCTAAATGGGTCAGGTGGGTCCGCTCGGCGGCTCCCAGCCGCGCAGCGAATTTTGCTAATCTTGCGCGGTGTAATCTGCCGCGGGAAAAGCCCGGGCGGCGTCCGGCATGTCGGGCGCAATGAAACCGATAACGAATACCGATGGAGTCTTTATGGATAACCTCGAGTCCATTCTGAGCGAGAATCGCGTCTTCTCGCCGTCGCCGGAGTTTTCCGATCGGGCGAGAATCGGGTCGCGCGCGGCCTATGACGCGTTAGTCGCGGAGGCCGAGAAAGATTTCGAGGGCTTCTGGGCACGCCTCGCGCGCGAGTTCGTCACCTGGGATACGCCATTCACCCAGACGCTGGACGAATCGAACGCGCCGTTCTTCAAGTGGTTCGCCGACGGCAAGCTCAACGTCTCGGTCAACTGCATCGATCGTCACCTGCCGGAAAAGGCGGACAAGACGGCCATCATCGGCGAGGCTGACGATGGCACCGTCACCAACATTACCTACCAGGACCTGCATGACCGGGTCGCGAAGTTCGCCAATGGCCTGAAGGCCCAGGGCATCGGCAAGGGAGATCGCGTCATCATCTACCTGCCGATGATCCCGGAGGCGACGGTGGCCATGCTGGCCTGCGCCCGGATCGGCGCGATCCACTCGGTGGTCTTCGGTGGCTTCTCCGCCGAAGCGCTGCGCGATCGGATCAACGACACCGATGCCAAGATGGTGATCACCGCCGACGGCAACATGCGCGGCGGTAAGAAGGTGACGCTCAAAGCGCAGGTCGAGAAGGCGCTTGCGCACGGCTGCCCGTCGGTCGAGAGCGTGATCATGCTCGAGCACATCGGTGGCGTCGGCACCGACGGTTCGACCGGCGTGAAGGAGCTGACCTGGGCCGAGGCCATCGACGGCCAGCCGGCCGAGTGCGAGCCGGAAATGGTCGAGGCCGAGCACCCGCTGTTCATCCTCTACACCTCCGGGTCGACCGGTAAGCCCAAGGGCATCGTGCACTCTTCGGGCGGTTACCTGGTCAACGCGGTAATGACCTGTTCCTGGGTCTTCGACCTCAATGACGATGACGTCTACTGGTGCACCGCGGACGTGGGCTGGATCACCGGCCACACCTACGTCACCTACGGCCCGCTCGCGCTGGGCGTTACCCAGGTGGTCTTCGAGGGCGTGCCGACCTACCCGGACGGCGGTCGCTTCTGGGACATGGTCGAGCGCCACAAGGTCAGCGTGTTCTACACCGCGCCGACCGCGATCCGTGCCCTGATGAAGCTCGGCGACGAGGTGCCGGGCAAGTACGATCTGTCCAGCCTGCGCCTGCTGGGTACCGTGGGCGAGCCGATCAACCCCGAGGCCTGGGTCTGGTACCACCAGGTGATCGGCGGCGGCCGTTGCCCGATCACCGACACCTGGTGGCAGACCGAGACCGGCGCGCACATGATCGCCCCGATCCCGGGCGCGATCGATCTGGTGCCGGGTTCCTGCACCCTGCCGCTGCCGGGCGTGATGGCCGACGTGGTCGACGACCACGGCCACTCCGTACCGACCGAGAGCGGCGGCAACCTGGTGATCAAGAAGCCGTGGCCGTCGATGCTGCGCACCATCTGGGGCGACGATGAGCGCTTCCAGCGCACCTACTTCCCGGACAACCTGCCGGGCTACTACCTGGCCGGCGACTCCGCGCGTCGTGACCAGGACGGCTACATCTGGATCATGGGTCGCATCGACGACGTCATCAACGTCTCCGGCCACCGTCTGGGCACCATGGAAGTCGAGTCGGCACTGGTCGCCCATCCGGAAGTAGCCGAGGCCGCCGTGGTCGGTCGTCCGCACGACGTGAAGGGCGAGTCGATCGTTGCCTTCGTCGTGGTCAAGGGCGACCGCCCCGAGGGCGAGGCTGCCGAGGCGATGGTCAAGACCCTGCGCAACTGGGTCGCCGAGCAGATCGGGCCGATCGCCAAGCCGGACGACATCCGCTTCGGCGACAACCTGCCCAAGACCCGCTCGGGCAAGATCATGCGCCGGCTGCTGCGCGGCATCGCCAAGGGCGAGCCGCCGGAAGGCGATACCTCCACGCTGGAAAACCCGGCGATCCTCGATCAGCTGATGGGCAACGACTGACTCGTCGCCCACCGTTGAGCACAGAGACCCCGCGGCCTCCGGTCGCGGGGTTTTTTATTGCCGGGAGGACTTCGTTCGGTTCTGATATCTTCAGGTTGGCTTCTTCGGGCTTTCGGCCCAGATGGGGGCAGGGAGGGATCGAATGACAAGGAAAGATGAGCGGGCATACCGTCGCGTGCGGGTCTGGGACCTGCCGATCCGCGTGTTCCACTGGGCGCTGGTGCTGCTGATCTTCGGCTCCTGGCTCACCGGTGCGGTGCTCGACGACTACGTCGATTGGCATATGTATATCGGGGTTACGATCGGCGGACTGGTGCTGTTCCGGCTCATGTGGGGGGTGTGGGGCAGCGATACGGCGCGCTTCACGCAGTTCATCCGCGGGCCGGGCGGTATCTTCGACTACCTGCGCGGTCGCGGAGCGCTCGAGGGTCTGCGCCTCGGACACAACCCGCTCGGGGCGTTGTCTGTGGTGGCCATGCTGGGGTTGCTGTGCATACAGGTCGGTACCGGTCTGTTCGCGCACGATGACACCTTCAACGAGGGGCCATTCAACGAGCTCGTCAGCTCCGACACCGCCGACTGGCTGACGGCGATCCACAAGCAGAACTTCTACGTCCTGTTCGGATTCATCGTCCTGCACATCGGCGCGGTCTTCTTTCACGTGCTGGTCAAGCACCAGGACCTGTTGCGGGCGATGATCAGCGGTTGGATGCGCATCCCTGCCAATCTGCGCCTACACCGCGACTCGGTGCGTCTGCGCTTTGCCGGCTGGGTCGTCTTCGCCGTTACCGCGGCGATCGCCGGCGCCGTGGCCTGGTGGGTGGCCGGACGGATCGTGACGCTCTAGTTGGACGGATGGTCGTCAGCAAATAACGAAGCGCCCCGAGGGGCGCTTCGTTCGTTGTGACCGGTGCCTGTCGTCATGATCGACGCAGACCGGCGGCGAGCAGGCCGATCGCGGCGATCAGTTCGGCCCAGCCGAGCCAGGAGACGGCCGCCACGCCGCCGCGATCGATGGCCGCCGTCTGGGTGGCGAGGAACACCACCAGCAACAAGGCCCCGACCAACGTCAGGCGACCCTGCTGCCGGTCACGTCGGCTCTCCTCGCGCATGGCCTGCAGCTCCTGGCCCTGGCGGTCGAGCATCTCCGTATGCCGGTGCACCTGCGTCAGTGCCTGGATGGAAAGGCGGGGCAGCTCGGAGAGGTGCTGGTTGAGATAGGGCAGCTCGTCCTTCAGCCGCTCGACGAAGGCGCGCGGCCCGATCCGTTCGCGCATCCAGCGCTCGATGAACGGCTTGGCCGTCTCCCACAGATCGAGATCCGGATAGAGCTCCCGGCCCAGCCCTTCGATGGCCAGCAGCGTCTTCTGCAGCAATACCAGCTGCGGCTGGACCTCCATGTTGAACTGGCGTGCCACCTGGAACAGTCGCAGCAGGAAGTGGCCGAACGAGATCTCGCGCAGCGGCTTCTGGAAGATCGGCTCGCAGACCGTGCGGATGGCGGCCTCGAACTCGCCCACCCGCGTGGTGCGCGGTACCCAGCCGGACTCGACGTGAAGTTCGGCCACCCGGCGGTAGTCGCGGTTGAAGAAGGCGTGGAAGTTCTCGGCGAGATAGCGTTGATCCTCCGGCATCAGCGAGCCGACGATACCGAAATCCACCGCCATGTAGCGTGGCTGATCGGGGTCGGTCGCATCGACGAAGATGTTGCCCGGGTGCATGTCGGCGTGGAAGAAGTTGTGCTTGAACACCTGGGTGAAGAACACTTCCACGCCGCGTTCGGCCAAGCGCTTCATGTTGACGTTCGCCTGGCGCAGCAGGTCGGTTCGGGCGATCGGGATGCCGTGAATGCGCTCCTGGACCAGCACGTCGGTGCGGCACCAGTCCCAGTAGACCCCCGGGACGTAGAGCATCGGCGAGCCCTCGAATTGGCGCTTGAATTCGGCAGCATTGGCCGCCTCGCGCTGCAGATCGAGCTCGTTCATCAAGGTCTTGTCGAACTCGGATACCACCGCCACCGGGTGCAGGCGCGGCCCTTCCGACCAGTAGCGCTCGGCCAGACCCGCGACCGCGTAGAGGATCTCGAGATCGCTACGGATGCGCCGGTGAATGCCGGGGCGGGTGATCTTGACGATCACTTCCTGGCCGTCGTCGAGCGTGGCGGCATGCACCTGGGCGATGGAGGCCGAGGCCAGCGGTTCGGCCTCGAAATGGGCGAAGTGCTCGGTGACCGATGCGCCCAGCGCCGCCTCAATGCGCTGGCGGGCGAGCTGGGCCGGGAACGGGCGGACCCGATCCTGCAGCGCGGTCAGCGCCTCGGCGAGGTCCGGCGGCAGCAGGTCGCGCCGGGTGGAGAGCATCTGGCCGAACTTGACGAAGATCGGGCCAAGGTCCTCCAGGGCGGCGACCAGCCGCTCACCACGGGTACGACGGCGATTATCGGACAGCCAGTACCAGGGCGAGGCGAACTTGAGAAAGCGGATCGGGCGGAAGATCTTCAGCGCCAGCACGATCTCGTCGAGGCCGTGGCGCAGCAGCACGAACTGGATCACCACCAGTCGCCAGAGCAGTCGTGGTCGCATCACGCCTCCGTGGTTCCGGCAGTGGCTGTCCGGGTCTCGAGGCTTGCCAGGCGGCGCTCCAGCCGTTCGGTCGCCGAGCGGGTCGCGTCGACCGAGTCGAGAAAGGCCGGCAGGTCGAACTCGTCGGCCACCAACCGCGCTTCGTGCACCAGGTAGTCGTGCTGCTCAATCTGGCGGGTTTCGTGCCATTCGGTTGCGGTGCGCTGTACCTTGCGGGCCGCCTGTTCAACGATGCCGGCGGCGGATATGCCGATCCGTTCGGCCAGCCAGTCGGCCCAGTCGATATCCAGACCGCGCAGCGTGCGCAGAAATCGTGTCGCCTCGGTCTCGTCGCCTTCGATACGAAGATCGCCGGCGAACAGGGCGTCCATGTCGTGGCCGCGCTGCAAGGCGGTCAACAGGGCCGGGCCGCTGCTGTGAATCACCGCATCCGGGGTGAGGTCGTCGGCTGCCCGCCACATCAGGCCATCGGTGGTCGGCGTGAAGGTCAGCAGGGCGGCGGGGTGCTCGAGTTGCAGGCTGAAGACCATCCCGGCCTGACGCGCGAGGCGCTCCCGGGCGACGGGGTCGAGCCGGATCAGGCGGTTGAGGGCGGACTCGGCGGTGAATCGCAGGGCGGAGAGAAGCATGGGGTTGACGGTCGCATGGCCGGTTGAATTCCTAGAGCCAGTCGGTGAGGGCGATGCCCATGCCGATCCGGCTGACCGAGCGATTGTAGTCGATCAGGCTCTCTCCATAACCATTGAAGTACTGAACGTAGCCCTTGATCCGGTTCGAGAGCGGGAAACTGTAGCCGACCTCGATCGCCCCGCGGTTCTCGTCAAAGTCGAGATTGTTCCGCAGGGTGGCGGCGATCGTCTGACCGTTCCACTTGTAGGCCAGCTGTAGATCGCCGTGCCCCATGTAGTCGGTGATGTCCGGATTGTTGTCGTGCTCGTCGGGGTCGGGGATTCGATACCAGCCGCGCAGCCGGCCGGCGAAATGGCCGCGGCCGAAGGCGATACCGGTCGCCAGCCGATTCCAGCTGCGCGAGCGGTCGCCGCCCTGGCCGTTGGAGGTATGGATCACCGACAGACGGGCGCGGCGGAATGTCAGGCCGGCAAGCTTGAAGTTGGTGTCCACGTTCAGGCCCAGCTCGGGTTCGTAGTTCGTCTCGCGGAAAGGCGAGGAGGCGTCCTCGTCGGCACCGAGTGCGCTGCTGTTGTAGGTCTGCCAGAGCGAGAGCTGGGTATAGCCGAAGTAGAGCGAGGTGTTATCGCCCAGTGGGTCCTGAAACCAGTCGAACTGGAACGAGAGCTGGAACTTGGTCTCGGCGTGCTGAGGATCGAAGTCATACTCCGGCCGGGACAGGTCGGTCGGGGTATAGGTCAGCGGCATGATGTAGTTTGGCTTGTAGCCCCGGATGACGAACGGATTGCGCTCGCCCGACTTTTCCGAGCGGATTCGTTGTTCCAACGCAACAGGGTGCGCTGGCTCCTCCGCCTCGGACGCCTGATCGTCGGTTGCTGCTTTCGGGGCAGCAGACGCCTCTCCCTCGGCCTGCGCTTCCGCGTTTAGCGGGCGGGTAACGGCCTCACCCTGACCTTCGGCCGGTTCGTTCGTCACGCCTTGGGAGGCCACACGGTCGAAGCAGGCCAGGCGCTGCGCATCATCGTCCAGCATCGCGCACTCGGACCAGTCCGGTGCTGCGGCCTGCGACGTGCCGGCGAGCGTGGCGAACAGAAGGCCGGCCGGCAGGGCCAGACGGTGTGTTGCGGCGGTGGGGCGGAGTGCTTTCATGAGAGCCAAGTCGTTGATGGGTGGCGGTTGGTCGACCATGCTAGATGCTAGCGGTACAAGCACCGAATTGAGCGTTTCGGGCCGTTCCGGAAGACCGGTCAAGAGGGTCGGGAGTTCCCTCGTTGCTCCTTCCAGTCGAGGAAAATGTCATGGCCAAGGCAAAGAAGCACGCGCGCAAACTGGACGCCGGTTTTGCCGGCCAACCGGCCGGCGAGATGGCCGCCGCACTGATCCGGGCACAACAGAAAGCGTTTCGCGGCGCCTGGAAGCATTACCAGAAAGCCGGCGACGATGACCCGGATGCCCTGCATGATCTTCGGGTGGAGTTGCGCCGTCTGCGTGCCTGGTTGCGGTTGGCGCGCGACGTGGTCAAGACGCGCAAGTCCGCGCGTCGGCGGCTCAAGGTGTTGGGGCGGTCCACCAGCCCCATGCGCGATCGCGAGGTGATGCTCGAACTGTTGAAGGCAGTTGGCCAAACGCCCGATTGCACCGAGGTGGCCGAGCGCATTGCTTATTTGACCGACGAACACGAACCCCCTGCTCACGCGCCGCTGGTCTTCGATCTCAAGCCGGCCCTCAAGCCGCGTGCCCGATCGGGCACACCTCGGTTCTCCGACTGGTTCGGCGGGCAGTTGACCCTGATGACCGATCTCATTCGGCGCGATTTCGCCCAGGGGCGTGATGGTTTTCACGCCGCGCGGATCCAGGTCAAGCACCTGCGCTACTTGGTCGAGCCGATGGCCGAGCCCTTCGCCGAGGTGGCGCCGCTTCTCAAGGACCTCAAGGAGATCCAGGACCGGCTGGGCGATCTCCACGACCTGCTGGTGCTGCGGCAACGTCTGCCGACCTATGCCGGCTGGCTGGTTGCTGACGACCTGCCCGAGGCGTTGGTCCGCCCGGGCAAGCAGACCCGGGCCGTAACGCGGTCGTTTGCCGGGGTGCGTGATGCGGTGATCTGTCTGGCCGGCTGGCAGCACGAGGCGTTTGAATCCCAGTGGAATGACTGGGAAGCCCGGCGTTCCCAGCTCGCGAAGCGGGTGGTCGCCGCCTGTGACCGGCTGGCGGGATCGCTTGATTCCGCCGGTCGTGGCGGTAATTGACAACGCCGGGCAAAAGAACAAAAATGCGCGGTCCCGCGCCGGAGTAGCTCAGTTGGTAGAGCAGGGCATTCGTAATGCCAAGGTCGTAGGTTCGACTCCTATCTCCGGCACCAGTTTTCCTGCCTGGAATCAGGGGTGGATTCACCCAGCCCCTGCTTGTCGCTTCAAGTATCCCTCGGGCCCGCGCAAGGGTGGGCTCTAGTCGGTTTCTCTTGGCGCTCCCGATGTTTTTGTGAGCGACTCCGCTCCGGAGCATGATCGAGCAGACAAAGAGCATGCCCGAGTGGCGGAAACGCGTAGCTCCCATGGGCGCCTCACTAGAGCCTTTTCACAAAATACACGACCCCTGATCCGCCGAAGCGATTGAACAGCAGTCGTACGGGCCCCAGGTCGTTGCAAACTTCGAACCCCTGGCGCTGGTAGAACCGCTGAACGTGTGTCTCGCTGGACCAGGCATCGAGCGTGACCTGCCGGGCACCCTGCTCGCGCAAGTGGTCGATCGCCGCTTCGAGCAGGAGGCCGCCGAGCCCCTTCCCGCGGTACTCCGGTCGAATGATGAGCCGACTGACATAAGCGCCCTGCGCCGCCATCCAGCGCATGACAACCTCTGTCGCCAACCCGCGCGGCATGCTCTGAAACCAGCCGAATTCGCGCCGCATGCCTGACCAGGTCACACGCTGCGGCCCCTTGCCGTCGAGGTAGAACTGCAGGTAACCGACCAGCGCACCTTCGGCCCGCAGGAAGAGGATGCGCGAGTAGTCGACCGTCTCGGCGAAAATGCGGCGCTGGGTAACGGCCTCGCCGAGCAGCGGGCGGAAGACCGTCGGTCCCACCGCGGCCACCTGTCGTTCCTCGGCCGTGGGCGGGCGATCCCTGACCTGGTAGACCTCGGCTCGTGTCGCTTGAGCGTCCACTTGTCGGCTAACGGATCGCTCCGGGAGCTCGCTCAACGCCGCGCTCGTGTCGGCCATCATTGGTTGTCCTTCGCGGTAGTTGGTTGTCGTGACCGCCACCGTGACGACGGGCCATGATGGCCTCTCCCCGTGGTCGGGGTCGGGCCGGTTCAGTGCAGTGTCTCGCCCCTGTCCGGGTTCGCGACGCAACCCCCGGATGGATTCCACCGGGCCGTCGAGCGCCGAGCAGGAGCGGCGAAACAGGTTCGAGCAATGGCTGGTTAGTACCCCGGCCCCGGTCATGGTTCCCGTGAATTCAACACAGGGGCGCGGCGATACGTTCCGGCGCATCCCGACAAGGAATCGGGCATCCGGGTGCCTCAGTGCTGGCGAGGGGACACGGGTTTTTTGTGCCCGGTGCGGTAATGACCTAAACTGCGACGTCCAGAGCGCGGGCCGCCCCGACGGGCGTCGATGCGGAACTTCCCGCCCGTGCTCGGGTCTGATTCATCAGTGCCTGAACCTGGCGGCGTCATCGAGACGACTGCCGGGGACTTGAAATCTCGAGTGACGACCCAACACATGTAGCAAGCCGGGGGTGATACGGCTTCGACGTGGGTCACGAAACTCAAGGTGCATGCCGAGGTGTAGTTCCCTCGTAAAACCACTGCAAAACCAATAGTTGCCAACGACGACAACTACGCACTCGCAGCTTAAAACCCTGTAGGGTGCCGTCTGACCGGAGCCGTGCTTGTGCGTCCGGAACTCAGGCGTCGACTCTCACAAGCTCGCGGTGAAGCGCGTCCGGCGTGGATCCGTTAAATCAATATCCGGACTCGCCGAGTATCTTCCCTGCCTGTCGGGTAGTACTCGGTTAAAGCAATAGACAGGACAAGCATGTAGGACCGAGAGCGTAGGGCTTGCGGACGCGGGTTCGACTCCCGCCACCTCCACCAAATCTCTGAAACCAGCCTCCGGGCTGGTTTTTTTTGTGCCCGGTTGTCGACATGGCTACGGCCCCGTCGCGACAACGCTCCCCCCGCTGCTACGCTTGCATGCAGGCTCGCACGCGCGGCGGCCGTTTTCTTGCTGAAGGAGGGAGCGATCATGACGACGAACGGGGGTCTGCTGGCTGATGCGCTGGCGAATCTCAAGCCGCTGATGGACGACGAGCGCATCTCGGAGGATGCGCGCCGGCGACTGTCCCAGCCCAACCGGATGGTCGAGGTTGAGATTCCGTTGCGCATGGACGACGGTTCGCTGAAGGTTTTTACCGGCTGGCGGTCGCTCTACGACAACACCCGCGGGCCCGGCAAGGGCGGCATCCGTTTTCATCCTAGCGTCACCGGCGACGAGGTTGCGGCCCTCAGCTTCTGGATGGCCGTGAAATGCGCGGTGGTCGATCTGCCCTTCGGCGGCGCCAAGGGTGGCGTGTGCTGTGATCCCAAGCAACTGTCACGCCTGGAGCTCGAGCGGGTCTCGCGCGGCTACATCCGCGCGTTGATCGATGTGCTGGGTCCGGACCGCGATATCCCGGCCCCTGATGTCAACACCAACGAGACCATCATGGGCTGGATGGCCGACGAGTATCGCCAGGCCGCCGGGCGCCACCAGCGCGGCGTGATCACGGGCAAGCCGCCCGGTCATGGCGGGTCGCTCGGTCGCACGGCGGCCACGGGTCGCGGGGCGCTCCAGGTGCTCAATATCTGGGAGCGGCGGCACGGCCGCGGCGATCAGCGCCCGCGCGTGGCCGTGCAGGGGTTCGGCAACGCCGGCTTCCATTTCGCGCGCCTCGCCCACGATGCCGGCTACCGCGTGGTGGCCGTCGCCGATTCGCGCGGGGCGATCTATCGCGAGGAGGGGCTCGATCCGCTGTCCATCTGGGAGCGAAAGCGCGAGTCCATGGATCTGTCCGGCGGAGTGTACTGCGAGGATTCGGTCTGTGCCGAGGTGGAGGTCGACAAGTTCAGCAACGAGGAGCTGCTGGCGATGGATGTCGACGTGCTCGTGCTCGCCGCCCTGGAAAACGCGATCACCGAAAAGAACGTCGACTCGATCCGGGCGTCGACCATCCTCGAGATCGCCAACGGCCCGATCAACCACGCGGCGGACCGCAAGCTCTCGGCGCGGGGCGTGGACATCATCCCCGACGTGCTGGCAAACAGCGGCGGGGTGATCGTCAGCCACCTCGAGTGGGTGCAGAACCGCATGGGCGACTACTGGTCCGAGGAGGAGGTCGAGCGCCGTCTGGCCGAGCGCTTGGGCGAGCAGGCCGATCTGGTCTTCGAGCGGGCGGCAACCGAAAGCGAGACGCTGCGTTCGGCGGCCTACCGCCAGGGCATCGAGCGCATCGCCATGGCCATGGACGGGTTGGGCACCGAACGCTACTTCTGCGGCGATACCGGCCCCTGAGCCTGCTTAGAAATAGTGGCGCCAGCGGACGGTGAGGCTCGCCGGCACGTGGCCGAATTCCGAGCGCGGCCGGCCATCGTCGGCGAGCCCCCGCCCGGAGGCGAACAGCAGCGAGACCAGCAGGTCGGACTCGTTGCTCAGTGACCAGGTCAGGTTCAGCTGGTGCAGCAGTGACGACTGCCGATCTCCCTGGTCGGTCCGCAGCGGGCTGGCCAGCAGGGTGTAGCTGCCGCGCAGCAGCGGTGTCAGATCCTTTTCCGCTCCGACCCCGAGCACCTGCCGGCCAAGGTGAGGAACGAGGCCGGGAGTGACCCCGTCTGCGGCGGTGAGCCCCGGCAGGGTGTCGGTCTGCCCGGCTCCCGCCCCGTTGTCGTACCACTCGGCGATTAGGAGCGTACCGTCGTCGAGCTGATAGTCGACACCGGCGACCCAGAACAGGTAGTCGTCTCGATCCTCGCCCGCACCGTGCCGTGTCGCCTCCACACGCCAGCCCATCCCGCCGAGATCGCCCTCCAGACTCGCGCCGATGACGTTCGCCTCCCGGACCCGTCCGGCAAGCGTGGCGAGTGCCATGCCGTTGCCGAGCTGCCGTCGGTAGTGCAGCACGACGCTGTCTTCGGTCGATTCATCCTGCGGCGAGAGCACGTAGGCAAGCGTCAGCGCGGACAAGGGGCCGGGGTACCAGTCGAATACGGCCGCATCGATGCCGGGCTTGAAGTCGGTGTCGAGATCGGTAGGGGTGAAGGCGCCGAAGACGTTCAAGGGTTGCCAGAATCGCCCGGCACCCCAGTCGATCGGCTGGCGGCCGACCGAGAACGCCAGATCATCGTGCCGCCAGCGATAGACGGCGCGGTCGAGTTCGTAGCCGACCCGGGTGCCATCGTTGGGGTGGCCGCGGTCGATCCAGTCCTGCGACAGCGGCCGGTAGCGAAACCGGTCGGCGGTTGCCGTGGCATCGAGGGGCAGACCATTGCTGTGCAGGCGGCGGGTCTTCACGTGCAGCGACCAATCGCCGATCTCGGTGACGTCATCGAGCATCAGCCGCAGGCTCTGCTGGTCGGCATTCGGCCAGTCCTGATCGGCGGCGAGATCACCACTGTTCGGGTGGGCGATCGTGCCGAGCACGGCGGTGCGCGCGGTGAGATCGGCCGCTCCCGCCGGCGACAGGGAAAGCGCGAGAGCAAGTCCCGCGAATGGCCCGTGCAGGCTAAGCCAGGTCGGCCGGGTGCTCGGTTTCGATGCGTTCATCACTGACGATGCGTCCGTCTCGCAGCTTGATGATCCGTTCGGCACGCTCCATCACGCGCACGTCGTGGGTGGAGAACAGGAAGGTGGTGCCCTCCTCGTGGGAGAGGCGATGCATGATGTCGAGCAGGGCGGTGGCGTTCTCCGAGTCGAGGTTGGCGGTGGGTTCGTCGGCGAGTACCAGCCTTGGACCGGCCGCCAGGGCCCGGGCCACCGCCACTCGCTGCTGCTGGCCGCCGCTCAGGGCCGACGGACGGCGGCGCATCATCGTCTTCAGGCCGACCAGCTCGAGGTAGTGTTCGGCCCGCTCGCGCCGCTCGCCAGCCGGACGCCCCTGCAGCACCATCACCAGCTCGACGTTCTCTAGCGCGCTCAGGACCGGAACCAGGTTGTAGGCCTGGAAGACGAAGCCGAGCTCGAACAGGCGGAAGCCGGACAGCCGTGCCTCGGGCAGGGCGGTCATCTCGGTGTCGTGCAGCCACACCCGTCCCTCGCTGGGCGCATCCAGTCCGCCGATCACGTTGAGCAGGGTGGTCTTGCCCGACCCCGACGGTCCCACCAGTGCGGCGAATTCGCCCGCTTCGACGTCAAGGTCGATGTCGGCCAGCGCGTGGACCGTGGTCTCGCCCTGCCGGTAGCGCTTGGCGATGCCTTCGAGTTTCAGCAATGACATGAATCGATACTCCATTTGCTAACGGGTGCCTCGAAGAACCGTAGCGAGCGCAGTAGGTTTTTCGAGGTACCCATCATGTGCGCAGCGCCTCGACCGGCGTGACCCGCGATGCCTTGATCGCCGGGTAGATCCCGCTGATCAGCGTGGCGCCGAAGACGATGCCCGTCAGCTGGGCGACCCGCGCGAGCGACAGCTCGGTATGGATCACCGGGTCGATGAAGGTGCCCATCAGGGACGTGCCCTCGTCCATCAGGCCGGAGAGATCAAGGCCATAGTGCGAGAACCACAGGTGGACTCCGCCGCCGACCACCCAGCCGGCCGCCACCGCGAGCAGCGCCAGCAGTAGCGATTCGCAGCAGACCAGCAGCAACAACTGGGTCCGTCCGATGCCCAAGGCTCGCAGCAGGCCGAACTCGCGGCTGCGTTCGAGCACGCTCATCAGCACGGTGTTCAGGATGCCGAACACGACCATGATCAGGATCAGCGTCAGGAAGATGTAGTTGCCGGCATCGTCTATCAGGATGAATTGCACTAGCTGCGGCATCATTTCGCGCCAGTCGAGCACCGCGATCGAGGCGGTGCCTACCGCCTGGTCGAGCCGGTGCTTCCACTCCGCCATCGTGGCGTCGTCGTCGAGGAAGATCGCAAAGCGCGTGACGGGAAGCGCATCGGCATCTGCCCCCTCACCGATCAGGAACTGGCGTGCCAGCGAGATATCGCCGAGCACGAGATAGTCGTCGAGTTCGTCGACGCCCGAATCGAAGACGCCGCGTACCCGGGCGAGCTGTGCCTGGGTGTCGCCCTGACGGTCGCCGGCCATCAGGACCACCTTGCCGCCGAGGTCGACCTTGAGTCGGTCGGCCATGCCGTCGCCGATCACGATGCCGCGGCCATCCCCGGTCGCGAGCCACTCGCCCTCGACCAGCCGTGGCGCGAGGATGTCGCGGCGCCGGTCGTGGGTGGGGTCGATACCTTCGAAGGCCGCACCCAGCGAGTTGCGCGCGCTGCTGGCCAGTACCTGCAGCGAGATGCGCGGGTCGATCTCGCCGGGGACGGCCTGTCGATCGAGGGTGCTGGCGATCGCGCGGCCGTCGGCCAGGTACTTGTGGTTCGCCGGGGCGGCGAGGTAGCCGGCCGGCTGCACCGTGAGGTGGCCCTCGCCTAGCTTGATCGCGTTGCGCACCATCGAGTTGTGGCTGCCGTCCTCCAGCCCGATCAGCAGTACCGCCAGGCCGAAGCCGACGGCGATCGAGGCCAGCGTGATCAATGTCCGCCGCCGGTGCCGCCAGATATTGCGCCAGGCCAGCCTCAGCAGCATGCGCGCCGGAAGCCGTCCGTGGTGGAGGGTGGGCACGGATTCCTCCATCACAGCACCTCCGCCGGCTTCAGTCGCGTGATACGCCAGGACGGGATCAGGGCGGCGATCAGGGTGATGAGGATCATCAGTCCGGCGGCATCGGCCACGTGGCCGGCCACCAGGTGCAGCGGAATGACCGGGTCGAACACCATGCCGGCCCAGTCGTAGCCGTCGGGCAGGGCGGCCGAGAAGTCGATGCCGTCCTCGCCCAGCCACGCCACCACGCCGAGACCGCCGGCCACGCCGACTGCCATGGCCACTAGCGACAGGAAGAACGATTCGCACAGCACCATGGCCAACAGCCAGCGGCGCTTCATGCCGATGGCCAGCAGGATGCCGAACTCGTGGGTCCGCTCGTGGATGGCCATCAGCATGGTGTTGAGCACGCCCATCGAGGCGAGCGAGATCACGATCAGGCCGATGATCAGCAGCATGGTCTCGCTCAGGGCGAGCATGTCGGCCACCGCCGGGTTGATCTCGCGCCAGTTGCGCACCGCGGCCGGCCCGCCGAGCTCGTCGAGCGGGCGGGCGTCGACCTGCCGGTCGACCATCTGTCGGATGCGCTGCTGCGTCTCGGCCAGTTGATTGGGCTGATCGACACGCACGGCCAGTTCGTGCACGCCCTCGTCCAGGTACATCAGGTCGCGGTAGGCGGTGATCGACATCAGCACGCCCATGCGGTCGAAGTCCGGCGTCAGGGGCTTCAAGACCCCGGCGACCCGGTAGAGGTCGTTGCCGATGCTGCCGTCGGCCGCCTGGGTGACCAGCACCAGTTCGCTGCCCGGTTCGAGCTGCATGTTCTTGGCCAGTTGCGCGCCGACCAGCACCTGGTGGCGGGGGCGGTCGTCGTCAGTCATCCGGTCGATGCTTGCCGTGCCGGCGCGCAGGTGGTCGAGCACCGTGGTGACGCTGCGTTCGCGGGCTGGCTCGACCGCCTCGATCATCACCCCGTAGGAGGTCTGCTGCGAACTGGCCAGGCCGGCGGCATACAGGCGCGGGGCGGTATGGATCCCGTCGACCTGTGCCTCGAGGCTCGCGGCCCAGTCGTTCGGCAGTGTCGCGTAGAGGTCCCGGTCGTCGATGAAGGCGTCGCGCTGGATCTGGATGTGGCCGGTGGTGCGCTCGGTGGCCGAGGCGATCATCTGGTCGACCATGCCCTCGAGCAGGGCCGAGTAGAGGATCACCATGACCAGCCCGCCGGCGAGCGCCGAGATGGTCAGGCTGCTGCGGATCGGGTTGCGCCACAGGTTGCGCCAGGCTACGAATGCCAGCAGGGGCAGGCGGGTAAGGGCAGAGCCGTGGGCCAGCGGATGGGTCATGGGTCAGCGCCGGCGTTCGAGGTTCTGCAGCGAGAAGAACGAGCGTTCGATCGGTACGCCGAAGGTGATGTCCTGGTAGGTGATCACCGTCGATTCGGTCGGCTTGTCCTCCGGTTGCAGTGTCAGGCGCATGGGCACGGCGCGGTTGTCGATCTGCTCGACCTTGTCGAAGGTCATGGTGCGCACCAGCTCGCCGGCCTCGTCATAGTAGCGACTGGTGATCGGGGCGAGCGTGTCCTGGTCGATTTCCAGTACGACCCGCCCCCAGACCACCGGTGCCTCGGGGCGGGGGATGGCGGTCAGTTCGTAGATGCGCCGACCGTCGCGCTCGCCCTCGAAGCTGATGGCGCTCTCGTAGTCGTCCTCGAAGTAGCTCTCGCGTACCAGGTCGTCGTTGGTGAAGTGACTGCCCATCCAGGAGCCGGACATCATGCTCGAGGGGATCTTGGTGACCCGGTCGATCTTGGGCAGGTAGTTCCAGATGTTCTCCTCGACTTTGAGGGTGGCGATGCCGCGGTCCTTGATCGGCTTCTCGATCACCACCAGCGAGTAGTCCTTGCCCAGCGACCAGGCCTCGAGCTGCATCTCGCGCTGGTAGCGTTGCGTCTTGACCGCCATGGTCATGGTCGCCCTGGAGGTCTCGCCGTGCCAGAGCCGGTCGATGTGGTGGACCAGCTCGTCGACGGTGATGGCCTGCGCCGGGGCGGTGGCGACAAGCAGCAGGGCGCCCAGCCCCAAGGCAATCACTCGGGCAATCACCCGGGCGATCAGGCGGCTGGAAACAGGCAAGGTGGTCGGCATGGCGGGGTCCCTCCGGTCCCGTTTTTTCCACGGGATATAGCCAAGGCTAGCACCATCCGGTGCGCGCCGGCAGGGGCATCGGTGCGGGGCCGGATTCGGTACAATGTCCGCATGTCCAATGATCCGATTCTCGACCCGCTCAATGCCGCCCAGCGCGAGGCGGTGACCAGCCCGTCGCTGGCCACCCTGGTGCTCGCCGGGGCCGGCTCGGGCAAGACCCGCGTGCTCACCCATCGCATGGCCTGGCTGGTGGCCGAGCAGGGCATCTCGCCCTATTCGCTGCTGGCCGTGACCTTCACCAACAAGGCCGCCGGCGAGATGCGCGGCCGGCTGGGCTCGCTGCTCGACGGCCAGGAGCTCGGCCCGCGTGGTGTCGACGGCATGTGGGTCGGCACCTTCCACGGCCTGTCGCACCGCCTGCTTCGCCAGCACGCCCGCGAGGCGGGTCTGCCCGAGGGCTTCCAGATCATCGACGCCGACGACCAGCTGCGACTGGTCAAGCGCCTGATCCGCGAGGCGGAGCTCGACGAGAACCGTTTCCCGCCACGGCTGGTCGCCTCCATGCTCAACGGCTTCAAGGAAGACGGGCTGCGGGCGCGGCACGTGGTGCCGGGCGACGACCCGATCCGCGACCAGGTGATCGTGATCTACAAGGCCTACGAGCGCGTCTGCGAGCGCAGCGGGCTGGTCGATTTCACCGAGCTGCTGCTGCGCGCCACCGAGCTTTTGCGCGGCAACGATGCCCTGCGCGCCCACTACCAGCGGCGTTTCCGCCAGATCCTGATCGACGAGTTCCAGGACACCAACGCCCTGCAGTACGCCTGGGCGCGCCTGCTGGTGGGCGAGGACAACGGCATCTTTGCCGTCGGCGACGACGACCAGTCGATCTACGGCTGGCGGGGGGCGAAGGTCGAGCACATCCAGCACTTCTCGCGCGACTTCCCCAACACCCACCTGGTGCGCCTGGAGCAGAACTACCGCTCGACGCGCACTATCCTCGAGGCGGCCAACAGCGTCATCGCGCGGAATCAGGGGCGTCTGGGCAAGAACCTCTGGACCGAGGGCGACCACGGTGCGCCGATCCGCTTCTACCGCGCCTTCAACGACCAGGACGAGGCGAACTTCGTGGTCGAGCAGATCGCCACGGCGGTGCGCGAGGGTCACGACCGGGCCGATTGCGCGGTGCTGTACCGATCGAACGCCCAGTCGCGCCTCCTGGAAGAAGCCCTGATCCGCGAGGGCATGCCGTACCGCATCTACGGCGGACTGCGCTTCTTCGAGCGCGCCGAGATCCGCGACGCGCTCGCATATCTCAAGCTCGTCGCCAACCGCCACGACGACACCTCCTTCGACCGCATCGTCAATCGCCCGGCGCGCGGCATCGGTGACAAGACGCTCAACGAGGTGCGCCAAGCGGCCCGCGAACAGGGCGCCTCGTTGTGGGACGCCGCGCTGATCCTGCTGGCGGAAAACCGCCTGTCCGCCCGCGCCGGCGGGGCGTTGCGGCAGTTCATGACCCTGATCGAGGCGATCGATCAGCAGACGATCAACGACGAGCTTGGCGAGCGGATCGAGAAGACCATCGAGAAGAGCGGACTGCGCGCGCTGTTCGAGAAGGACCGCGACCGCGAGCGCGGCGAGGCGAAGATCGAGAACCTCGACGAGCTGGTTAGCGCCGGGCGCGGCTTCGTCATGGAGCGAAACACCGACGAGGAGATGAGCGAGATCGAGGCCTTCCTCGCCCATGCGAGCCTCGAGGCCGGCGAGGCGCAGGGCGCGGCCTGGGAGGACTGCGTGCAGATGATGACCCTGCACGCGGCCAAGGGGCTCGAGTTCCCGCAGGTGTTCCTGGTCGGGGTCGAGGAGGGGCTGTTCCCGCACCAGATGTCGATCGACGAGCCGGGACGTCTCGAGGAGGAACGCCGGCTCTGCTACGTCGGCATCACCCGTGCCGAGCAGCAGCTGACCATCACCTGCGCCGAGTCGCGGCGCCTGCACGGCAAGCAGATCTTCCCGATGCCGTCGCGCTTTCTCGGCGAGTTGCCGCCGGAGCTGGTCGAGGAGGTCCGTCCGCGGGCGACTCGTGCGGCTGATGCCTTCGGTCCGCGCCGGCGCGAGGGCGAGCCGGCCCCGCGCACCCACAAGCAGAACGAGACCGGCTTCGAGATCGGCCAGAACGTCCGTCACGCCAAGTTCGGCGAAGGCACCATCCTCGACTGCGAGGGCGCCGGGGCGACCGCCCGGGTACAGGTCAACTTCGGCCAGCATGGCACCAAGTGGCTCATCCTGTCCTACGCCAACCTGCAGCCGGCCTGATCGCCGGGTTGCGATTTGCCCGCGTTCGGCCTTGAATGACGCGTTAACGAAGAACAACGCCCCGAGAACACAAGCAAAGGAGTCCTGCCATGAAACGGCGCGAGTTTCTCACCTGGGCCGGCGCCGCCGGCATTGCCGCCACCGCCCTGACCGGCTGCAACAACGAGCAGAGCGAATCGTCGGCCGCCGGTGAGGCGAGCGGCCCGACTGCCGCCGACCCGATCAAGTGGAAGATGGTCACCACCTGGCCGAAGAACTTCCCGGGCCTGGGCACCGGCGCGAACAATATCGCCAAGTACATCAACCAGATGTCCGGCGGTCGGCTGGTGGTCGACGTCTATGGCGCCGGCGAGATCGTCCCGGCCCTCGAGGTATTCGACGCGGTTAAGGCGGGCACCGCCGAGATGGGTCACGGCGCGGCGTACTACTGGCAGGGCAAGATGCCGGCCGCCGCGTTCTTCGCCGCCTTCCCCTTCGGCCTGGTCGCCGACGAGATGAACGGCTGGCTCTACCACGGTGACGGCATCAAGTTGTGGGAGGAGCTGTACGCCCCGCACGGCATCATCCCGCGTCCGGCCGGCAACACCGGCCCGCAGATGGGCGGCTGGTTCCGCAAGCCGATCGACTCGCTCGACGACTTCAAGGGGCTGAAGATGCGCCTGCCGGGTATCGGCGGCGAGGTGCTGCGCCGGCTGGACGTCTCCGTGGTCAACACGCCGGGCGGCGAGCTGTTCCAGGCGCTGAACGACGGCACCATCGATGCCGCCGAGTGGGTCGGGCCGTTCAACGATCTCGCGTTCGGTTTCCACCGCGCGGCCAAGTACTACTACGCGCCGGGCTGGCAGGAGCCGTCGGCGACCATGGAGGCGCTGATCAACCAGGAGGCCTTCGAGGCACTGCCCGAGGACCTGCAGCAGATCGTGGAAGGGGCGATCAAGATGGCGGCCGGCGAGATGCTGGCCGAGTTCACCGCCCGCAACAACCAGGCATTGAAGACCCTGACCGAGGAGCACGGCGTCGAGCTGCGCTACTTCTCCGACGAGATCATGCAGGCGCTGTTCGAGACCTCCAACGAGGTGCTGGCCGAGATCACGGCCGAGGATGCCTTCGCCAAGAAGGTGTTCGATTCGCTCAAGGCTTATCGCCGCGACGTCGCCGAGTGGACCGAGGGCTCCGAGTTCACCTATCTCAAGGCGCGTAACCGCTTCCTGGGCACCTGAGGCAGGCCCTGCCTAGTCGCTGGCCGCGCGGATCGTCCAGACCCGCTCGGCCAGGCTGGCGGCCAGCGGGCGCTCGTGGCGGCCGATGGTGACCACCACGTCGGCCGAGCCCGGCTGGCTGGCGCGACGGCGGACGAACTGGCCGGGCAGCAGGCCGAGCTGGGTCAGCCGGCGCAGGTCGGCGGCGTTGCCTGCAGCCAGCCGGACCACGGTCGCCCCCTCATCGATGGCCAGATCGCTCAGCGCGATCATCTGGCGGCGCTCGACCGGTGCCTCGTCGGGGGCCGGGATCGGCGCGCCGTGCGGGTCGAACTCGGGCCGGCCGAGATGGTCCCACAGACGGTCGATCAGGCGGCTGGAAAAGGCGTGCTCGAGGATCTCGGCCTCGGCATCGACCTCGGCCAGCGGCAGCTTGAGGTCCTGGGCGAGGAAGGTCTCGATCACCCGGTGGCGCCGGATCATGTCCACCGCGATGGTCCAGCCGGCGTCGGTCAGTGTCGCGCCCTGGTAACGGGCGTAGTGGATCAGGCCGTCGGCGTGCAGGCGCTTGAGCATGGCGGTGACCGAGGCGCGTGCGATGCCGAGCCGGTCGGCGATCGCCGAGGTGGTCACGGCCGGCTCGGGAGATTGTTCGGCCAGCTTGAAGATGGCCTTGAGATAGTCCTCGTACGCGGTACTTGCCATGCGTGGGTCCGATAGCGGGTGTCGGTCTTACGGTAGCATGGCTACCGGCGCGGTCGGCATGGTCTCCGTGCTTGCACCGGTCCGCCGCGCTTTCTACCATCCGCCATTCCTTCTCGAGCCATTGAAGAGGCCCGCTGTGCAGACTGATCCCGGTAGCTGTCACCGTCATCCGACTCGCCAGAGCCTCTGGCGGGGCATCGTGTTCACCCTGCTGACCATCGTTTCCGTCGGAACGGTGCAGGCCCAGGACGAAGTGCTGCAGTATGCCGGCGGCGAGCGCGATGTCGAGCCGCTCGTCGTGGTCGCTGACACCACCATCAGCGCGCAACTCGTCCGTGACCTGGCGGAAAACTTCGTCCAGGTCGAGTCGATCGCCGAGATCGGCGAATCGCCCCTCGGCCTCGAGCTGAGCGATTCCGATCGTGAGGCGATCCGTCAGGCGGACCTGGTGGTCTACCAGGGATTGGGCCTGATGCCGGAATTCATCCAGGCGGCCGAGCAGCGCGATGAGGGCGATCGGGTGGTGCTGACCGATCGCATCCCGGACTTTCGCCTGATCGAGGACGATGCGGGCAACGTCAATCCGCACACCTATCTCTCGCCGGCGTTGCTGCAGTTCGCAGTCGATCACCTGACCACCCGTCTCAAGAAGCGTCTCGAGTCGGTGGCCGGCGAGATCGAGGGCAATCGCCTGCGCGTCAATATCGAGTTGCAGTCGCTCGAGCGCGAGACCGAGGGGCTGATGGAGGATGTCCCACGTGGCGAGCGGCTGCTGGTCACGGACAACGACGTGTTCGCCTATTTCGCCAAGGGCTACTACTTCCAGTTGCTGGACGTGACGAAGGAGGCCGACAGCAAGAAGGCGATCGAGCAGATCAATCGCAATCAGACGCCCAACGTCTTCCGTGTGGCCGGTGTCGGCGACGGTGCGATCAAATCGTGGCTGGAGTCACATCGCGGCGAGGATATTCCCGAGTCCGTCGGGATGGCCGAGGAGCTCAACGGCCTGTGGCTGGGGGATGCGAACCTGCCCACCGGGACCTACATCGGCCTGTTCCGGCAGAACGTCAGTTCGATTCTCCTGGGCCTGAAGCCGTTGCCGGCTGCCGGCCAGGAGTCGCCGGAACTGGCCGAGTAGAAACGCGGCGGGATCAGTCGCTGCCGCGGTGATCCTGTGCCAGTTCACGGTAGAAGCGTGCCGATTCGGCCAGGTGCTCGCGCTCCTCGTCGCTCAGGGGGCGGATCTTGCGGGCCGGTGCGCCGACGTACAGGTGCCCGCTCTCGAGCGTCTTGCCCGGCGACACCACGCTGCCGGCAGCGATGATCACCTCGTCCTCGACCACCACGTCGTCCATCACGATCGCGCCCATGCCCACCAGAACGCGATTGCCGATGGTGCAGGCGTGCAGGATGGCGCGGTGGCCGACGGTGACCTCCTCGCCGATGCGACACGGCATACCTTGGGGGTGACTGGCCGAGGGCTGGTTGACGTGCACGATGACGCCGTCCTGCAGGTTGGTCAGTCGGCCAGCGCGAATCTGCTGGACGTCGCCGCGCAGCACCGCGTTCGGCCACACCGAGACGCCTTCCTCGAGCACCACGTCACCGATCACCACGGCGGTCGGATCGACCCAGCAGTCTTCCGCCAGTGTCGGGAGCTTTGCCTGGAAATTGCGTATCATGCGGGGATCCTCGAATTCGGTCTTGCGGTCGATGCCGCGCATTCTACCGTAGCGGAATGCCCGGGGCCGACCGGCTGACCCAACCGTCTTGCAACAGGCCTTAGTCCGTGTCGCTGATCGCCGAGAAAACCCGCGCCTATCTCGCCCTGACCCGGCTCGACCGGCCCGTGGGCATCTTCCTCTTGCTGTGGCCCACCTACTGGGCGCTGTGGGTAGCCGGTGCCGGTCGACCGGACCTGTTCATCTTCCTGATCTTCACCCTGGGCGTGATCGCGATGCGCTCGGCCGGCTGCGCGATCAATGACTTCGCCGACCGGCATGTCGACGGTCATGTCACACGCACCAAGGGACGTCCGCTGGCCACCGGGCGGATCACGGCGCGCGAGGCGCTGGGCGTGTTCGCGGTGTTGGTGGGTGTCTCCTTCCTGCTTGTGTTGCAGCTCAATGCCACCACCATCGCCCTGTCGGTGGTGGCGGTGATCCTGGCGGCCACCTACCCGTTCGGCAAGCGCTTCCATCACCTGCCGCAGGTGCATCTGGGACTGGCCTTCGGCTGGGCCATTCCGATGGCATTCGCCGCGCACCTCGGTCACGTCCCGGCCGTGGCCTGGGTGCTGCTGCTGGCGAATATCGGCTGGACGCTCGCCTACGACACCCTCTACGCCATGGCCGACCGCCCGGACGATCTCAAGATCGGGGTGAAGTCCTCGGCGATCCTGTTCGGTCGCTTCGACCTGGTGGCCGTGTCCCTTTCCTACCTCTGGACCCTGGCCTGGCTGATCGTCGTCGGCATGATGGCCGATCTTGCAGTGGCTTATTTCATCGGACTGGCAATCGCGGCCGTCAGCGCGGTCTGGATCGTGCGTACAGCCCGCAGCCGCGAGCTTGCCGATTGCGTGCTCGCCTTCCGCCGCAACAATGTCTTCGGCGCGATGGTGATGCTCGCTCTGGTCGCCGGCTTTCTCTGAATCGAAAAGCGACCGTCGCCCGACTACACTCCGTTAGCTGGCTAATGAAATCGCCGTTTTCGGCGCCCGCCGGCTTTGCCTCCTTCGAGCGAAACGGAGTGTTTCCCCATGATCACGCGCAGCCTCCTGTCCCTCATGATCGCGGCCATGCTGGCGCTCGTCATGCCTCTCGTGGTCCATGCCACCCCCGTTGACGACGCCGCTGCCCTCGACGGGGTGGAGAAAGCCAAGGGCGTCTTCCAGATCGACTTCACCGAGGCGGAGAAGACTGCCTTCTATCTCGAGATCATCCGGGGCACCCACGCGAATTTCGTGCGCCAGGGGCTCGATCCGGATCTGGTGATCGTGTTCATCGGCCCGACGGTCAAGTTCCTGACCACCGAGGCCGGCGAGGAGGTTGCTGATCCGGCGACGTTGATGCGGATCGAGTCCGAGGTCGCGCGTCTGGCGGATCTCGGGGTGCGCCTCCAGGTTTGCGCGGTGGCCACCGATGTTTTCGGTGTCGACAACGACACGTTGTTCGACGGCCTGGAGCTGACGGGCGATGGCTTTGTGGCGATGATCGGTTGGCAGGCACAGGGCTATCATCCGATCACGATGTTCTGAACATGGGGGATTCCGGAGCCTGTTTTCTGAACAGGACACTGCGCGCGGTCTAGACTCGGCTACCGAGGACCGGTGTGTTGCGTCGGTCGATTCCCGGTTCGACGTGAAAGGGAGGATTCCTCATGAAAAACAGTATCCTGGGTGGCCGGTTCCTGCCGGTTGTCATTGCTTGTGCCATTGGTGCCTCCGGCGCGGCGCTTGCCGCCGACCCGGATGAGATCATCGACTATCGGCAGGGTGCGATGCAGGTGACCAAGTACCACTTCAGCACCATCGCCGACATGCTGAAGGGCAAGATCGAGTACGACGAGGCGGCGGTGAAGAAGCACGCCGATGTGGTGCAGCTGATGAGCACGCTGGTGAAGGACGAGTTCCCCGAGGGGACGGATGCCCTGGCCGGTGAGACCAACGCCCTGATCGACGTCTGGGACAAGCCGGACGAGTTCGCCGACAAGGTGGCCGAGTTCGAAGAAACGGCGATCGAGCTGGAGAAAGCCGCGGAATCGGGCGACAAGGCGCGACTCGCCGCGGCGGTCAAGGACGTCGGCTCGAGTTGCAAGGCCTGTCACGACGACTTCCGCCAGGATGACGAGTGATCCCGCGATGCATGGGTAGCCATTCGACAACCCGCCGACGGCGGGTTGTTTTTGTTTCGGAGGTTCGGGCCAGCCGATCGATGGACTAAGGTCGTGGCCGGTTAGGCAGTCCCTGATTGTGGAGGCGGCATGCTGAGATTTCCCCGTACGGCACAGGCCAGTCCCGCCGAGATCGAATCCGTCTTCAAGGACGAGCTCGCCGCGACCCCCCCGGACGCGCTGCCCCTGCAACAGGGCATGGCGCAAGGCAGTGTCGCCGACGGTGATGGCCTCTCGGCCATGGTGATCGGTACTCAGGTCGATGACGACCACCTGCGCATCCATGCCGGTCTGTTCTTTGCGAGCGTGGTTGCCGGTTGCGCCTGTCACAACGATCCCACCCCGATGGCCGAACAGGCCGAATACTGCGAGGCCATGTTCGTGATCGAACGCCCCGGCGGGGCGACCCGCGTCGAGCTGCTCGACTGACACGTTCGCCTTGCTGAGCGGCCGCGTTCAGCTTCAATTCAGATCGATTCGCTTGAATGCATCCATCGCCTTTACGGAGATGGATCATGAAACGCCGTTTTCTCCTTCCCTCGGCCCTGGTCGTGACCCTCGTCGCGACCGGGATGCTGGTGGCCAGGCCGGTCGTCGCCCAGCCCGATGTTCCGGTCGATGCTCGTTCGGCAACCTCGTTGCCTGATTCTGCCGACCTGACGCTCGCCTCGGTGGTCGAGGCTGCCCTCGCGCACAGCCCTGACGCCGAGCGTCTGGTGGCCCGATCTCAGCATGCCGATGCGATGGCCGACCGGGCGCAGAGCGTGCTCGATGACGCGCCCACCGTCGGTTTTTCCCACCAGACCGATGCGCTCGGCGGCGACACCGGCATGCGCGAATGGGAGAGCTCGATCGAGCTGCCGCTGCGTCGCTCCGGGCTACGAGAGGCGGCCCGGCGACAGGCCGAGGGGCAGCGCTCGGTGGTCGAAGGCCAGTCGGCCATGTGGCGACTCGAGGTGGCCGGTCGGGTGCGCGATCTGCTCGCGCGCCTCGACGCCGCCCAGGCAGAAGTGACCCTCGCCGGGCAGGCGCTCGCCACGGCCCGCGATCTTCAGGCCCAGGTGGGCAAGCGGGTCGAATACGGCGACGTGCCACGTACCGACCGCCTGCTCGCCCGCGAGGACACGCTTCAGCGCGAGGCGGATCTGCGTCGGGCGCGCCTGCAACGGGACCAGGTCGTGGCCGAGTACCGTCGCTTTACCGGCCTCGAGAGACGTCCCGCGACCTGGCGAGAAGCCCCGTCCGACGACACCGCGCTCGATCAGCATCCGGCATTGCAGTCAGCTCGTGCCGCGATGAGCACCGCCCAGGCAGGGCGCGCCGTGGTCCGCGAACGCGGCCGCCTGCAGCCGACGGTGGGTTTCAATCTCCGCCGCGAGGAAGACGGCCGCGATGCGATCGACAGCGTCGGCGTTTCCCTGTCGCTGCCCATCCCGCTCTCCCGCCTGCGCGCCCCTGAAGAGGCGCGGGCCGGCATCGACCTGGCGGATGCGCAGGCGAGTTTCCGCCAGGCGCGCCGTGACACCGCGCTCGCCGTCGAGCAGGCCCGCCAGGCGCTGACGACGGCTCGCGGCCAGCTCGAGCGCGCCCGCGATCAGGAGTCGCTCGCTACCGAGAATCTGCGTATCCAGAAGAAGGCCTACTCGCTGGGCGAGATCGGTCTGGTCGACCTGCTACGGGTGCAGAGCCGCCACCTGGTCGCTCATCGCCAGGCGGTCATGAGCGAGATCGATCTCAAGCGCGCCATCGCCGATTACAACCAGGCCAAGGGGGTCATGCCGTGAAACGCTTCGTCCGAGGGGCCGTCTGGTCCGTCCTGATGATCGTCCCGCCGCTGCAGGCGGCCGAGATTTCGCTTTCCGAATCGCAGCTCGAGGCGCTCGCGATCGAGACTGCCATGGTCGAGCCGGCCGAGGAGGCAGGCGGGCACGCGTACCCGGCCGAGGTACGGGTGCCACCCGCCAACCAGACCGTGCTCGCCGCGCCGGTCGACGGCCTGATCGAACGCGTCTACGTCGCCGAGGGGCAGGCGGTCGCGGCAGGCGACTCCGCCGTCAGCCTGCGCAGTCCCGGCTTGGTCGACCTGCAACGCGACTACCTCAAGACGCTCTCCGAGCATCGGCTCGCCGCCCAGGCCCTCGAGCGCGACCGGGCACTGGCGAAGGAGGGCATCATCGCCGAGCGCCGCCTCAACGAGACCCGTGGGGCCTATGAGCAGTCGCGCGCCCAACTGTCCGCCCTGCGTCAGAGCCTGGTACTTGCCGGCATGGGCGAGGAGGCGATCGACACCCTGGCATCGAGCCAGCGGATCGATGCCGCACTCGATCTCGTTGCACCGCAGGCGGGCACGGTGATGGACCTGATGGCGGCGGCCGGCGAGCGCGTGCAGGCGGCCTCCGGGTTGGCCCGCATCAGCGCGCTGGACAGCCTGTGGCTGGAGGTGCGCCTGCCGGTCGAGCGGTTGGCGGACGTGTCGGTCGGCTCGGCGGTGCGTGTGGTCGATACCGATCGCTCGGCCGAGGTGATCCTGATCGGCAGCCAGGTCGCCACCGACGATCAGACGGTGATGGTGCGTGCGCAAATTGATGGCGTCGCCGGCCAGTTGCGCCCGGGCCAGTTCCTGCGGGTGCGCCTGGCCGAGAGCGACGCGGCGAACCTGTTTCGTGTCCCGTCGGCGGCGGTGGTGCGCGAGGGCGACGGCTTCTTCGTCTTCCGTGTCGCCGACGGCGGCTTCGACCCGGTGCCGGTCGAACGGCTCGGCCAGTCGGGCGACGTGCTGACCGTGCGCAGTCCCGAGCTGTCGGCGGACGACCGGGTCGCGGTCGCCGGCGTGGTGGCCATCAAGGGTGCCTGGCAGGGCATGGGAGGCGGTGAGTGATGCTGTCCGCCCTGGTCCGCTTTTCGCTGACGCAGCGCCTGTTCGTCCTGCTGCTGGTGGTGCTTGCCGCCGGACTGGGAACGCGCGCCTTCCTCAACCTGCCGATCGATGCCTTTCCCGACGTCTCGACCACCCAGGTCAAGCTGATCATCAAGGCGCCGGGGATGACGCCCGAGGAGGTCGAACAGCGCATCACCGCGCCGGTGGAGGTCGAGATGCTCGGCATCCCCGACCAGAAGATGCTGCGCTCGGTGGCCAAGTACGGGCTGACGGCGATCACGATCGACTTTGCCGAGGGCACCGACATCTACTGGGCGCGCCAGCAGGTATCCGAGCGACTGACGGCCGTCTGGGGTGACCTGCCGCCCGATGCCTCCGGCGGCATGGCGCCGATCACCACGCCGCTGGGCGAGATGTTCATGTTCACGATCGACGGCGGCGATCTGACCCTCGCCGAACGTCGCTCGCTGCTCGACTGGGTGATCCGCCCGGCGCTGCGCACCGTGCCCGGCGTCGCCGAGGTCAACTCGCTGGGCGGTCACGTGCGCACCTTCGAGGTCACGCCCAACACCGAGCGGATGAGTGCCCGCGGCGTCACCTATGAGCAACTGCGCGAGGCGCTGGCGCGCAACAACCGTAATGATGGCGCCGGCCGGGTCGAGGATGGCGAGGAGGCGCTGCTGGTACGCGTCGAGGGCAGCGTCATGACCCTCGACGACCTGCGCGAGACCGTGGTCGCCACCACCCCCGGCGGGGCGCCGATCCACGTCACCGACGTGGCGGACGTGCGCATCGGCAGCCTGACCCGCTACGGCGCGGTGACCCAGGACGGTGAGTCCGAGGCGGTCGAGGGGCTGGTGCTGGGTCTGCGCGGGGCGAACGCGCGCAAGGTGGTCGCCGGCGTCGAGGCCAAGCTCGACGAGCTGGCGCCGACCCTGCCCGAGGGCGTCTCGGTCAATGTCTTCTACAACCGGGCCCACCTGGTCGACCGCGCGGTGCACACCGTCACCAAGGCGCTCGAGGAGGCGATCGTCCTGGTGCTGATCCTCTTGGTGGTGTTCCTCGGCAACCTGCGCGCGGCGGTGACCGTGGCGCTGATCCTGCCGCTGGCCGCACTGGTGACCTTCATCCTCATGAGTCGGGTCGGCATGTCGGCCAACCTGATGAGCCTCGGCGGGCTGGCGATCGCGATCGGCATGCTGGTCGACGCGGCGGTGGTGGTGGTCGAGAACGTCGTCGCCCATCTGGCGCGCGAAAGGGAAGCCCGACGCCTGCCGCGCCTGCACGTGATCTACCGCGCGGTGCGCGAGGTGGCCGCTCCGGTGACCTCCGGCATCCTGATCATCGTGATCGTGTTCCTGCCGCTGCTCACCCTGGAGGGGCTGGAAGGTAAACTGTTCAAGCCGGTGGCCTTGACCATCGTGTTCGCCCTGGGCAGCTCCCTGCTGCTTTCGCTGACCGCCATCCCGGTGATCAGCTCGTACCTGCTGCGCAACGTGCCGCACGACGAGCCCTGGTTGGTTCGCCAGCTTCAACGCATCTACACCCCGGCACTGGCCTGGTCGCTGCGCCATCCGCTGGTGATCGGTGCCGCGGCACTGATCGCCCTCGGCGGGACGGGCGCGGCCTACACCCAGATCGGCAAGATCTTCATGCCGACGATGAACGAGGGCGACGTGATCGTGCAGCTGGAGAAGCTGCCGTCGATCTCGCTCGACCGCTCGATCGCCATCGACAAGCGCTTCCAGCAGGCGCTGATCGAGCGCGTGCCCGAGGTCACCGGCGTGGTCGCGCGCACCGGTTCCGACGAGCTCGGCATGGACCCGATGGGCCTGAACGAGACCGACAGCTTCCTGGTGTTGAAGCCGCGCGACGAGTGGCGCTTCGAGACCAAGGAAGAGCTGATCGACGCGATCCGCGCCGTGCTCGACGACTTCCCCGGCATTGCCCACGCCTTCACCCAGCCGATCGAGATGCGCGTCTCCGAGATGCTCACCGGCGTGCGCGGCGATCTGGCGATCAAGCTGTTCGGTCCGGATCTCGACGTGCTCAACACCAAGGCCAAGGCGATCGCCGAGGCGGTCCGCGGCATCGACGGCGCCTCGGACGTCTTCTACACCCGCAACGAGGGCGTGCAGTACCTCAAGATCGAGGTCGACCGGCAGGCCGCCGGTCGCCAGGGGATGTCGATCGAGTCGCTCGAGTCCCTGCTGCGCGCGCAGCTCGAGGGCCAGCGCGTCGGCACGGTCTACGAGGGCATGCGTCGCACGCCCTTGATGATTCGCGGCAGCCGCGAGACGGCCCGCTCGCCCGAGGCGATGCGCGAGCTGCTGATCAGCCTGCCCAACGGTCGCGAGTTGCCGCTGTCGGCGCTGGCGAGCATCGAGCGGGTCGAGGGGCCGGTCAAGGTCGAGCGCGAACTGGGCGAGCGCTTCGTGGTGATCGCCGCGAACGTCGCCGGGCGCGATCTCGTGGGCTTCGTCGAGGACGCCCGTCGGGTCGTGGGCGAGACGGTGGACCTGGATGCGGGCTACCGGCTCGCCTGGGGCGGGCAGTTCGAGAACCAGCAGCGCGCGGCCAAGCGTCTCGGGCTGGTGGTGCCGGTCTCGATCGGTCTGATCTTCCTGTTGCTGTTCACCACCTTCGGCTCGATCCGCCAGGCCACGCTGGTGCTGCTGAATATCCCGTTCGCGCTGATCGGCGGGGTCTTCGGCCTGTGGTTCTCGGGCGAGTACCTTTCGGTGCCAGCCTCGGTCGGGTTTATCGCACTCTTGGGTATCGCGGTACTCAACGGGGTGGTGCTGGTGAGCTACTTCAACCAGCTGCGCGCGCTGGGTCTATCCATGCACGAAACGGTGGTCGAGGGCGCCAGGCGCCGTCTGCGGCCGGTGCTGATGACCGCCTCGATCGCCGCCTTCGGCCTGATCCCCCTGCTGTTCGCCACCGGGCCGGGCTCGGAGATCCAGCGGCCGCTCGCGGCGGTGGTGATCGGCGGGCTGGTAACCTCCACCCTGCTGACCCTGATCCTGCTGCCCATCCTCTACCGGCGCTTCGGCGAGCCGCGCTCGTCCGCCGCCACTGACCCGGAGGCCTCGTCATGAAACCGATGCTGCTGACGCTGATCGCCCGCCCCGACGTCGAGGAGGTGGTGATCGACTGGCTTTTGGGACGCGAGGAGCTCACCGGGTTCACGGGTCAGGCCGCCTACGGCCACAGCCGCGAGCACGGTAGCTTCAGCCTGGTCGAACAGGTCACCGGCCGGCAGCGCCGAGCGATGTTCCATGTGCAGATCGACGAGGCGGAGGCCGAGTCGCTGCTGGCCGCCATGCGCGAGGAGTTGGCCGGGCTTGGGCTGCGCTACTGGCTGACGCCCATGATCGAAACGGGAGTGATCGTGTGAGGCGGCTGGCGATCATGGCGTTGCTGGGCCTGGTTGCGGGAGCCGCCCCGTCGGTATGGGCCGATCACAACCAGGTCTACGAGCTGCATCAGCGCGGCGAGATCGTCTCGCTGGTCGAGCTGATCGGCCAAGCGCAGTCGCTCCAGCCGGGGCAGATGGTGGAGGCCGAGCTCGATGAGCAGTCGCTGGTCTACGAGATCACCATCTACGGCGAGGATGATCGCTATCATGAACTGTACTTCGACGCCCGCGACGGGCGACTGATTACCACGCACGCGGATGACGAGCCCGATGCCGACGACCGCCCCCTCGACGAGCTGTCCGACTGAGTTGCCGCCTGCCGGGGGGCGGCTGACGTGAGGCTGCTGCTCGCCGAGGATGATGCCGCTCTGGGTCGGGACCTGCAGGCCAAGCTGCGCGAGCAGGGCTACGCGGTCGACTGGGCCAGCGACGGCGTCGAGGCGGCATTTCTCGGTAGCGAGGGGATCTACGACGTGGTGGTGCTCGACATCGGTCTGCCCGGCCGTGACGGCCTGGCCGTGTTGCGCGACTGGCGCCGCGATGGACTGACCATGCCGGTGCTGCTTTTAACGGCCCGCGATGCCTGGTTCGAGAAGGTCGAGGGGTTCGAGGCCGGGGCCGACGACTACCTGGCCAAGCCGTTCCACGTCGAGGAGCTGTTCGCGCGGCTGCGTGCGCTGGCCCGTCGGGCCGCCGAACAGCCGGCCGATCTGCTGGGCGGCAACGAGTCGCTGGTCCTCGACGAGGCGCGTCAGCAGGTCACGGTCGACGGCGAACCGGTCGAGCTGACCGGTACCGAGTTTCGGCTGTTGCGTTACTTCATGCACCACCCGGGACACGTGCTGTCGAAGTCGCGCCTGGCCGAGCACCTCTACGAGTTCGACGACGAGCGCGACAGCAACGTGATCGAGGCCTACGTCACACGCCTGCGGCGCAAGATCGGCCGCGAGCACATCGAGACCCGCCGCGGTCAGGGTTACGTCTTCCACCGGGGCGGGGCATGAAACGGCTGCGTCCCCGGCACATCCAGACCCGGCTGACGCTGTGGCTGCTCGCCAGCGTGGTCGCGTTGTTCGGGCTCTACTGGGTTGTCACCGCCAAGGCGCCGGTGATGCTGACCGAGGGTTACGTGGTCGACCGTCTGGCGCATGACGCCGAGAACCTCGTGTTGGGGCTCGATACCACCGAACCCCACGCGACCCTCTCCGGGCATTTTGCCGCGCCGATCTACGACCGGCCCTACTCGGGCCACTATTTCCTCATGCGGGTGGACGGGCAGAACATCCGGTCCCGCTCGCTGTGGGATTTCGAATTCACGCCCCGGGCGGTCGATACCTTTCCGACCACCTACCATGCCAAGGGGCCGCTGGAGCAGGATCTGCTGGTCTACGTCGACCGGATCACCAAGGACGGACACGCCATCGAGGTGCACGTGGCCGAGGATCTGAGCGCGTTGCACCAGCGCATCTCGACCTACCGCTGGCAGTTCGGTGTGGTGTCGGTCCTGCTGCTGGTCGCGCTGGTGGTCCTGCAGCGCTGGATTGTGCGCTCGAGTCTGCGGCCGCTGGACCGTGTGCGGGCCGACTGTCGCCGGCTGGAACGCGGCGAGATCGATCAGCTGGACCGGGATGTGCCGCCGGAGCTGTTGCCGATGGTCGACGAGATCAATCACCTGCAGGCGGTGACGCAGCGGCGACTGGCCCGCTCGCGCCGGGCGCTGGGCAATCTCGCCCACGCGCTCAAGACGCCGCTGACCCTGATCGACCAGGTTGGCCAGCGGATCCGCGATCGCCTCGATCCCCGCGACGCCGAATCGCTCGACGAGGCGGTCACGCGCATGCGCCGGATCACGGACCGGGAGCTGCGCCAGGCCCGTCTGGCCGGCCAGGCGCGTGCCGGCGAGCGGTTCGATCTCGGTCACGAACTGCCGCGCCTGTTCCACATGTTCGAGCGCCTGCACGCGGACAAGGCCCTGAGCTGTCGGCTCGAGGCGCCCGCGAACGTGGCATTGCGCGCCGAGCGCGAGGACATGTACGAGTTGTTCGGCAATCTGCTCGATAACGCCGCCAAGTGGGCGCAGGCCGAGGTGGTGGTGTCGATCGAGCCGGTCGAGGATGGCTGGCACATCCGCGTGGCCGATGACGGGCCGGGGGTGGCATCGCAGTCGCTGGACGCGCTGGCCGAGCGTGGCACCCGTCTGGACGAGTCCCGTGACGGCCACGGGCTTGGGCTGGCGATCGTCCGGGAGATCGTGGAACTGTATGGCGGCCGGCTGGCGTTCTCTCGTTCGGTGCGGCTTGGCGGTTTGCAGGTCGACGTGTGGCTGCCGTGAAGCCGGGTTGTCGAATTCAGCCGCTGGTGTCCGTTTCGGTGGTGATACGGTTTCGTCCGTCGTGCTTGTCGCGATAGGGCGCCTGGTCGAGGCAGTCGATCAGGTCGAGGTTTGGTCCGCCAGGTACCGGCGGGCGAACTCGTCGGCCGGCAGCGGGTGGCTTGCCAGATAGCCCTGGTAGGTGTCGCAGTGATGCTGGGCGAGGAAGGCGCGTTGGGCTTCGTTCTCGACACCTTCGGCCAGCACCTTGAGGCCGAGGGTGTGGCCCAGGTCGATGATCACACGGGCGATCTGGCCGCGGTCCTCGGGCTCCTCGATCAGGTCGACGAAGCGCTTGTCGATCTTGAGCACGTCGATGGCGAACTGGCGCAGCTGGCCGAGCGACGAGTAGCCGGTGCCGAAGTCGTCGAGTGCGACGTGCACACCCATTGCCCGCAGTCGGGAGAGGAGTTGGCGTGCCTCGGCCTCGCGACGGACGATCGCGCTTTCCGTCAGTTCAAGTTCGAGCCGGTCGGCCGGCATGCCGGTGTCGGCGAGGATGTCCTGCACCAGCGTGCCGACCTCGCCCTGACGGAGTTGGTGGGCGGAAAGGTTGACCGCGAGCCGGCCGAAGTCGCGTCCCTCGTCAAGCCAGCGACGGCCCATGCGGCAGGTCTGTTCGAGCACCCACCGACCCAGCGGCCAGATCAGTCCCGTGGTCTCGGCCACCGGGATGAACCGGTCCGGCGAGATCAGTCCCTCGGTGGGGTGCTGCCAGCGGACCAGTACTTCGGCCCCCTGCATCGAGTCGTCCGCGAGGTTGATCTGCGGCTGGAAGACCAGGCGCAACTGATCGTTGTCGATCGCACGGCGTAGCTCAAGCTCCAGTGATATCCGGTCGCGTGCCGCGTTGGTCATTTCGTCGGAGAAATAGCGGAAGGTTGCCCGCCCTTCCTCCTTGGCGCGGTAAAGGGCAGTGTCGGCCTGCTGCAGCAGGCCGTGGGCGGTATCGGCGAAGCGTGGGTAGAGGCTGATGCCGATGGAGGCCATCACCCGGACCTGCTGGCCGTTGGGCAGCTCCCACGGGTCGCCGAGCGCGTGAATCAGCTGTTCGGCGATCCGGCCGGCTTCGGCGTCGTCGTCCAGTCCGGTCAGGACCACGGCGAATTCGTCACCGCCGAGGCGGGCGACGGCGTCGATCTGCGGGAAACGGCCGGTCAGTCGCTCGCCGACCTTGATCAGGAGCTGATCGCCCGAGGCATGCCCGAGGCTGTCATTGATGTCCTTGAACCGGTCCAGGTCGATCATCAGCACGCCGAGTCCCTGGCCCTGCTGTTCGGCGCTGTTCAGCAACTGCTGCATGCGCGAGACCAGCTGCTCGCGGTTGGGCAGGCCGGTGAGGGGGTCGTGATTGGCCAGGTATTCCAGCTTCGACTCGTTCTCCTTCTGCCGCGAGATGTCGAGGAACAGGCCCACGTAGTGGGTGATGCTGCCATCGCGATCGGCGACGGTGCTGATGCTCAGGATCTCGGGGAAGGTCTCGCCGTTCTTGCGCCGGTTCCAGATTTCCCCTTGCCAGTAGCCCTCGCGTTGCAGCGTCGACCACATGCGACGGAAGAAGTGCCGGTCGTGCTGGCCGGACTGCAGGAAAGCCGGCGTGCGGCCGATTGCCTCCTTCGCGGTATAGCCGGTCAGGTTGGTGAAGGCCGGATTTACCTCGACGATCACCTCGTTCTGATCGGTGATGATTACGCCCTCGCGGGTGTTCTCGATCACCTGGGCCATCAGGCGCTCGTGTTCCTCGATCTCGTGGCGGGCGTGGACGTCGGTCAGCACACCGGCATAGCCGCTGACCTCGCCGGCGTCGTCGAACTCGATGCGGGTGACTTCCTCGAACCAGCGGTAGGTGCCGTCGGCCATGCGCAGCCGGTATTCCTGCAGGAAATTGCTCTCGCGGCTTTCGGTGAACCCGGCGATCTCCTCGTCGACGCGTGGGAAGTCTTCCGGGTGGATGAAGTCGGCGAACAGGGTCTCGCCGTTCTGCCATTCGGTCGCATCGTAGCCCCAGCGGTGGATGTTCTCGGAGACGTATTCCACCGGCCAGCCCGGCTCGGCGCGCCAGCGGAACAGTACCGAGGGGCTGGCCTGTACGGCCTCGCGCGCCCTCGATAGGGCGTCGAGGCGGTCGAAGTGGTCCATGGCGAACGACAGGTCGGCGGCAAGGTCGTTGACCGTCTCCCGGATGATCAGGTCGAAGAAGTCGCTCTCGTGGGCATACAGCGCCATGCTGCCGATGATTCTGCCCTCGCGGGCAATGGGAAAGGCCGCGACCGAGTTGATCTGCGCCTGCCGCGCCGGGCGATGCCAGGGGCTGGAGTCGGCAGCGGTCTGGAACTGGTTCATCACCTCCAGTCGGTCGTTGCGGATGCAGCGCCCCACCGGTCCCTGGCCGGCCGGTTCCCAGGCATGGATGCTGACCTCGATCTGTTCGAGGTAACCGGTCTCGTCGCCGTAGTGGGCGACCGGTTGAACCGCACCGCTCGACTCGTCGATCAGCCCCACCCATGCCAATGACAGGTGGCCATGCACCACGGCGATCTCGCAGACCTGGTGGAAAAGCTCGTCGGCGCTTTCGCAGCGAGTGACGGCCTGGTTGGTCTGCGAAAGGAAGTCGTAGAGGTCTTTCTGGTGGCGCAGGGCCCGGTGCGCTTCGCGCTGGGCGGTGATGTCCTCGGCTGTGGCGATCAGGTACTCCGCCTCGCCGCTGGGTGCCCGGGTGGCCCGGACCTCGAAGCGAACGAACAGCTCCTTTCCGTCGGGGCGGGTCAACTGGTGTTCGGTGCGGTAGTGGTCGATGCGCCCGGCGATCAGGTCCTCGGCGGCCGGGTTCTCGGGCTGCCGGTGACCGTCGGCATCCTGGGTCAGGGCGCGCCAGTTCTCTCCGACGAGAGCTTCCGGTGAGTGGCCGAGGATCTCGGCCATGCGAGTGTTCACCCGCTCGATGCGACGGCTCGAGGCGGCGGTGATCGACATGCCGATGAAGGGGAGATCGTAGAAGCTGCGCAGTAGCCGGTCCTGACGGGCGGAACGGCTGGCCAGCGACAGACGGTAGTTCTGCTGGCTCTTGCGCCACAGAAGCAGCAACATCCCGGCGATCACCACCAGCGCGAAGAAGCCGATCACGGTGATCCACGCCAGCAGGGTGTGAAGGGGGCGGAGGACGTTGGCGCGCGAGTCCTTGACGATCAGCGACCAGTCGGAGCCTGTGATCGGGTGGATGGCGGCAATCACCGGCTTTCCGTGGAAGTCCGTGCCCTCCACCACGGCGGGGTCCGCCTCGGCCGCCAAGGCGTCGACCGGGAACGGGCCTGTCTCGACGGGGTGGCGGAATGCGCGCGGGTCATCGTCGTGGGCGGGAATCGTCAGGTGGCGGACCTCGCTTCCGTCCACACGGACCAGCATCGCGTTCATGGTGCCGTGGCTTTGCCGTATCAGTGGAAACCACTGCGTGCTGGGGGCGGCACGGAGCAGGAATATCGCATCCGGGGTTGGGTCGGCATCCAGGTGGATGGGAACCAGCCAGTCGAGGTGCACGTGCCCGTCCGCGCCCTGGCGCATCGGCAGCCTTTTCGCCTCTTGGCCGAGCCCCTCCAGTCGTTGTCGGACCGATTCGTCGAGTTCGCTCCAGTTGCCGACCGTGATGATCGGCTGGCCGTCGGGAGTGAGCAGCGCCAGCGATTCGTAGTGATAGGCGGTGAGCAGCGTCTGGAAGTGCGCTTCGAGGCGCTGGCGTTCGTGCGCGGTTTCCCGCTCGTCGAGCAGGGCACGAAGACGGGTGTTGTCCCGGTACTGGTTCTGCAACACAAGGGTGTCGCCCCGGCGTTCCTGCAGCCACTGGGCGATACGGCCGGCCTTGAGCTCGGCCTCGGTGGCGAACGTGTTCCTGGCCTCCTGGATCAGGTGCGGTGCCTGCAGGCGGAAGATGCCCACCGCCACGAGGGCGACCAGCACCACCAGGCCCAATACCCCCAGCAGGATGCGGCGGCCACGCGGCGGCGCACGATACTCCACGTCGAGGGAGTCGGCGGGGGCGGTATTGTCCTCACGCTGGCGGTACAGGATCGAGAGCAGCAGGAACAGCAGCAGGCTGGTGACGCCGACGAACAGCAGCCCCTTGATGGTGTCGCTGGCCGGGTGGGATGCGGGTAGCTGTCGGAGCAGCCAGTCGGAGCTCAGGATCCACAGCGAGGCGAACACGCCATAGAGAAGGCTGACGGCAAGAGGCGAACCGGCGAGACTGGATTTCTTTGTCGTGCCCATCAGTTCAGTCGTTTGCCTTCCGTTGTGCGCGCTGACAGCGATCCGTCGGATAGCATGCCGCCGCCCGGGGCGGGGTGTCCAGCGTCGGCCTAGCGGGCGGTTCCCGGAGGATAGTCCAAGGCCAGCGGGTCGAGTAGCAGTTCGCGGGCGTTTTCGCGGCCGATCCGGCGGGCGACCGAGACCGGCAGCTGGTCCAGCCAGCGGCGGATGGTCGAGGCAACCTCGCCGTAAGCCTGCCAGCGCTTGGTGCTGTAGGTGTCTACCCCGACGACAAAGCGATAGGGGTGATCGAGGAACAGGGCGCGCCATTCCGGGCGCAGATCGCCACGCTCGTCGAGAAACCGTGCATCGCGCACCGAGGTATCGATGTACAGGTGCTGCGGGTGACGGGCGAGTGCTGCGCGCAGGATGGTCGGATCCGGGTTGGCGCCGAGGTGGGCCCAGAGCACCTGCACCGTCGGGGCGATGGCGAAGATGCGGTCGATGATGGCGAGATCGCCGTGGATCATCAGCACCAGGTCGCGCTCGGCGGCGATACGCACCAGTCGTTCCAGCACCGGGCTGTTGCGGTCACGCCCGAAGATGTGCAGCTCGCCGATGCCGCGGTAGTCGCCCGCCTCCAGCCAGTCGATCACCCGCTCGGGCAGATCCGGCTGGTGCATCCAGCGTTCCTTGTCGGCGCGGGTCCGGTAGACGCCGAGAAACGGCACGATCCGCTCGGGGGCAAGCTGCGCCAGCGCCTGGACCGTCTCCGGCGGCATGCTGGTGACCACGGCGTGCTCGATGCCGTTGGCCTCCAGGGTGGCGAGGATCTCGTCCGGCGCGATGGCCGCCCGCTGCTCGGCGTTGTAGTGGAGATGGGCGTCGAACAGCGGCGTCTGGGCCGCCACCGGCGTGGCAAACAGCAGGGCTGCCAGCCACAAGGCGAGGGCGACCGAGCGCTCAGTCGTCGTCCGAATCGGCATGAGTCGAGACGTCCCCGCGCGGGAACAGCACCAGGTGGGTGAATGCCGGACGCAGGCTCACGCGCACGCCGGGGGCGTAGTGGTCGTGACTGGGGGCGAGACTGAGTAGCCGGGTGCCGCCGGGCAGCGACAGCGTGTAGAGGAAGTTCGCACCGCGGAAGACGCGTTCCTCGATCTCGGCCACGCCCGGGCCGTCGGCATCGATGATCACGTCGTCGGGTCGGACCAGCACGTCGACGTCGGTGCCCGGCGGATACTCGTGCGAGACTTGACCCTCGAGCAGGCCCAGCTCGGTCTTCACCCGGCCGGGGCCGACGATCGTGCCGGCGATCCGGGTGCCCTGGCCGATGAAGTCGGCCACGAACGGGGTCTCCGGGCGGTGGTAGAGGTTGTAGGCGGTGTCCCACTGGTGGAGGCGGCCGGCCTGCATCACCCCGACGATATCCGCCATGGCGAATGCTTCCGTTTGGTCGTGGGTGACCAACAGGGCGGTGGTTTCCGCCTCGCGCAGGATGTCGCGCAGCTCGCGCGGCAGGGTCTCACGCAGCTCGACGTCGAGGCTGGAGAACGGCTCGTCGAGCAGCAGGATGTCGGGCCGAGGGGCGAGCGCACGGGCGATGGCCACGCGTTGCTGCTGGCCGCCGGACATATGGTGTGGGTAGCGCTTGCCCATGCCCGGCAGGCCCACGAGATCCAACAGTTCCTCAATACGCCGGCGGCGGGCCTCGGCCGGTTTTTTCGGCAGGCCGAAGCCGATGTTGTCGGCCACCGTCAGATGCGGGAATAGCGCCAGATCCTGGAAGATCATGCCGACGCGACGCTGCTCAGGCGGGTGCCCCCAGCCGGCGCCCGCCACCGTGTCGCCGTGCAGGCGCACCACGCCGGCACTGGGCGACTCGAAGCCGGCGACGGTGCGCAGGATCGAGGTCTTGCCGCAGCCCGACGGGCCGAGCAGGCAACCGATCACGCCGGTCGGCAGGCGCAGGTTGACGTTGTCGACGGCGGTCGCCTCGCCGAAACGGACCGTCAGGTCGACCAGGCTCAGGCTCTCGCTCACGGCGTGTCGGCCTCCACGATGGATGTCGCGGGATATGGGCGTCTACTCATCGACAAGTTCGTGGCTGGGGGCTGTGCCTTCATGTCCTCTCGCGCGGGTGATCGAGCGACTGACCAGGATCACCGGGATCAGGCCGGCGGCGACGATGGCCAGCGCGGGCAGCGCGGCATCCCGCAGTCGCTCGTCGGAGGCCAGCTCGAATGCCCTGACCGCCAGCGTGTTGAAATCGAACGGCCGCAGGACCAGGGTCGCCGGCAGCTCCTTGAGCACGTCGACGAACACCAGCAATGCGGCGGTGAGAAGACTGCCACGAATCAGCGGGATATGCACCCGCCACAACGTTCGCCAGGCGCTTGCTCCCATCGAACGCGATGCTTCGTCCATGCTGGGGCGAATGCGTCCCAGACCCGCCTCGACCGTGTTCAGGCTGACGGCGAGAAAGCGCACCAAGTAGGCAAACACCAAGGCGGCGAGCGTGCCGGAGAGCAGCAGGCCGGTCGACAGGCCGAAGCGTTCGCGCACAAAGCCGTCCAGGGCATTGTCGAACGCCGCGAAGGGAATGATCACGCCTACCGCGATTACGGTGCCGGGCAGGGCGTAGCCCATCCCGGCGACCCGGTTGATCGAGGCGGTCAGGCGTCCCGGCATCAGCCGGTGCCCGTAGGCGAGGAACAGCGCCAGCAGCAGGGCCAGTATGGCGGTCACCCCGGCCAGCCCCAGCGACCGGCCCACCAGCACGGCGAACTCGCCCAGATCGCGGGTCGGGGTCACCTCGAAGCTCCATGCGAGCAGTTGCAGTGACGGGACGAGAAAGCCCAGGGCCAACGGCAGGGCACAGGCGACGAAGGCCAGCAGCGCGGCACTGCCCCGCAGCTGGAACGACGGCCGGGCCTGCCAGTTGCCGTGGTGGTGATAGCGCGCCTGTCGCCGCGAGAGCCGCTCGATGATGATCACCGTGAAGACGAAGGTCAGCAGCAGGGCGGAGAGCTGCGCGGCGGCGATGGTGTCGTCCAGGCCGAACCAGGTGCGGAAGATGCCGGTCGTGAGCGTCGGGATGCCGAAGTACTGCACCGTGCCGTAGTCGGCCAGCGTTTCCATCACGGCGAGCGACAGCCCGGCCACGATCGACGGCCGGGCCAGCGGCAGGGCGACGCGACGGAACATCTGCCAGGGGTTGAGTCCCAGCGAGCGGGCCACGTTCAGCGCGCTGGCCGACTGCTCGAGAAAGGCCGCCCGCGAGAGCATGTAGACATAGGGGTAGAGCACCAGCGTCAGCATGACGATGGCGCCGCCCAGCGAGCGGACCTCGGGGAAGGGGTAGTCGCCCACCGACCAGCCGGTCAGTGCCCTCAGCCCGGACTGGACCGGGCCGGCCACGTCGAGAAGACCGGTGTAGGTGTAGGCGATGATGTAGGCCGGCATGGCCAGCGGCAGCAGCAGGGCCCATTCGAACACCCGGCGTCCGGGGAATTCGCAGACCGAAAGCAACCAGGCCGTGCCGGTGCCGAGCACGAAGGTACCCAGCCCCACGCCGATGGCGAGCAGGGCCGAGTTGATGACGTAATCGGCCAGGACTGTGTCGGCCAGGTGAGACCAGGTCGACTTGTCGGGCCAGAACACGGACGCGACGATCACCGCGAGCGGCACGGCCAGCAGCGCGGTGATCAGGATCATGCCCGTTTTCCACGCAGAAAAGCCACCTGCCCGATGGCGGGCAAGTGGCTTGTCGATCATGGATTCGGCTGTCTGGCCGGTGCTTACTGCCATCCGGCCCGGTCCATCAGGCGGACCGCGTCAGGGTTGAGTTCGCCGAGCTTGCTCAGGTTGAGATCGTCGGCCTTGAAGTCGCCCCACTGGGCCAGCGTGTCGGACGCCGGGACACCGGGACGGACCGGGAACTCGTTGTTCACCTGGGCGTACCACTCCTGCGATTCCTCGGTGGTGAGGAACTCGAGCAGTTGCGCGACCGCGTCGGTCTTGTCGCTGGCGGCCACCATGCCGGCACCGGAGACGTTGACGTGCGCACCACGGCCGTCCTGGTTCGGCCAGATCAGGCGCACGGACTCGGCAGCCGACTTGTCGGTCTCGTTGCCGTTTTGCATGGCGCCGTAGTAGTAGGTGTTCCCCACGGCGATGTCGCACTCGCCGGCAGCCACGGCGCGGATCTGGTCACGATCGCCGCCCTGCGGCTTGCGCGCCATGTTGGCGACCAGGCCTTCGGCCCATTCCTGGGTCCAGTCCTCGCCGTGCTCGGCGATCAGGGAGGCAACCAGCGACTGGTTGTAGATGTTGTTCGACGAGCGGATGCAGATGCGGCCCTTGAACTTGGGATCGGCCAGGTCGGCGTAGCTGGTGATGGCGCCTTCCTCGACGCGCTCCTTGTGGGCAAAGATGACCCGGGCACGCTGCGACAGGCCGAACCACTGGTTGTCGACGTCACGCAGATTGGCCGGGATGCGCTCGGCCAGTGTGTCGGATTCGATTGCCTGCAGCACGCCGGCATCCTTGGCGCGGTGCAGGTTGCCGGCATCGACGGTGATCAGCAGGTCGGCCGGGGTGTTGTCGCCTTCACTTTCCAGACGGGACCGCAATGCACCCGCCTTGGCGGTCAGCAGCTTGACCTCGATGCCGGTCTCGTCGGTGAAGCGGTCGAGCAGCGGGGCGATCAGGTCTTCCTTGCGGGCCGAGTAGACGTTCAGCGTGGTCGTGGCCTGCTCGGCGCCGGTGTTGTCGGCCTGGTCGCCATTGTCACTGCAGCCGGCCAGCGTGAGGCCCGAAGCGGCGAGCGCCATGGCGGCGAATCGAATGAACCGGGACATGTAATGAAACCTCGTGGTGGGTCGTTGGTTGTAATTCTGATGAAAACGGCTTGATCACGTGAAAGCGGGGCCACGATAGCCGAGGCGGGATGAGCTGTCAAATGAGAATCATTCCTAGTCCAACTTCGATTGGTATCCTTGTCCCGTCGGTGTGAGCTGGTCCCAGTAAGGCTCGCCCGCAAACCGCTGGCCGAGGAAGTCGATGAAGGCGCGTACCCGTGCCGAGAGATGCCGTGTCTGCGGGTAGACCGCGTAGGCGCCGATCTCGGGCCAGGCGGTATCCGTCAGGATCGGCACCAGCCGCCCCTCGGCGAGCGCCTGATGCAGCAGGAAGGTGGGCTCGATGACGATGCCGGCACCTCGGATCGCCGCTTCGCGCAGGAAGTCGCCATTGTTGACCCGCAACCGGGTGTGCCCCGTGACCGGCTGCCAGCGTCCCTGCGTGTCGCGATACCGCCATACCTGGTTTGCCGGCACGTTGCTGTAGATCAGGCAGTCGTGGCTCACCAGTTCGGAGGGATGTCGCGGCGTGCCGTGGCGTGCCAGGTAATCGGGGCTGGCCGCGGCGATGCTGCGTATAGGCGCCAGCTTGCGGGCGATCAGAGTGGAGTCGGGCAGGCTCGCCAGTCGTACGCCCAGGTCGAAGCCATCGGCGATCAGATCGACCTCGTGGTCATCGAGATTGAGGTCGAAGGTCACGCGCGGATGGGCAGCCATGAACGCGTTGATTGCTGGTTGCAACTGCAGGAGACCGAAAGACAACGGGGCGGCCAAGCGGATGACGCCGGACAGCTCGCGGTGTTCACGGGTAACCGATTCCTCGGCCTCGTCCAGATCCGCGAGCAGGCGAGTCGCCCGGTGGTAGAAGTGCTCGCCGGAGGGCGTGAGGGCGAGGTGCCGCGTGGTGCGATGAATCAACTCGACCCCGAGGTGATTCTCCAGATCGCGCAGGCGTCGGCTGACGGCCGACTTGGCAATGCCGAGCCGTTCCGCGGCGCCGCTGATCGATCCAACATCCGCCACGCAGGCGAAGGTGGCCATGGCATTGAAGCGGTCCATTCGTTCTCGTTTGGGCAACAGTGTTTTGAGAGGTTAGTGGTTTAAAACCCCGTCGGCAACGACCAGACTTGCTTCACATTTATACGGATGGAGGGGAGGTGGATGCAGTGGCGGAATACCAGCGGCGGATACGGCTCGGTCGCGATCATGGCCCACTGGCTGGTTGCCGTGCTGGTGATCGGGCTGTTCGTCCTGGGATGGTGGATGGTCGAGCTGACCTACTACGACCCGTGGTACCGGCAGGCGCCCGCGATCCACAAGGCGGTGGGCATCCTGCTGTTCTTCCTGCTCGTCGGGCGTCTGGCCTGGCGCTGGGCGAATCCCCGGCCCCGGTTGCTCGGCCGGCGGCTGGAGCAGCGGATTGCCCTGGTGGTTCACGGCCTGTTCTACCTGTTGCTGTTCGCGGTGATGGTTGCCGGGTACCTGATATCGACGGCAGATGGCAGCCCGATCGAAGTGTTCGGCCTGTTCTCCGTGCCGGCCACGGTGAGCGGCCTGCCGAACCAGGAGGACGTCGCCGGTGACATCCATCGCTGGCTGGCCTGGGCTGTTATGGGGCTGACCGTGCTCCACGCCTCCGCCGCGCTGAAGCACCACATCATCGACCGTGACCTGACGCTCGTGCGCATGCTGCGCCCGATACCGAACGATTCCGCAAACAACGAGGGAGATCGATCATGAAGAAACTGACTGCTGCCGTGCTTGCCGCTGCGATCGTCGCGCCGGCCACTATGCTGCCGACGCAGGCGCAGGCCGCCGAGTACGTCATCGATACCGAGGGGCAGCACGCTTTTATCGAGTGGCGCATCCAGCACTTGGGCTTTTCCTGGCTGTACGGCCGATTCAATGATTTCGAGGGCCACTTCGAGTATGAGGATGGCCAGATCGAGGACGCCAGCGTCGAGGTCAGCATCGACATGGCCAGCCTGGATTCGAACCACGCCGAACGTGACAAGCACCTGCGCGAGAAGGACTTCTTCTACGTGAAGGAATTTCCGCAAGCCACGTTCAAGAGCACCGAGATTCGGTCCACCGGCGAGGACAGCTTTGTCATCATCGGCGATCTGACGATGCGCGGCGTGACCAAGGAGATCGAGATCGAGGCCGAGAAGATCGGCGAGGGCGAGGATCCCTGGGGCGGCTACCGCGCCGGCTTCCACGGCACCACCACGCTGACGCTCAAGGACTTCGGCATCGACTACGACCTCGGGCCGGCCGCCACCGAGGCCGAACTGAGCCTGTCGGTCGAGGGTGTTCGACAGTAGCGCCTTCGCCCTAGGGGCGCGACTGCGTGTCGCTGACGGCCCGGCCTGGGTGATCCCGGCCGGGCTGTCTTGTTCATGGCCTCACTTGGTCAGGATCAGCTTGTTGCTGGCGGTTGTCTTGAGCAGATAGCGCTGGCCCTGGTGGTCGATCCACAACTGACCGTGATCCCCCAGCAATGCCTGGCTGGAAACCCGGGGGATCTCTGTCAGTCGAGGAATGGGGGCGGCGGTCTTGTCGGACATTTCTCTGGGGCTCGCGGATCGATGAGTGTGGCGGCCAGTATGATTAATCGCGGATGCAAACGCAAACGAGTCGCATCCGCATAAATGAGGGCGGCGTCGCCGGATGGCACAGGCGGCTGCCCGTGATCGTGTTCGCCCGGTCGGCAAATGCAGTAAAGTGCCGCACTTGATCGGCGGGCCCATTCGGACTCCGGGCACGCCGCCAACCGTCTTGGTGAGGGAGAAAGCGCAATGTTGATGGCGTCCATCGCGGTATTGATCGGTCTCGCGCTGCTGGTCTGGAGCGCCGACCGGTTTGTCGAGGGGGCGGCCGCCACGGCGAAGCATCTGGGCATGTCGCCGCTGCTGATCGGCATGGTGATCATGGGGTTCGGCACCTCGGCGCCCGAGTTGGTGGTGTCGGTCATGTCGTCGCTGGACGGCAGTCCGGGCATTGCCTTGGGGAACGCCTACGGTTCGAACATCGCCAACATCGCGCTGATACTCGGCCTGACCGCCGTGATCGCGCCGATTGCCGTGCACTCCCAGGTAATCCGCCGCGAGCTGCCCATTCTGCTCGGAGTGACCGCCATCGCTGCGCTGCAGGTGTACGACGGCGAGATCACGCGCATCGAGGCGATCATTCTGCTGGTGCTTCTGGTGGTCCTGCTGGGCTGGAACATCTACCAGGGGCGGCGCGGCCAGGTCGATGCCCTCGGTGGCGAGGTCGAGCAGGAGTTGGTCGCCCACCCGATGCCGCTGAAAAAGGCCCTGATCTGGGTGGCGATCGGGCTTGCCCTGCTGGTGGTCAGTTCGCGCCTGCTGGTCTGGGGAGCGGTCGATATCGCCCAGTTCTTCGGTGTCAGCGATCTCGTCATCGGCCTGACGGTGGTGGCCATCGGCACCTCGCTTCCCGAACTCGCCTCGTCGATCGCGGCGATCCGCAAGAACGAGCACGACATGGCGCTGGGCAACGTGATCGGCTCGAACCTGTTCAACACGCTGGCGGTGGTCGGCCTCGCCGGGGTCATCCACCCGATGGCCGCCGAGCCGGAGGTGTTCACCCGCGACATGCTGGTGATGGGGGTGCTGACGCTGGCGCTGTTCTTCTTCGCCTACGGTTTTCGCGGGCCCGGCCGGCTCAACCGCATCGAAGGGGCGCTCTTGCTGGCGGCATTCGTCGGCTACACCGCCTACCTGTTGAGCACCACGTTCGCCGGTTGACGTGAGTACCTGCCCCCTGTGCGGCACGGGCCTGACGCCCTTCGCGAGGGTTGCCGACGGGCCGAAGCGGGAGGGTCGTCAGCTCGATTTCCTCGACTGCCCGACATGTCGACTGGTGGTGCGGGACCCGACTGTCTGGCCATCACCCGAGGCGGAGGCCGAGTACTACCGCCTGCACGAGAATCGCGCCGACGACCCCGGCTACCGCCGCTTTCTCGCCCCGGCCTTCAGGCACCTCGCCGAGATGCTGGCACCGGGCGTGCGCGCGTTGGACTTCGGTTGCGGCCCCGACTCGGCCTTGATCGCCATGGCCTGCGAGCAGGACGTGGAGATGGTCGGCTGGGATCCGCAATTCCATCCCGATACGCGGGTACTTGATCACGGACCGTTCGACGTGATCGCCTGCACCGAGACGGTCGAGCACCTGCACCAGCCGGCCGCGGTGTTCGACCGGCTCGAATGGCTGCTGCGTCCGGGCGGGCGGCTGATCGTCCAGACCGGCTTCGTCCCCGAGCGGGCCGCCTTCGATGACTGGCACTACCGCCGCGATCCCACCCACGTGATCCTGTTCCGCGCCGAGACCTTTCGCTGGCTGGCCGCCGATCGCGGCTGGCGACTGGTGGCGCTTGATGCGCCCGTGGCGGTGTTCGAGATGCCGGGCGCGACTTGATCGAGGCGGCCGGGCTGCCTAACGTCGGGTTTCGTCCTGCCACTGCCGAGGAACGCCATGAAAGCCATCGGATTCGAACGTCACCTGCCTGTCGACCATCCCGAGGCCTTTCGTGCCTTCGATCTGCCGGTGCCCGAGCCGGGGACCTTCGACCTGCGGGTGGCGGTGGAGGCGGTTTCCGTCAATCCGGTCGATACCAAGGTGCGCGCCCCCCGTCACGCCGATCCGGATCACCCCGACAACCGGGCCCACCCGGCGCCGCGGGTGCTCGGGTTCGATGCCCTCGGCGTGGTCGACGCAGTCGGCGCTTCGGTGACCCGCTTCCAGCCGGGTGACGTGGTGTATTACGCCGGCGATATCGGTCGCCCGGGCAGCAACGCGGAATTCCAGCTGGTCGACGAGGCGATCGTCGGCCATGCGCCGCGCGGTGTCGATTCCGCCGACGCCGCGGCCCTGCCGCTGACCGCCCTGACGGCCTGGGAGACCCTGTTCGACCGCCTCGGCCTGTCGCCCGACGGCGAGGATGCCGGCACGCCGGTGCTCCTTATCAACGGTGCCGGCGGGGTCGGTTCGATGGCGATCCAGCTCGCGCGCGATGCCGGCCTGAAGGTGATCGCCACCGCCTCACGACCGGAATCACGACAGTGGTGTCTCGATCTGGGGGCTGTCGAGGTGGTCGACCATTTCGGTGACCTGCCGGCCCAGCTGGCCGAGCGCGGCATCAGGGAGATCCCGGCGATCGCCTGCTTCAACGATCTCGACCGTCACTACACGGCGATGGCCGAGCTGGTCGCGCCGCAGGGGCGGCTGGCCAGCATCGTCGGCAACAAGTCGCCGCTGCCGTTCCAGGAGCTGCGCGACAAGAGCGTCGGGTTCTTCTGGGAGTACATGTTCACCCGGCCGCGCTTCGATACCCCCGACAAGGGACGGCAGGGCGAGATCCTCGATACCGTCGCGGCCATGGTCGAGGAGGGGCGCGTGCTGACTACCCGCCATGAGGTGCTGGGTACGATCAATGCGGAAAACCTGCGTGCCGCCCATCGCGCCCTGGAAGGTGGGCACGTGATCGGCAAGATCGTCCTGGCGGGCTTCGACGACTAGCAGTCAAAGCCGGTGCACGAAAAAAAGCGCCCTCGGACTTCCGGGGGCGCCTTGCGTTCGGTCGTCGCAAGATGAAGGTCAGTCGTGCTGCGCGAGGTGGTCCTCGACCAGCGCCTGCGTACGGGCAGTGATCCAGCGTGCCGGTTCGGCCAGGGCCTGCTCCAGCGTGATCGAGCCGTCGCACAGGGCGCGGGCATCGGCAAGACCGAAGTCGGTCAGCTCCGCCTCGCTGCAGGCTATGTTGCCGGCGACAGCCACCACCGGCACGTCCAGCCGCCGTGCTCGGCCGACCACCTCGGCCACCACCTTGCCGCGCGAGGTCTGGCCGTCGATCTGCCCCTCGCCGGTAATCACCAGCTGCGAGGAGGCGATCGCCGCGTCCAGCTCGATCAGATCGGCAAGGTAGGCCGCACCCATGCGGGCCTTGCCGCCAAGGACGCAGCCCAGCGCGAATCCCAGGCCCCCGGCGGCACCTGCCCCCGGCGTATGGGCCGGGCAGTGCAGCCCGCCCGCGCTGTCGATTGCCTCCGCCAGTCGGCCAAGATGCGCATCCATGGCGGCGATGTCGGTCTCGGCCAGCCCTTTCTGCGGACCGAACACGGCGCTGGCGCCGTGCGGGCCGGTCAGTGGGTTGTCGACATCGCTGAGCACCACGATCTCGATGTTCTCCAGTCGCGGGTCGAGTCCGCTGGCGTCTACCCGAGCCAGCGAGGTGAGCCCCGCCGGTGTCGGCGGCAGATCGCGGCCGTCGGCATCGAGAAAGCGTGCGCCCAGCGCGGCGAGCATGCCCGCGCCGCCGTCGACGGTGCCACTGCCACCCAGACCGATCAGCAGTTGCTCCGCGCCTGCCTCGATGGCGATACCCATCAACTCGCCCACGCCGCGACTGTCCAGCTGCCAGGGATCGCGCCGGTCCGCCGGCAGCAGGTCAAGCCCGCAGGCCGAGGCGACGTCGATTACCGCTCGCCGGTTGCGGGCATCGAAGCCCCAGCCGGCGGTGACGTGATCACCGCTCGGGCCGTGGACGCTCGACAGGTGCCACTCCCAGCCGAGCGTGTGCGTGATCAGATCCGCGGTGCCCTCCCCGCCGTCGGCCATCGGCAGGGCACGGACCTGCGCCTTTGGGCAGGCGGCATGAACGCCGCGCGCCATGGCGTTGGCCACGGCGGCGGCATCCAGGCTGCCCTTGAAGCTGTCCGGGCAGAGGACGACCGGCAACTCGTCAGACAAGAATCAGCCCCAGCAGGTAGATGGTGATGATCGCGCTGATGCCCTGCAGTAGGGTGGCGGTGGTAAATGCCTTGTAGGCCGTGGACACCTTCATGCGGCTGAACTGCGAGACCACCCAGAAGAAGCTGTCGTTGGCGTGCGAGACGGTCATCGCCCCGGCGCCGACGGCCATCACCGCGAGCACGCGGCCCATGTCCGAATCCAGGCCCAGGTCGGGCAGCAGCGGGGCGACCAGCGTCGAGGCGGTCACCAGGGCGACGGTCGAGGAGCCCTGCGCGGACTTCAACGCGGCGGCGATGATGAACGGCACCAGCAGCCCGAGGCCGAGCCCCGCGAGCGCGGTGCCCAGCTGGTCGCCCAGCGGGGTGGCGCGCAGCACGTTGCCGAACGCACCGCCGGCGCCGGTGATCAGGATGATCGGTGCGGCCAGCAGGATGCCGTCGACCGTGATCTGGTGGAAGCGGTCCTTGCGGTCATTGCCCTTGATCAGGCCGAAGGCGAACACCACGCCGATGGCGAGTGCGACGACCGGCTGGCCGAGGAAGATCAGGGTGGAGGCAAGCATGCCCGGTACGGCATCACGCGTGGCGAGGCTGGCGATCGAGCCCAGGCAGATCAGCGCGATCGGCGCGATGATCGGCATGAACGAGGCCAGCGTCGACGGGCGGTGCGTCATGTCCGGTTCCGGCTCCTCGATCTCCTCGCCGACCGCCTCGCTGATCGGGTCCTGTTCGAGCAGTTCCTCGTCGTTGGCCTTCGAATAGCGGCCGGCCCACAGGGCGCCGACGATGGCAGTGACCGCGGCGACGATCAGGCCCACCAGGATCACCAGGCCGAGCGAGTCGGCAATGTCGAGGTTGGCTGCGGCCGCGATCGGTCCCGGGGTGGGCGGGACGAAGTTATGGGTGGCGAACAGGCCGGTTGCCAGCGCCACGCTCATCGCGACCACCGAGATGCCGGTCTTCTTCGCCATGGCGTTCTTGAGCGAGTTGAGAATGACGTAGCCCGAGTCGCAGAACACCGGGATCGAGACGATGTAGCCGATCAGCGAGACGGTGAAATTCGGGAAGCGGTCCGACAGCAGCCGGATGATCGACTCGGCCATGACGATGGCCGCGCCGCTGCGCTCGAGGATCACGCCGATGATGGTGCCCAGCGCGATGACGATACCGATGTAGCCCAGCGTGCTGCCGAAGCCGTCGTTGATGAGGCTCACGGCTTCCTTGGGCGCAATCCCGCCGGCCAGGGCCATCGCGAAGGCGGCCAGCAGCAGGGCCAGGAACGGGTGCATGCGCAGTTTCGCGGTCGCGAACACCAGCGCGATCACCACGATGATCAGACTTGCGATAAGCATGGCGCTCAGTCTCCTTGGTCGTTGTTCGGTTCTTGTTCCTTTCCGTTTGCCCTGCCGGCGAGGCGGGGCACGCGGCGAGTGTAGTCGGGCTTTTCCGGCACCGCGACACCGGGTTTGTCTGCTCGGCGTGCGATGGATTCCATGGCTAATGCTTTCAGGTGAGGCGGGAACTAATCGGGCTGGACCGCGTCAGGCTGTGGTGGGCGTGCCGGAAGCTCCAGAGGGTCCGGGCCGACCGTTCCCCGGCCGCCATGTCCGACCACCGTCCCGCCGGAACCGGTGGTTTCCCGATGTCGCAATCGCCCGCTGAGGCGGGAAAGGACGATAGTCAGCGATGACGAAATTCAGTGTGACCCCGGGCGCATGCCCTCGAGCGGGCGCTTTTTCCCCGTCCCGTCACGTGTGTGCCGCGCTCTGTATGGTGCTGGGCCTGCTCCCGGCGCCGTCGGTGTTCGCCTTCGGTCTGGATCAGGTCGATGCCGTCGCCCGGACGCTTGCCAAGCGCGACTACGCGCCGCCTGCCACCACCCCGGAGGCACTGAGCCAGGTCGATGCGGATACCTTCGGCCAGATCCGCTATAAGCACGGTTCGCGGCTGGACTGGGGCGGCTCCCCGTTTTCGGTTCAGCCGGTCTCGGCCGGCCATGTCTACCGTCACCCGGTGGAACTGTTCGAGGTCATCGACGATCAGGTGCACCGGGTGCCGTTTACCAAGTCGGACTTCCACTGGCCCAACGAGTCGTTTGCCCGCAAGGTGCCGGCCGACCTGGGTTTCGCCGGCTTCGGGATCCGTTATCCCCTGCAGCGTCCGGATGCGCCTGAGACGGTCGTTCGCTTCCTGGGCGGCGCCTTGTTCCGTGCGGTGGCCCATGAGCAGGTGATGGGCGCTCACGCCCGGGGTCTGGCCATCGACACCGGCCTGCCTGCCGGCGAGGAATTCCCGGCATTCCGCCGATTCTGGCTGGTTCGCCCTGATCCGGGGGCGCGCCGCATGACCGTGTACGCCCTGATGGACAGCGAGTCGCTGACCGGGGCCTACCGCTTCGTCATCGAGCCGGGAGCCGATCAGACGATCATCCGGGTAAAGGCCCGGCTGCATGCCCGCCGCCCCGTCGACCGGCTGGGCCTGGCCCCGATCTCGTCGATGTACTTCTACGGCCAGAACGAACGGCCGGATGCGTCGCACTGGCGGCCGGCCGTGTTCAGTTCCAGCGGCCTGCTCATCCACGAGGGAGAGGGCGGCTGGTTGTACCGGCCGCTGCGAAACCCGCGCGAGTTGCGCCTGGACCAGTTCCCTGCCGACGGCGTGCGAGGTTTCGGGCTGATGCAACGCGATACCCGCTTCGGCTCGTTCGAGGATCCCGTGGGCCGCTTCGAGAAACGGCCGTCCGTGTGGGTGACGCCTCAGGCGGGTTTCGGTGGCGGCACCCTCGACCTGGTACAGCTGCCGGTGGACAGCGACCGCCACGAGAACCAGGTGGTCTTCTTCGAGCCGCATGAAAAGCTCAAGCCGGGCGCGCCGATCGCCTTCGCCTACGACGTCAGCTTCGGGCACCGTGATGCGGTGACCGAGCAGATCGCCCAGGTGCGAGGCGTTCTCATTGGTGTCGAGGGGCCCGACAAGCAGGGTGGCGGGCCGTCGGATCCCGCGTATCGCGTCAACGTGGATTACACCGGCGGTGCGCTGTCGTCCCTGCCCAACAACGCACCGGTGGTCGCCTCGATTTCCGGTCAAGAGTCGGTTCGCGTGCTCGAGCAGTCCGTGGCCCCGTTGCCGGAGGGTGGTTGGCGGCTGTCGATGCTGCTGCAGCCGACGGGTCAGCAGCCACTGAAGGTGCGTGCTTCCCTTGCGCTCGACGGCAAGACCATTTCCGAAAGCTGGCAGGACACGCTGCCCGGCCAGGTGGCCAGCTATCTGGAGGAAGGAAAATGACCGAGGCTCGACGTCCGCATGGCGATACCCCCGTTGTGGGGCATGACGTGTGCGCGGCACTGCGTCGCTATGGACGTGCGGTGGCGCACGAGGTCTCGCTGACGGGCCGGCCGGTGGAGGCCGGGGCGCTGGTGCCGACCCGGGCGGCGGCCGATGCGCGCCTGGACGAATCACTCCGCCGGCTGGTGGAGGCGCCGCGCCGCAGCGGTCGGCCGATCCATCGGGCCTCGCTCGGCTACGCCAACTCGGTTGCTTCCGACGCGGGCAGGGGCGAGTCGTGATCGACGCCTGGCGCCGGACGCTCTTTCTGCTGTTGGTGCTCGCCCAGACGGCGGCGGGCACCTGGGGCATGATCTGGGTGCTGCCTTACCACGGCACGCGTCCCGTGGAGATCGCCATTCTCGCGACCTTCATTCCCCTCTATACCTTCATCACGGCCGGTAGCTGGATGGCGATCTTCGGCTTCCTCATGCGTCGGGTGTCGGGACGGGGAGACCGGCATGGCCTGATGCGGCGCTACGCAGACCAATGGCCGCAGGCCCCGCTCGCCTCGACCGCGGTGATCATGCCGATCTACCACGAGGACGTCGATCGGGTATACCAGGGGCTGCGGGCCACCTTGATCTCGCTACTCGAGACCGGCGAGAGCGACCCGTTCGAATTCTTCCTGCTCTCCGACAGTCGCGACCCGGAGATCTGGCTTGCCGAACAGGCGGCATGGCGGTCGCTGGTGGACGAGTTCGGGCTGGAGGGGCAGCTTCACTACCGTCGTCGACGCGTCAATCTCAAGGCGAAGACCGGCAACGTCTCCGACTTTCTGCGCCGCTGGGGGAGCGATTTCCGTTACTTCGTGGTCCTCGATGCCGACAGCGTCATGTCGGGGGAGGCCCTGACGACACTGGTGCGGCTGATGGAGTGCGACAGCCGGGTCGGCATGATCCAGACGGTGCCGCGGCTGTTCAATGCCCGTTCGGCCTTCGCCCGGATGCAGCAGTTCGTCACCCACCTGTACGGGCCGCTGTTCACCGACGGGCTGGCGGCGCTGCAGCGTTCGGAGGCGGTCTTCTGGGGACACAACGCCATCATCCGCACCGAGCCGTTCATGCGCCACTGCGGCCTGCCCCGCATGCGTGGGGTGGGGCTGTGGCGCGGCGCGGTGCTCAGCCACGATTTCCTCGAGGCATCCCTGATGTCACGCGCCGGCTACCAGGTCTGGCTGGAGACCGGCATACCGGGCAGCTTCGAGGAGTCGCCGCCGTCGCTGGACGACGAGCTGATCCGGGATCGCCGCTGGTCCAAGGGCAACCTGCAGCATCTGCGCCACCTGCTGGCCGAGCCGGGACTGCGAGTAGCCCATCGTTTCGCCCTGCTCAACGGCATCTTTGCCTATGTCGCCTCGCCGGTCTGGTTCCTGTTTCTGGTATTCACCACGATCGAGGTGGCCCGCTTCAAGCTGGGCGACATCGACTATTTCCCCGACCCGGACGCGCTGTATCCCGCCTGGCCGCAATGGCATCCCGAGTGGGCGCTGCTGCTGGTCACGAGCACGTTGGTGACGCTGTTTCTGCCCAAGGTCCTGGCCGTGCTGGAAGTGCTTATCTTCGACCGGGAACGCCTGCGGGGATTTGGTAGCGCGCCGCGATTGGTGCAGGGATTCTTCCTGGAAAACCTCTTTTCGGTCCTGCTCGCGCCGGTGCGGATGCTGGCCCACAGCATCTTCGTCGTCACCGCGTTGTTGAACGTGACGGTGCGCTGGGCTGGGCAGAACCGCGGCAACGAACTTTCCTGGCGCACGGCGATGGCCCGCCACGTGCCGGGGGCGGTGCTGTCGCTCGCCTGGACGGGGGGCGCGTATCTCATCGATCCCTACTTCTTCTTCTGGACCCTGCCGATCACCGTGCCGTTGGTGCTGGCGGTGCCGGTCACGGTCGGGCTATCTCGCTTCACGCTTGGTCAACGCTGGCGTCGCAAGGGGATCTGGTTGACGCCACCCGAGGCCGGCCGTGACGACCCGGTGCTGGAGCGTTTCCAGCCGGATGCCGTTGCGCCCCGGCCGGGTGGGGAGTCCGGCTGGCTGCTGTGGACGCTGCTCGACCCGACGCAATGGCGCCAGGCCGCGGCTCATGCGCCGCGACGCGGTGGGCTGGCCCGACGGGCTGCCCAGCGAGTGGCCGAAGATTGGATCACCGCTGGCCCGGACGGCATGCCGGGCCAGCGAGCCGCACGCGTGCTGGACGACATCGAGGCGATGCGGCGCGTGCACGAATACGCCTGGCGCGGCGAGGTCGCGGACCCATGGGGACGGCTGGCCGAGCGCTATGCCCGGCATGTCTGTACCGGGGCGGAGGCAGCGGTCGGAAGACCGGGGATATCAACTGACGAATCAGGAGGGTATGCATCATGAGTGACCACTCGATCCATCGGCCGGGGCGACGGGCCTGGCTACGCGGCCTGCTTGCGATGGGCGTAGCAGCCGGCAGTGCCCGGTCGCTTAGCGCCATGGCCTCTGAGGCCGTCGATGCGAACACCGGCCTGGAACTGGGGCCGGCCGAGCCGTTCAGCTTCGAGTCGCTCATCCAGCGGGCGGAAAAGCTTGCCGCCGCCCCGTACGACCCGCCGCCGCGGCCGGCTCCGGAGGCAATCCAGTCGATCAACTACGATGCCGCCGGCAAGATCCATTACCGCCGCGACGTGGCGCTGTGGAAAGACGGCCCGTCGGTCTACCCGATCACCTTCCGCCCCCTGGGCGAGTACTTCCCCAAGCCGGTGGCCATGCATGTGGTGGCCGGCGGCGAGGCGCGAGCGGTTCGGTATCGTCCCGAGTATTTCGACATGCCGTCCGACAGCCCGCTGCGGGCCGTGCCCGAGGGGTCCTCGGGCATCGCGGGATTCTGGGTACACCGTTCCCGGCGGACACACGACTGGTTCGAGGAGGAGCCTTGGGCGACTTTCCAGGGGGCGAGCTATTTCCGTGCCGTCTCCGAGACGGGGCAGGTGGGGATGTCCGCTCGCGGTATCGCGATAAACACGGCCGGTGAGCAGGAGGAGGAATTCCCCGATTTCCGCGCCTTCTGGTTCCAGCCGGCCACGAGCGAGGGGGACGCGGTGGTGGTCCACGCGCTCCTCGACGGGCCGTCGATCACCGGTGCCTACCGCATTGCCCTGCGCTCGCGCGGCGATACCGAGATGGAAATCGAAAAGCACCTGTTCGTGCGCAAGACCATTGACCAGCTGGGGATCGCGCCGCTGACATCGATGTACTGGTACACCGAGACCCCCAATGTGCATCTGCGAGGCTGGCGGCCCGAGGTGCACGATTCGGACACCCTGGCGATCTGGAACGGCAGCGGCGAGCATCTGGTCCGTCCGCTGGTCAACCCGGTTGCGCGCGGTTACTCCGCGTTCGCCGATCAGAACCCGCGCGGATTCGGCCTGTTGCAGCGCGATCGGGCGTTCGTTCACTACCTCGACGGCGTCGGCTACGAGAAACGACCCTCCGTGTGGGTCGAGCCGCTCGAGGATTGGGGGGCAGGGCAGGTGACACTGGTCGAGTTGCCCACGAACGACGAGACCTTCGACAACATCATCGCCTTCTGGCAGCCACAGGGAGCGCAGCTGGCCGGGACGGCCCTGACGTATCGCTACCGGCTTTACTGGAGCGAAGAGCAGCCGTTCGACCCGGATCTTGCCAAGGCCGTCAGCCTGCGTGCCGGCCCGGGTGGCGATTTCGGGGTCGCCCGCGTCCCTGACACGGTGCGGCTGGTGATCGGCTGGGAAGGAGATCGGCTCGCATCACTCGACCCGGAGAACGCCACCTTCGAGGTCGAGGCGAGCCCGGTGGGCGAGATCTCGAACGTCCGTGTCCGGCGCCTGCCGGGGCACGCCGACCGCTGGCAGGCCGAGTTCGACCTGCATGTCGCCCAGGATGACCCGGTGGAACTGAGCGGCAACCTGCTCGTCGACGGCGAACCGGTCGCCGAGAAGTGGCTGTACCAGTACCACCGGGAGGCGTTCCTCGAGGTGATGCCATAGCGGCTCACCCACGAGGGGCAGCGCTCCCGAGGGGAACGACCGCAATGCCTGTTTTGGGGCGGGGCAGTCCGCTGAGGGCCAGCGCGACCGAAGGGTGTGGTGGGCCCAACAGGACTCGAACCTGTGACCAAGCGATTATGAGTCGCCTGCTCTAACCAACTGAGCTATGGGCCCCGGGCAGCGGTGCAACCGCGAGGGCCGGCGAGGAGCCGGCCCGGGGATTCTATTCCATCTTCGCGTCGATGAAGCTGCGCAGCTTCTCCGAGCGCGACGGATGACGCAGCTTGCGCAGCGCCTTGGCCTCGATCTGACGGATACGCTCGCGGGTGACGTCGAACTGCTTGCCGACTTCCTCGAGGGTGTGGTCGGTGTTCATGCCGATGCCGAAGCGCATCATCAGTACCTTGGCCTCGCGCGGGGTCAGTGTCGAGAGGATCTCGCGCACGATCTCGGACAGCGAGGCGTTGGTGGCGGAGTCCAGCGGCGAGACCGCGCCTTGGTCCTCGATGAAGTCGCCCAGGCTCGAATCGTCGTCTTCGCCGATCGGCGTCTCCATGGAGATCGGCTCCTTGGAGATCTTCATCACCCGGCGAACCTTGTCCTCGGGCAGGTCCATCCGCTCGGCCAGCTCCTCCGGGGTGGCCTCGCGGCCCATCTCCTGGAGCATCTGGCGGCTGATGCGGTTCAACTTGTTGATCGTCTCGATCATGTGCACCGGGATACGGATGGTGCGTGCCTGGTCGGCGATCGAGCGGGTGATCGCCTGGCGGATCCACCAGGTGGCGTAGGTCGAGAACTTGTAGCCGCGGCGGTATTCGAACTTGTCGACCGCCTTCATCAGGCCGATGTTGCCTTCCTGGATCAGGTCGAGGAACTGCAGGCCGCGGTTGGTGTACTTCTTGGCGATCGAGATGACCAGACGCAGGTTGGCCTCGATCATCTCCTTCTTCGCCCGACGGGCCTTGGCCTCGCCCAGGGTCACCTGGCGGTTGACCTCGCGGATCTGGCCGACCGACAGCTGGCTGTCGCGCTCGACCATGGCCAGGCGCTTGGCCAGGCGCTCGATCTCCGGCTGGACCGCGGCGAACTTGGCCGTCGGCTTGCCCTTGGTGACCTCGGCCATCCACTCGTTGCTGGTCTCGTGACCGCGGAAGGCGTGGATGAAGGTCTCGCGCTTGATGCCGCCCTTCTCGACGGCCTGCTGCAGGATCTGCTTTTCCAGCAGGCGTACGCGGGCGATCGCGTCGCGCACCTGCTTGACCAGTCGCTCGTTGAAGTTCGGGTTGAGCTTCAGCGTGATCAGCTGGTCGGCGATCTGGTCGGTCAGTGCCTTGATCTTGTCGCCGTCGGTCTTCGCCTTGCGGGTCTTGGTGGCGACGGCGTGGCGCTTCTCGTGCAGGTCCTTCAAGTCCATGACGACCGCGCGCACGGCCTCGACGTCGATGCCGGTGTCCTTCTCGTCCTCGTCATCGTCGTCGGAATCGTTCTTGTTGCCGCCCGGGGTCGGGATCTCGTCGTCGAGCACGTGGAAGCCGACGATCACGTCGGCGAGCTTGATCTCCTCGGCCTCGACGCGGGCATACTGGGCCAGCAGGGTGTCCAGCGTCGGCGGGAAGGCGGCCATGGCGATGGTGACCTCGCGCAGGCCTTCCTCGATGCGCTTGGCGATCTCGATCTCGCCTTCGCGGTTGAGCAGGTCGACCGTGCCCATCTCGCGCATGTACATGCGCACCGGGTCGGTGGTGCGGCCGAATTCGGCATCCACCTGCGAGGCGAGTACGGCGACCGCCTCCTCGGTGGCCGCGTCGTCGTCGGAAACGCGCTGTTCGTCCGACAGGCCCAGGTCATCCTTGTCCGGCGGCGTTTCGGCCACGTGGATACCCATGTCCTGGATCATGCCGATGATCACTTCGATCTGTTCGGCGTCTACCAGCGACTCGGGCAGATGGTCATTGATCTCGGCATACGTCAGGTAACCCTGCTCGTTGCCCAGGGCGATCAACTGCTTGATGCTGGTTTGTTGGTCTTGCTGCATCGGCGTGGAACCTGCTCCGGCAATTCGATGAAAAACGTCTGGGGTCGCGCCGCGGGCTGGCGGGCGCCATGTCGTTGGATTCTGGCGGCGCGAGGAGACGTCCGGGTCTCGCGCGGGATATCCCGAATGGCCGGTCGATCGGACGGGCTGACGGTTCGGGCGTTCCCGTTGGGGAACAAGAAATTATAACGTGCGGGCGGCCTTTCGTCCATGTGTGGCGCCAGCCGCGCGGCACCACCGGGGTGTTCAGCGTGTCGACGAATCGCCGGTCAGGCCGGATCGAAGCTGCCGCTTCTTCGCCTCGAGTGCCTCGCGCCGGCGTCGTTTTTCCAGAATGTCGCTGAGCATCGTGGCGGCGATTTCCTCGTTTTCAATACCCGCGAGCTCCTGCGCCTCGGCCGCCTGTCGATCATCTGGGTGCAACGCGTCGGCCAGCAGCCGGGCGATCACCGCGGGAGGGCGTCCCTCGTGCCAGACCGACTCTGGGCGGACGCGCTCGATTAGGCGCGGGTGAGCCAGTAGCAGCCGCAGGATGATGTGTTCCTCGGAGCGCGACGGCGGCGGTCGCTTGGCCGCGGTCGGACCGCTCGATTCGGCGGCCTCGCGCATCGGCTTGCCGAACAGGCCGTGGTGCCGATCCACCTGGCGTTCGGTCAGGCGGCGCAGGCTGCCGGGCGGCATCCGCTCGATCAGCTGGTGGGCCTGCTTGTTCTTGCGTGCCCGCGCGGCGGTGTCGTCGCCGGCAATACTCTCGTCGAGATGCAGGGTGAGGAAACGGTCGAACCCGAGCGCCTCCTGTTCGACGAACCGATCGAAGCCGGTCTTGCCGTGGGCGCGGATGTAGCTGTCGGGGTCCTCGCCCTCGGGCAGGAAGGCGAATCGCAGGTCGCGGCCGTCCTGCATCAGCGGCAGGGCGACCGAGAGCGCCTTGACCGCCGCGCGCCGGCCGGCATCGTCGCCGTCGAAGCAGAACACCAGTCGGTCGGTCTGGCGGAACAGCAGGGTGAGCTGTTCGGCTGTGGTCGCCGTGCCCAGCGTGGCCACCGCGTGGGCGACACCGTTCTGCGCCAGCAGGATCACGTCCATGTAGCCCTCGACCACGATCAGCTGGTCGGGTCGCTGGTCGACCTGGCGCGATTCGTACAGGCCGTAGACGCCATAGCCCTTGTGGAACAGTTCGGTCTCCGGCGAGTTGAGATACTTGGGCTCGCCGGCGCCGATGACCCGCCCGCCGAAACCGATCACGTGGCCGCGCGGGTCGCGGATGGGGAAGATCACCCGGCCGCGGAAGCGGTCGTAGCGATCGCCGTTGTCGCGCTGGATCAGCAGGCCCGTGGCGACCAGTTCCTCGGGAGTCGCTCGGCCGCCTAGTGCCGCTTCGACGTGGTTGCCGGCGGGGGCGAAGCCCAGCGCGAAGCGGGCGGCGGTCTCGCCGGTCAGTCCGCGCTGCTTGAGGAAGTCGATCGCCTCGGGCGAGCGCTTGAGGTTGCCGCGGAACCAGTCGGTCGCCACGGCGGTGACCTGGCGCAGCCGACCGATGCGGTCGAGCTTTTCCTGATCGCCCTTCTCGCGCGGGATCTCGAGACCCAGCCGGCCGGCGAGATGCTCGATCGCCGTGGGGAAGTCCAGATGATCGTATTCCATCAGGAATCCCACCACGTTGCCGTGCACCCCGCAGCCGAAGCAGTGGTAGAACTGCTTCTCGGGGGTGACGTAGAACGACGGGGTTTTCTCCTGGTGGAACGGGCAGCAGGCCGCGAATTCCTTGCCCTTCTTCTTCAGCGGCACGCGCGCGCCGATCACCTCGACGATATCCGAGCGCGAAACGACTTCCTCGACGAAGGCTTCCGGGATGCGGCTCATGGGCTCCTCAGCGCTAGAACGAGAAAAACCGGCCCCCACGGGGGAGCCGGTTCGTCATAGTCACGGTACGAGCGCGGCTCGACCCGAGCAAGGCGTTACGCCGCCTTGTCGAGCAGGTCGAGCAGGTCGCCGATTTCCATCGCCTTCGGCTTGACCAGCCAGAAGCGCTGCAGGAAGGCGTCGAAGTCTTCCAGGATCTCGCGGGCACGCGCGCTGTCGGTGCGGCGGGCGTGCTCCTCGAGGATCGAGCGCAGGTGCTGGCGATGCGGCTCGAGCTCGGCGGCCTGCAGGCGGTGGATGTCGACCAGCTCGTGGTTGTAGCGATCGACGAAGTCGTTCGCCTCGTCGAGGACGTAGGCGAAGCCACCGGTCATGCCGGCACCGAAGTTGATGCCGGTGTTGCCGAGGATGGTGACGACACCGCCGGTCATGTACTCGCAGCCGTGGTCGCCACAGCCCTCGATCACGGCCTGGGCACCCGAGTTGCGCACGGCGAAGCGCTCGCCGGCCTGGCCGGCGGCGTACAGCTTGCCGTTGGTCGCGCCGTACAGGCAGGTGTTGCCGATGATCGGGGTCTCGTTGCTGGTGAAGGTGCTGCCCTTGGGCGGGTAGATGACGATCTCGCCGCCGGCCATGCCCTTGCCGACGTAGTCGTTGGCATCGCCCTCGAGCTCCAGCTGCAGGCCGCCGGCGTTGAACACGCCGAAGCTCTGCCCGGCGATGCCGGTGAACCGGAGCTTGATCGGGTGATCGTTCATGCCCTGGTTGCCGTGGCGACGGGCGATCTCGCCCGAGACCCGCGCGCCGATCGAGCGATCGGTGTTGCGGATGTCGAAGGTGTATTCGCCGCCGGTCTTGCCCTCGATCGCCGGCATGACTTCCTTGACGATCTTCTCGGCCAGCAGGCCCTTGTCGTGCGGGTCGTTGTGCGGCGCGACACAGCAGTTGGGCGCATCCGACACCATGCCCGCATCCGAGAGGATCTTGGACAGGTCGAGGTGGCGCTGCTTGTCGGTGGCCGGCTCACGCAACTCGAACAGGTCGGTGCGGCCGATCAGTTCCTCGACCGAGCGCACGCCGACGCTTGCCATCAGACGACGTGCTTCTTCGGCGATGAAGCGGAAGTAGTTGACCAGCTTGTCGACCTCGCCCTTGAAGTGCTCAAGGCGCAGCACCTTGTTCTGCGTCGCGACACCGGTGGCGCAGTTGTTCAGGTGGCAGATGCGCAGGAACTTGCAGCCGATGGCGATCATCGGGCCGGTGCCGAAGCCGAAGCTCTCGGCGCCCAGGATGGCGGCTTTGACCACGTCCAGGCCGGTCTTGAGACCACCGTCGGTTTGCAGGCGGACCTTGTCGCGCAGATCGTTGGCACGCAGGGTCTGATGCGCCTCGGTCAGGCCGAGCTCCCACGGGCTGCCGGCGTACTTGACGGAGGTCAGCGGGCTCGCGCCGGTGCCGCCGTCGTAGCCGGAAATGGTGATGAGGTCCGCGTAGGCCTTGGCCACGCCGGCGGCGACAGTGCCCACGCCCGGCTCGGAGACCAGCTTGACCGAGACCAGTGCTTGCGGGTTGGTCTGCTTCAGATCGAAGATCAGCTGGGCCAGATCCTCGATCGAGTAGATGTCGTGGTGCGGCGGGGGCGAGATCAGCGCCACGCCCGGACGGGCGTAACGCAGCTTGCCGATGAACTCGTCGACCTTGTGGCCCGGCAGCTGACCGCCTTCGCCCGGCTTGGCGCCCTGGGCGATCTTGATCTGCAGCACCTCGGCGTTGACCAGGTAATGCGGCGTGACACCGAAGCGGCCCGAGGCGATCTGCTTGATCTTGCTCATCTTCGGCGTGTTGAAGCGCGCCGGGTCCTCGCCGCCCTCACCGGAGTTCGAGCGAGCACCCAGGCGGTTCATCGCCTCGGCGATGGTCTCGTGCGCCTCCGGGGAGAGCGCGCCGAGGCTCATGCCGGCCGAGTCGAAGCGCGAGACGATCGACTCAACGGATTCGACTTCGGACAGATCGATCGGCGTGACGTCACCCTTGAGGCGGAACAAGTCGCGGAAGGCGGCGGCCGGACGCTCGTTGACGTGGGCGGCGTACTCCTCCCAGGCCTGGTAGTCGTCTTCCTTGACCGCCTTCTGCAGCGTCTGGACCACGTCCGGGTTGTAGGCGTGGTACTCGCCGCCGTCGATGTACTTGAGCAGGCCGCCCTGACGCGGCAGCTTGCGCTTGGTGAAGGCTTCCTTGATCAGGACTTTCTGATCGGCCTCCAGGTCGGCGAAGCGGGCGCCGGCGACGCGGCTGGTGGTGTCCTTGAAGCACAGGTCGACCACCTCGTCGGCGAGACCGATGATCTCGAACAGCTGTGCGCCGCGGTAGCTCGCGATCGAGGAGATGCCCATCTTCGACAGGATCTTCTTCAGGCCCTTGTTGATGCCCTTGATGTAGTTGCTGGCCAGGCGGTCGGCCGCCTTGACGTCGACCTGCTTGCGCCGGCGCATGTCGTTGATCGACTCGAACGCCATGTACGGGAACACGGCCGTCGCGCCGTAGCCGATCAGGACCGCATTGTGGTGCGGGTCGCGGGCGGTGGCGGTCTCGACCACGATGTTCGCGTCGGTGCGCAGGCCTTCCCGGATCAGACGGTGGTGGACCGCGCCGGTGGCCAGCAGGGCGTGGACCGGCAGGCGATCGGCGGCAATGCCGCGATCGGAGAGGACCAGCACGGTGTGCTCGCCCTTGATGGCGGCGACGGCCTCGTCGGTGATGCGGTGGATGGCCGCTTCCAGGCCCTCGTCCGGCTCGTAGTTGAGCTCGATGCGCTGCGAGGAGAATTCGCTGTCGGCCAGCTTGGTGAGTGCCTCGAAGCGAGCCGGGGTGAGGATCGGGCTTTCCAGCTGTACGCGATGCGCGTGCTCCGGGGTTTCCTCGAAGACGTTGCGCTCGCGGCCGATGAGGGTCTCGAGCGACATGACCACCGCCTCGCGCAGCGGGTCGATCGGCGGGTTGGTGACCTGGGCGAACTGCTGACGGAAGTAGTCGAACAGCGAACGCTGGGTCTGCGAGAGTACGGCCATCGGCGTGTCGTCACCCATCGAGCCGATCGCTTCCTGGCCGTTCTCGGCCAGCACGCGGATGACCTGGTCTCGCTCCTCGAAGGAGAGCAGGAAGGCCTTCTCGTAGGTGCGGACGGTGTCGTCGTCCATCTCGTCGAGCGAGAGGACTTCCTCGTCGGCGACCGAGTGTTTGAGCCTTACGGACTGATCACGCAGCCACTGGCGGTACGGCTTGCGGCCCTTGAGACGCTCGTCGATCGCCGGCGGCAGCATCAGCTCGCCTTCGGCGGTGTCGACCGCGACCATCTGGCCCGGGCGGACGCGGCCTTTCTGTACCACGTCGGCCGGGTCGTAGTCCCAGACGCCGATCTCGGAGGCGAGCGTGATGTGGCGGTCCTTGGTGATTACCCAGCGCGCCGGACGCAGGCCGTTGCGGTCCATGGCGCAGGCGACGAAGCGGCCGTCGGTCATGACGATGCCGGCCGGGCCGTCCCAGGGCTCCATGTGCAGCGAGTTGAACTCGTAGAAGGCACGCAGGTCAGCATCCATGTGCTCGACGTTCTGCCAGGCCGGGGGCACGATCAGACGCATGGCGTGGATCATGTCCAGCCCGCCGGTGATCAGCACCTCGAGCATGTTGTCCATGGACGAGGAGTCCGAACCGGTGGTGTTGACCAGCGGCTGGATGCGGTTCATGTCCGGGATCAGCGGCGAGGAGAACTTGGCCGCGCGCGCCAGTGCCCAGTTGCGGTTGCCGCGGATGGTGTTGATCTCGCCGTTGTGCGCGAGATAGCGGAACGGCTGTGCAAGCTTCCACTCGGGGAAGGTGTTGGTCGAGAAACGCTGGTGGAACACCGCCTGCGAGGACTCGAGCGCCGGATCGTTGAGATCCTTGTAGAAGCGCGGCAGGTCCTCGGGCATCAAGAGGCCCTTGTAGGAGATGACCTGGCTCGCGAGCGACGGGATGTAGAAATCCGGGTCATCCTGGATCAGATTCTCGGCATCGCGACGGGCGACAAACAGGCCGGCGTTGAACTGCTGCTCGTCCATGCCATCGGCCGGGGTGATGTAGATGTGCTCGATTTCGGGACGCTTCTCGGCCGACATCTGCCCCAGCACCGACGGGTCGACCGGCACGGTGCGCCAGCCAGCGAGGTTGAGGCCCTGCTCGGCGATGGCGCCGACCAGTGCCTCGCGGGCGCGTTCGCGCTTGGACTCGTCACGCGAGAAGAACACCACGCCCACCGCATAGATCTCGGGCAGGTCGATGCCTTGGTCGGAGGCGGCCTTGCGGAAGAAGGCATCCGGCTTTTTCAGCAGCAGGCCGCAGCCGTCACCCGATTTGCCGTCCGCGGAGATGCCGCCACGGTGAGTCATACGGGCCAGCGCGCCGATCGCGGTCGATACCAGGCCGTGGCTGGCCTGGTCGTCCATGTGGGCGATCAGGCCGAAGCCGCAGTTCTCTTTCTCGAAACTCGGGTGGTACAGACCTTGGGTGGGGGCTTGGCTCATGAGTTGCGCATCCTCTTGGATTCTTCGGGCTAGCCGGGCGAGCGACGCTCATCCCGCCCTCGGCTTGGCGGTCCGGCCATGGCGCCGGCGCGCCGCGAGGCGGGCGGGCTGGCCAGGGATTGCCGACCGTTATTCGATGTGCGCCCGCATCGGGGGAATTGGGCAAAATGGGCCGGAATTTTACCGGCCCGGCAGGGATCAGGCAAATCGGGCCACGGCGGGTCTGGCGCCCGGCGCGCCGATCAGGGGCTCGCGTCGGTCAGGCGGTCCTGGATGGCGCCCACCGAGCGCGGGTAGGGCTTGAGCTTCTGCAACTCGTCGGAAAGGTCGTCGATCGCGTGGCGGGCCCGCTCGGTGGACGCGTAGTTGCCGAAGGTGACCGTGTAGAGAATCTTGCCGTCGATCTTTTGTGCGTAGATCCGCCAGTCGCTTCGCGGATGCGCATCGTTGGCGAACCGTTCGATGAGGCCCGTGGCGTCATCCAGCCGACCGAATGCCGCCATCTGGATGGCCGCGCGGGCACGCGGCTGGTCGCGGTACCAGGCGTTATCGACACTGGCCGGCGGCGTGGCCGCAGCCTCACCACGGGCCTCTTCGGTTACCGGCTCGGCAGCCACAGGGTCAGCCTTCTCGGCCGGCGCCTCGCCGTCGGTAGTCTCGTCGGTTGCTTGCTTGGTGCTGGCCGGCTCGTCCATCGATTCGTCCTGTGCCGCTTGCTCGTCCGGGAAGGGGACATGGGGCGGCAGGCCATGATCGATGCCGCTGAGCTCCGGGGTGGCGGCCGGTTCGGTTTGCCCGTCGTCATCGGACGACTCGTTCGTGGCAGCTTCTGCCGGTGCCTCGCTCGACTCACTGGTCGCCGGTTCGGCGGCGTCGTTCGCCGGCTGTTCGGCCTGTTTGTTTTCGCTCGGGTCGACGGCCAGGTCGGTCGACTTGGTCGCCGGGGCCCCGGAGCGATCCAGCAGGGCGAAGGCGCCCACGCTGATAACGGCAATGCTAACGATGACGGCAATCAGCAGGGTGGGGCTGGCCCAGGGCGATCGGCGTGCGGGGTGTGTCGTGGCATGATTCGGGGCGGCGTGCGTCTCGGGGGTCGACGGTGTCGATTCGGCCTGGGCCGCTGCAGCTGCCGGCGCGGTCGTTGCCGTGCCTGTCTCGTGGCGCCTGGCGGTGCCGAGCAGTTGCGCGCAATGCAGGTCGGCCACCAGACCGGCAAGCGGCTGGGCCGTCTCTATCTGCTCGCACAGACCGGTGGCGCCGATCAAAAGGAACAGGAGGCGCTCACGAGCCAGGTCATGGGCCTGGTTGATTAGCTCGAACAGGGCATCCGCGCCGTCCGATTCCAGCCAGTGATCGGCATTCTCCACCACGATCAGCAGGCGGTCCTGCCCGTCCAGGGCAGCGGTGGCCGCGGTGATCAGCTGCTCGATGGTCTCGATGCCTGCGGAGAGCTGGAGCAGGGTGCTCAGCTGCTCGATCAGGGCGCCAGCCCCGTTGCCCGCATCGGCGCGAAGTACCACCGGGCGGACTTGGCGCGGCAGTTTCTGGCCGATCAGCTTGACGAAAGCCCGGCGCTCGGCGGCGGAATCGCCTTCAACGACCATGAAGCGGTCGGAATACTTGGCGTACTGAACGATTCGTTCGGCCTGTTCGAGGGCGTGATCCGTCGCATCGGTCATGTCAGAGTCCTTCTGGCTAGTGATTATGGGTCTTGTTTCAGTGACTGGAGCGGGTCGCGTCAATCGTGTCGAGAATCATTTCCTCGGGCACGTTGTCCACCAGACGGGCCTGGCCCAGGCGGCCAAGAAGCACGAGTCGAAGCCGTCCGTTCTCGACTTTCTTGTCGCTATCCATCAGTTCACGCATGCGCTCGGTCGTCAGCTCTGAGGGCGCGCGCGTGGGCAGGCCGGCGGCGTCGATGAGCGTCTCGATCCGGCGTGTGGCGGCCGCATCGATCAGTCCCAGCCGGTGGGAGAGTTCGGCGGCCATGCACATGCCAGCACCGACGGCCTCGCCGTGCAGCCAGACCCCGTAGCCCATCCCGGCCTCGATCGCGTGACCGAAGGTGTGGCCGAGGTTCAGCAGCGCTCGGATGCCGCCCTCGCGCTCGTCCTGGCGGACGATTTCCGCCTTGATCAGGCAGGATTGGCGGATGGCCTCGGTCAGCGCGTCTTTGTCGCGGCGACGCAGGTCGGTGATGTGGGACTCGATCCACTCGAGAAAATCCTCGTCCCAGAGCAGCCCGTACTTGATGATCTCGGCGAGCCCTGCCGACAGTTCGCGATCGGGCAGGGTGTCGAGGCTGCCGGTGTCGGCGAGCACGCAGCGCGGCTGATAGAACGCGCCGATCATGTTCTTGCCGCGCGGGTGGTTCACCCCGGTCTTGCCGCCGACCGAACTGTCGACCTGGGCCAAGAGCGTGGTCGGCACCTGGATGAAAGGCACGCCGCGCTGGAAGCTCGCCGCGGCAAAGCCCGTGATGTCGCCGATCACTCCACCGCCGAGCGCGACCAGCGTGGTCTTGCGGTCGACCTGCTTTTCCATCAGAAAATCGTAGATCCGCTCCAGGGTCTCGAGATTCTTGTACCGCTCGCCGTCTGGCAGGGCGAGCAGTTCGACGGTCTTGCCGGCGGCTTCCAGAGCCTGGGTCAGTCGCTCGGCATACAGCGGCGCCACGGTGGTGTTGCTGATGATTACCGCTCGCGGGGAGGGGATGAAGGGCGCGATCAGGTCGGTGTCGATCAGGCCGTTGTCGATGAAGATCGGGTAGCTGCGGTCACCGAGGTCCACGTTGACCGTGGTCGGCTGTGGCGCGTTGATGGCGGCTGGATCATTCATGGATCGGTTCGGCCTGTCGAGTGAAAGTCGGTCGCGCGGCCCCGGTTCCGGGCGCCCCGTCATTCGAGGAGTTTACATCAACGAGCGGTGGGCGCGTCCGACCCGGTGCCGGTCTCGCGGCTCGCCGCGAGAATCCGGTCGGCCATGGTCCGCGGGGTCTGGCCACCGGTCTCGAGGATCAGGTGAGCCGTCTCCCGATAGAGCGGGTCGCGCTCCGCCATGAGCCGTTCCAGTGTCGCCCGGCGGTCGCCCGTTTGCAGCAGCGGTCGTTGGGTGTCGTGCTGAGTCCGTTCGAACTGCCGTTCCACGCTCGTAAAGAGATAGACCACCAGGCCGTTTTCGTGCAGCAGTTCTCGGTTGTCCGGACGCAGCACCGCTCCGCCCCCCGTCGCCAACACGATGCCGCTGCCCGCGGTCAGATCGGCAAGCATGTCGTGCTCGCGCTGACGGAAGCCCGACTCGCCTTCGATATCGAATATCAGCGGGATGCTTGCGCCAGTGCGCTTCTCGATCTCCCGGTCGGAGTCATGGAATTGCCAGCCGAGCTTATTGGCGAGCAGGCGGCCGATAGTGGTCTTTCCGGCCCCCATCGGGCCGATCAGGATGATGTTGCGCATGGCAGCCGATTATACCGACTCGAAAAACGAAAAAACCCCGCCGAAGCGGGGCTGGTATCTCGCGAATCACAGTGATCAGTTGTTGATCAGGGCGCCGCGATTGAAGTTGGCGAGGTTGTCCCGATCGACGATCTTCGGCGTGACGAAGATCAGCAGTTCGAAGCGGGAGTCGTCCCGGATGCGGCTCTTGAATAGGTTGCCCACGCCCGGCAGGTCGCCGAAGAACGGCACCTTGTCCAGTTGGGTCACGTTCTCGAACTCGTAGATCCCGCCAAGAACCACGGTCTGGCCGTTCTTGACCTGAACCTTGGTCTGCACCTCGCGGGTGTTGATCGGCGGTTCGCCATTGATCGCGCGGGTGTAGTCCGGCTCTTCCTTCATGACCAGAATGTCCATGATCACGTTGTCGTTGGGCGTGATCTGCGGAGTGACCTCGGTCTTGAGCAGCGCCTCCTTGAACTCGATGTTCGCGATCGCGCCGCCGCCGGAAGCGGTCTGCGACTGGTACGGGATTTCCACGCCCTGGGAAATCACCGCCTTGTGCCCATTGGTGGTGATCACCTTCGGGTTCGAGACGATCTTGCCGGTGCCCTCGCTCTGCATGGCCTGGAGTTCCAGATTCAGCAGAACGTTCGAACCAAGGATCGCCAGACCCAGCGAGCCGGTCGGGTCACTCGCGATGGGCGTGTTGACCATGAAGTCATTGGTGTTTGAGGCGAAGTACGTACCGTTGAGTGAACCCGGATTTCTCTGGTCGATCGGGTAGGCCGGTGCGTCACCCATATCTTTGGCATTGCCACCAAAGCCAACTCGCTGACCACCGCGATCGAAGCCACCCTGGAGTCCCCAGCGGACCCCCAGTTCGCGCGAGAAGTTGTCCGTGGCAATCACGATGCGCGTCTCGACCAGTACCTGCTTGACCGGCTTGTCGATCTGGGTGATCAGGCCGCGGACACGGTCGAGCGCCTCGGCGGTATCCGTAACGATTAGGGTGTTGGTGCGGGCATCGACCGTGATCGAGCCGCGCCGGCTCAGGAAGTTGCCGTCACTCTTGGCATCGCCACCTTCGCCGCTGACACCGGAGCTTTGCCGAACCAGGCTGGCGATGTCGGCTGCCTTGGCGTAGTTGACCTGAACGATGTCTGTGATCAGCGGAGCGAGCTGCTGAGCCTGCTCGCGGGCGGCCAGTTCGGCCTTGTCGCGGGCGGCGATTTCGGCGGTCGGCGCCACGTAGATGACGTTGCCGTTCTGTCGCGCGGACAGGCCCTTGGTGGTCATGATCAGGTCCAGAGCCTGATCCCAGGGGACGTTCTCCAGGCGAAGGCTGATCGAGCCCTGCACGGAGTCGCTGACGACGATGTTGTTACCGGTAAAGTCCGCAATCAACTGCAGCAGGGGTCGGACCTGAATGTCCTGGAACTTCAGCGTCAGACGCTCGCCGGTGTATTCCTTCTTGCCGAGCGAGGTGCGCTTGTCCTCTTCAGGGATCGGCTGGACCTCGACTACCAAGCGGTTATCGGTCTGGTAGGCAAGGTGCTCGCCTGCATCATTGGTCTTGAGCGTCACGCGACTACCGTTGCCTTCACGGCGAACGGTGATGTTCTCGACCGGCGTGGCGAAGTCGTTGACGTTGTACTGACCCTGCTCGAGGCGGGTGCCCGGCAGCTGGACAACGATCCGGCTGCCCTCGCGTCGGATGTTCATCGGTGCCTGGCTGCTGCCGATGTCGAGCAGCAGGCGTCCGGCGCCGTCCGCGCTGCGGCGGAAGTCGATCGGCTGGCCGGCATCCATGGCAGTTGCTGCTGAGCTGCCTGCGGACGTGACGGCAAGCCCGCTTTCGGTGGTGCTTGCCTGACGGACCGGGTCGAAGGTGACCGTGACCATGTCGCCGTTCTGGCTGATTGCGTAGGGCACGGACTGGTCCAGATTGAATACGGCCCGGGTCTTGCCGTTCGCTTCGGCAAGCATGACGGAATCGACGGCGCCGAGACCGATCGATGTCTGCCGGCTGCCCGTCTTGTTCGTGACTTCGGGCAGGTCGATGGCAACCCGCGCCGGGTTGTCGATCTTGAAGCTGCCGGGATCGCCCGACAATGGTTCTGACAGGTCGAAGTTCACCAGCACCTTGCCGTCGCTGGTGCGGTCATAGGTGATCCCGGTAAGGTCGCCGGCCAGCACCAGGCTGGGAGCGAGAACCGCGGCCATGCTGATGGCGGAGAGACCAAGCCCTCGACGCAGTCCCGTGCTAAGGCGTGAAGGTTTCTTGAGGTTGTCCATATCGCTGCTTCCCATCATTTAGCTCCGGCCGCTCTGAGTCTTGACGACCGTTGTCTGTTTTTTCCAGCCACCCCGTCCATCGGGCACGATTTCTTCCAGCGTCACGCTGGCCTCGCCAATTTCCACGACTTCGCCGTAGTTGCGACCCATGTGATCGCCGAGCATGACCTCGTGGATCACGCCGTTGCCGTCACGGATGAGGGCGTAGGTCGCGTTCTGACGGTTGATGATCCCGCGCATGGCCAAGGCATCGAGCGGGAAATGTTCCAGCGGCTCTTTCGGCCGATCGATGTCCGGCTTGAGGCCGTCACCGTCATCCACCTGATCATCTTCCGGCGGCATGAACGGCGTGCGGACGTCCTCGGGCACGCTGTAGGCGTATTTCGGTTGCGGCTTCATTTCCGGGATCGGCTCGATCTTTCCGCCCGGCCGGGCTTCCAGCTCGGCAACCTTCTGTTCCAGGTCGTGCATGTCCTGCGCGCAGCCGGCGAGTGTCCCGGCAAGGATCACGCCGACGCCCATCAGGCCGAGCCGGATCGCCGCGTTGCGCTTGGGTGCTGTCTTCATTGGCCGCCTCCTTGCTCGCCGCTTTCCAGGTACCGGTAGGTCTTGGCCTGAATGCCCATGGTGAGTTCGCGGGGGATGTCGTCGTCCTCGACCTTGGGATCCCGCGGCTTCATGGCCGGATCGTGCAACGTGACGATCCGCGGCAGGTTGGCCGTATCACTGATGAACTGCGTCAGTTCACGGTAGGTCCCGCGAAGTGACAGGTGGTAGGTCATCTCGGCGTAGAAGTCGTGCTTGACCTCCTTGCCGGGGCGAATCTGCTCGTTCTTGAGTCCGTTGGACAGCGACGTCTGGGCGACGTTGTCGATCAGGTTCTCCGCTTCCCGCTTGTTCGGCAGCTGGCGAAGCAGTTCGCCGAAGCGGGTTTCCATTTCCTTGATCTGGGCCTTGTATGCCTCGAGGTTGGCTGCCAGGCGTTGCTTCTTGTCCACCGTCTGAAGCAGGGACTGCTCCTCGCGTTCGGCGCGTTCGAGCTGCTCCTTCTGCGGCAGGGTGTCGAAGTAGATCACCGCCCCGACGATCAACACGAAGACGAAGGCGAAGATCACAAGGCGCGTGCCCAGCGAGGTCAGTCCTACCGTCTGGAAGTCGAGGTTTCTCAGTTCATTGAGGTCCATCGCTTAGTTCTCCTTGTCCGCTTCGCCTTCCTTGGGCGGCGTGATCTTGGCCTCGATCGAGAACACGTACTGACCGGCGCTCGCCTCGCCACTAGCACCCTGCGCGAGAATGCCGGACCCCACCAGGCTGGCGCTGCCAATGTAATCGGCGCTGTTCAGTCGCCGCAGGTAGGCAGCGACCCGTGCCTGGGCGTCAGCCTTGCCCTGGATGCTGATCTTCTCGTCGTTGGTGACCGTCGCCGACGTCAGCTGCACGCCATCGGGCAGGGTGGTGACGAAGTTTTCCATCAGATGGACGATGATCGGCCGGCTCGATTGCAATTTCTCGATCACCTGCATGCGAGCGGTCAGCTGCGCCTTGCGCTTCTTGAGCTCGTTGATCGCCTGGATCTGCTGGTCGAGCTTCTTGATGACTCCTTCGAGATAGGCGTTGCGCTCCTGTTGATACTCGATCTGTGCCTGCATGTAGCTGTGGATGCCGAAGGCGGTAGCCACGGCGATCAGGGCGGCCAGAACAAGGTGGACGACGAAATCGCGTTGCCGCTTCTGGCGCCGCTCCTCGCGCCAGGGGAGAAGGTTGATTCGTCTCATCAGTCGAAGCTCCTTAACGCAAGCCCGCAGGCAATCAGCATTGCGGTGCCGTGCCGAGACATCTGCTCGGTAGACACGCCAGGTCCCTTGGCGAGTGCAGCGAACGGATTCGCCAGCCGGGTGGCGACCCCGGTCTCGTTGTTGATTCGCTCGACGGCGCCGGCGGTGTTGGCCGCCCCGCCGCCGAGAAGGATGAGATTGACGGTGCTGCCGCTCGACTCGGAGTAGTAATACTGGATGAAGCGTTCGACGTTCATCGCCAGCGAGTCGAGGTAGGGTTGCAGCACCTTGCGCTGGTAGTCCTCGGGCAGGCTGTCGTCGCGTTTTCGCTCTTCGGCCTCTTCGAGCGACAGGCCGTATTGGGCAGCGATCTCGCTGGTCAGCTGCTGGCCGCCGCCCTCGTGCTCGCGCGTATAGACGATGTCGTCGTCGACGAAGATGCTCAGCGTGGTCGTGGTGTCGCCGAGATCGAAGACGGCCACCGGCTGGGAACGTTCCTCCGGAGCAAGTGTCGGAGCCAGTATCTCGGTGAAAGCGTTCTGGAGGGCGAACGACTCGATGTCGACCACGTCAACCGCCATCCCGGCGGCTTCCGCGACGGCAATCCGGCTGTCGACGTTGTCCGTCCGGGTCGCCGCCATCAGGACGTCGAGGCCTTCGGTGTCTCCGGCGCGACGTTTCTTCTGCTTGCCGAGAATGTCGGTCTGGATCGGCTCGAAGTCGAAGTTGACCTCGTCGATCGGGAAGGGGATGTACTGGTCCGCTTCGAGCCGGACCTGTTCCTCAAGCTCGAATTCGTCGCCGGGGTTGTCGATATGCAACACCCGGCTGACGGCCGAGGATGTCGGCACCGCCATGCAGAGGTGACGCCCCTTGATGCGGGCCCGCTGCACGGCACGCCCCAGCGCGGCGGCAACGGCATCCGTGTCGGTGATGGACTTGCCCTGGACAGCCCCTTGGGGAAGAGGCTCGATGGCGAACGCGGTGGTTCGATAGCCGCCTCGGCGTTTCTCCAGCTGGATCAGCTTGACGGCGGTCGAACTGATGTCGACCCCGAGGCGAGCGGGTTTAGCGCTGAATAGTGGCACGGTCATTCCCTTCCTTTTGAGCGTGCGTTAAGGTTTCGCACACACGCACCTTGTCTCCCAGATATGCATCCTATGGCATAACCGCCGCGGTTGTCGATAACGGCGCCCGAGCAAACACGCCTTTGACGGTCATTGGGACTCACATTTCTTATTTCGAATGAAGCTTATCAAGATTATTTTTTATCTGGTTGGTTTGGGGTTGATTCTGGGCCTCGCCGGCCTAGGGGTCCTGTATCATATTTACAACACTCAGTTGCCGAGCGTCGACGAGCTGGGTGAGGTGCGTTACCAGATGCCGATGCGCATCCACGACCGGGAAGGGGGGCTGATTGCGGAGTACGGCAACCAGCGGCGCTTCCCCGTTTCCTTTGACGAGATCCCGCCGGTGGTGGTCGATGCCTTCGTCGCGGCGGAAGACGATCGCTTCTTCGAGCACGTCGGCGTCGACTTCATCGGTCTGGCGCGAGCGGCCATTGAGCTGGTGCGTACCGGTGAAAAGTCGCAGGGTGGCTCGACGATCACCATGCAGGTGGCACGCAACTTCTATCTGGGTCGCGAGAAGACCTACACGCGCAAGCTTTACGAGATCCTTCTGGCGATCAAGATCGATCGTGCGTTCAGCAAGGAAGAGATCCTCTCGCTGTATCTGAACAAGATCTTCATGGGGCACCGTGCCTACGGGGTGAAGGCTGCGGCTCAGGTCTACTTCGACAAGACGCTGCCCGAACTCACGGTTGCCGAGGCTGCCATGCTGGCGGCCTTGCCGAAGGCGCCGTCGACCACCAATCCAGTCACCAACCCCGAACGCGCCCTCGCCCGGCGGGCCTACGTGCTTGGTCGGATGCTCAAACTGGGCATGATCGACCAGTCAACGTTCGACCGGGCCATGGAGGAACCGCTGCCGGGTGAGCTGTTCACGTCCGCCGAGATCACCACCAAGGCCCCGTTCGCGGCCGAGATGGCGCGTCATGATCAGGTCGCCCGCTTCGGTGACGACGCCTACCAGATGGGTCTCAACGTGCACACCAGCATTGACCCGACGGCACAGGCCTCGGCTCGTCGCGCGTTGCGCGCGGCATTGATCGCCTACGACCGGCGGCATGGCTACCGGGGCCCGGAGGCCGACTGGAGTGACGTGCTGGGTGATCGTGAGGCACTGGAGGAGCGTGTGGCGGAGGCCAAGCCGGTCGGCGGACTGTTGCCGGCAGTCGTGCTCGAGGCCGCTGCGGACAAGGCCAACTTGCGGGTGGGCGATCGCGGTGAAGTGGCGATCGACCTCGAAGCGGTCAAATGGGCCTGCGAGTACCGGTCTGTGGACCGTTGCGGCCCGAAACCCGGGGCAGTGAACGAGGTCCTGTCGGCCGGCGACATGGTGCGAGTGGAATCCATCGAGGAGGAAGAGGGCGTTCGATACCGTCTGGCCCAGATCCCGGAAGTGACTGGCGCCTTCGTGGCTCTGGATCCGGACAGTGGCGCGATTCGCGCGATGGTGGGCGGCTTCGATTTCTTCCAGGACAGCCAGTTCAACAACGTCACCCAGGCGGAGCGGCAGCCGGGTTCCGGCTTCAAGCCCTATCTCTATTCGGCCGCGCTTCACCACGGTTTCACCTGGGCCAGCCTGATCAACGACTCTCCGGTCGTGATCGAGGATGGTGTTCGCCAGGGGATCGACTGGCGCCCGAGCAACTATGGCCGTAGTTTTGGCGGCATGCGCCGCATGCGGGATGCCCTGACGCACTCTGTCAATCTGGTGTCGATCCGACTGGCGCGCTCGGTGGGCCCGCAGAACGTGCTGGAGTATGCCGGGCGCTTCGGTCTGCCGGTGGAATCCTGGAAGCCGACGCTGTCGATGGCGCTTGGCAGTTACACCCTGACACCGCTTGACCAGGCCGCCGGCTTCTCGGTGTTTGCCAATGGCGGCTATCGCGTGTCCCCCTACCTGGTGACGCAGGTGGGCAACCCGGATGAGGGTGCCGTCTACTCGCACCCTGACGTCAGCCCCTGTGATGATTGCTCGGCGGAGACGTCCGATCCCAGTCTCGCTCCACGGGCGATTAGTCCGCAGAACGCCTTCCTGATGCGCACGGGGTTGAAGGGCGTGATTCGGGAAGGTACCGGCGTGCGCGCCTGGCGGGCGCTCGAGCGTCGTGACATCGGCGGCAAGACCGGCACCACCAATGATCAGCGTGACGCCTGGTTCTCCGGGTTCGGTCCCGGTTGGGTCGGGGTTGCCTGGGTCGGGTTCAGTGACAACAGCGAGCTGGGACGCCGCGAGACCGGCGGGCGCGCCGCCTTGCCGATGTGGATCGATTTCATGCGGGATGTCCTGCCCGAACCGGTCGACGGCGAGGAGCCGCCCGAAGGCATCGTGACCGCCTGGATCGATCCGGACACCGGCAGGCGCGTGCCGGAAGGACACCCGGGCGCTATCCGCGAGTATTTCGACTCCACCAACCCTGAGGCCGAGCTGCCCAAGGAAGATCCGGCGGCCGCATCGGGCACCTCGAAAGAGGTGATCGAGAGTCTGTTCTGATCACGACAGGGCCGGCGGTGCCTGCCGGCCATTCGACGAGGAGGAGATGATGGGGCCCGCTTCGCTGGAAGTGCTGCGCGTGGCCGCGCGTGAGGCGGCCGAATCGCCCGGGCAATCATTGCACGCGTCGCTGGAGGATGCGGCGCGTTCGCTGGGCGAGTCGCTGGACGGTCGTTTCCTGGCGGCGGATCTCGAGCGTCTCGAGCTCGAGTTGACGCGTTACCGGACTACGTTCCATCCGGAGCAGGGTGAGCGGGTGCTCGAACTGCGCCGCGCCGCGCTCGAGGCGATGGACTTCTTTGCCGAGTTCCGACCCCGGCTGGTGGGGGAGGTGCTGTCAGGTACCGCAGACGAGTACTCGCCCATCGTGCTGCAGTTGTTTGCGCCCACTCCCGAGGGCGTGATGGAGCGCTTGCTGACCCGGGACATCCCTTTCGAGGAATCGGAGACGACCTACCAGTACGGTGATGGTCGAAGCGAGCGGGTCTCGGTGTTTGCCTTCGGAGCGGGAGGCGACCAAGTGGTGCTCGAGGTATTCCCCGAGGAACGCATCCGCGAGGCGCCGCTCGGTCCCGGTGGAGCCAAGCTGCGCCGTGCCTCCCGGGGCCAGTTGCAGGCCCTGATCGACGGTGAGACGCACGCCTGAGCGCGCATCGCTCGGAAACAAGAACGCCCCCGGATCCGGGGGCGTTCTTCGTTGAGGCGTTGCCGTGGTGTCAGTCGCGGGCGCTGAGGCGGTGAACCGCATCGACGAGCACCTTCACCTTGTCCGGATTCACGTGCTGATGGATGCCGTGGCCCAGGTTGAAGACGTGACCGGGGTTGGGGCCGAACTCCTCGAGAATGCGCGCCACCTCCCGCTCGATCACCTCGTCCGGGGCGTAGAGCACGCTCGGGTCGAGGTTGCCCTGCAGGGCAACCCGGTCACCGACTTTCTCGCGAATCGTGTCGAGGTTCACGGTCCAGTCCAGGCCGATACCGTCGGCGCCGGTGTCCGCGATCCAGGAGGCCCATTGGCCACCGCCCTTGGTGAACAGCGTGACCGGCACGTAGCTGCCGTCCGGGCGCTCCCGGTTCAGCCCGTCGACGATGCGTTGCATGTACTGCAGCGAGAAGTCGCGGTAGTCGTGCGGCGCGAGGACGCCACCCCAGGTGTCGAACACCATCAGCGCCTGGGCGCCGGCCTCGATCTGGGCATTGAGGTAGTCGGTGACCGCGTCGGCCAGTCGGCCCAGCAGGTCGTGGGCCGCCTTCGGGTCGCTGTAGACCAATCCCTTTACCTTGGCGAAGTCTTTGGTGCCGCCGCCCTCGACCATGTAGGTCGCCAGCGTCCACGGGCTGCCGGTGAAGCCGATCAGCGGCACGCGGCCGTCAAGCGCCTTGCGGATGGTGGACACGGCGTTCATGACGTAGCCCAGGTCCGATCCCATGTCCGGCTTCGGCAGGCGGGCCACGTCGGCGGCCGAGCGCACGGGGCGCTCGAAGACCGGGCCCTCGCCGGCGACGAACTTGAGCCCAAGGCCCATGGCATCCGGGATGGTGAGGATGTCGGAGAACAGGATCGCCGCATCCAGATCGTACCGTTCCAGCGGCTGCAGGGTGACCTCGCAGGCCAGATCCGCCGAGCGGCACAGGTCCATGAAGCTGCCGGCACGCTCACGAGTGGCGCGGTATTCCGGCAGGTAGCGCCCGGCCTGGCGCATGATCCAGATCGGGGTGCGGTCGACGGGCTGGCGCGCAAGCGCGCGCAGCAGACGATCGTTCTGCAGCGGGGCAGTCATCAAATCACACGTCCAGGTAGTCGAGAATGCCGAAGGCGGCGTTGCGGCCCTCGAAGACGGCGGTAACCACCAGATCGGCGCCGCGGACCATGTCGCCGCCAGCGAAGATCTTCGGGTTGCTGGTCTGGAATTCCGGCTTGTTCTGATCCTTGTGGACCACGACGCGACCGCTCGCGTCCAACTCGATCTTCTGGTCCTCGAACCAATCGGCCGGGGAGGGGCGGAAGCCGAAGGCGATCAGGACGGCATCGGCCTCGACCACCTGCTCGGAGCCCTCGACGGCGACCGGGCGACGGCGGCCGCGCTCGTCCGGCTCGCCCAGGCGGGTCTCGACGAACTTCACGCCCGTGACCTCGCCGCCCTCGCCGAGGATCTCGACCGGCTGCAGGTTGAACATGAAATGTGCGCCTTCCTCGCGAGCGTTTTTCACCTCGCGACGTGAGCCCGGCATGTTGTCCTCGTCACGGCGGTAGACCGTGGTTACCTTGGCCGCGCCCTGACGTAGCGAGGTGCGGGTGCAGTCCATAGCGGTGTCGCCGCCGCCGAGGACCACCACGCGCTTGTCCTTGACGCTGATGTACGGGTAGTTGCCACCAAAGTCGAGCAGGTGGTTGGTGTTGCCGATCAGGAAGGGAAGCGAGGCGTGCACGCCGTCGAGGTTCTCACCCGGGAAGCCCCCTTGCATGGCGTTGTACGCGCCCATGCCCATGAACACGGCGTCGTACTCCTCGAGGATATCGTCGATGGTGATGTCCTTGCCGACCTCCGTGTTGAGGCGGAATTCGATGCCCATGCCCTCGAAGATCTCGCGGCGGGTCTCCATCACGTGCTTTTCGAGCTTGAACGACGGGATGCCGAAGGTGATCAGGCCGCCGATCTGCGGATGGCGATCGAAGACCACCGCGTCAACGCCGTGGCGAGCGAGAATGTCCGCGCATCCGAGGCCGGCCGGGCCGGCTCCGATCACGGCGACGCGCTTGCCGGTGGGCACCACGTCGGACATGTCCGGACGCCAGCCCATCTTGAAGGCCTCGTCGGCAATGTATTTCTCGACCGAACCGATCGTGACCGCGCCAAATCCGTCATTCAGGGTGCAGGCACCTTCGCAGAGGCGGTCCTGCGGGCAGACGCGACCGCAGACCTCGGGCAGGGAGTTGGTCTTGTGTGCCATCTCCGCCGCCTCGAGCAGGTTGCCTTCGGCGATCAGCTTGAGCCAGTTGGGGATGTAGTTGTGGACCGGGCACTTCCACTCGCAGTACGGATTGCCGCACTCGAGACAACGGTCGGACTGCTCGGCGGCGTGGTCCGGTGTGAATTGCCCGTAGATTTCATTGAACTGCTGGACGCGCTCTTCGGCGGGAGTGGTCTCCGGGTCGCGTCGCGGAACGTTCAGAAACTGGAAAGTCTCGCCCATGGCTCGTTCTCGAATTGATGGTTCGGATCAATGCGGCGTGCGGGGCGGGTGCCCGAGAGGGCGTGGCCGCGCCCGCGGCTCAGGCCGAAAGACGGTTGCGGACGACCTGGCTGACGACCGACATGTCGGCGCGTCCGGCCAGGCGCTCGCGGGCCGCTTTCATCACGGCGCCCATCTGGCTGAGATCGGTCGCTTGCTCGGCAGCGATGATGTCGGCAACCGCGGCCTCGATTTCCTCGGCGGAAAGCGGCTGAGGGAGGTAGGTCTCGATGATCGCCAGTTCGGCTTCCTCGACGGCCTTGAGATCCTCGCGGCCGGCCGATTCGTACTGGGCGATCGATTCGCGGCGCTGCTTGGCCTGCTTGGTCAGAATCGCCATGGCCTCGTCGTCGGAGACGTCGCGGCGCTCGTCGATCTCCCGCTGCTTGATCGCGGAGATCAGCATGCGGATCGTGGCCAGACGCGACTTTTCGCCGCCCTTCATGGCCGTTTTCATGTCGGCGGTCAGGCGCGCCTTGATCGTGCTCATGCGGTAAAGGCCGTCGAGCGACAGATCAGTACAGGCGAACGCGGCGCGCTTGTTCCTTCGAGAGGCGCTTCTGGTTGCGCTTCACGGCAGCAGCGGCCTTGCGCTTGCGGGCGGCAGTCGGCTTCTCGTAGTACTCACGCTCGCGCATCTCGCTGATGATGCCGGCTTTCTCGCAGGAGCGCTTGAAACGACGAACTGCAACCTCGAAGGGCTCATTTTCCCGAACACGTACAGAAGGCATGAATGCGTTCCACCTCGTTGAATTGAAACTGAAATGTTTGGCTTCGGACCCGTGCGGCCCAAAATAAAAGGTGTTGTAGTATAAAGCGTTGCCGGAGGTGTGCAAGTGGCGAGTCGCCTTCGGGTTCATTCCTCCGTTTCCCTGTTCACCTTTGGCCCTGTATCTAAGGAGTGTGGCGCGTGCGCGTATTGGCAGTCGAAAGTTCCTGTGACGAGACGGCGCTGGCCGTCTATGACAGTCGGCAGGAGCGATTGCTTGCCCACCGCGTGCATTCGCAGACCGACGTGCATGCCGCCTACGGTGGCGTGGTGCCTGAACTGGCGGCGCGGGATCATATGCGGCGCCTGCCGCTGCTGGCTCGCGAGACCATGGCCGAGGCTGGGATCGACTACGACGAGCTTGAGGGGGTGGCGTATACCGCCGGCCCGGGGCTGGCAGGCGCGCTGATGACCGGCGCCGCCTTCGCAAAGGGGCTGGCGGCCGCGTGCGGTCTGCCGGCCTTGGGCGTCAACCACCTGGAGGGGCATATCCTGGCCCCGCTGCTGAGCGCCGAGCCGCCGTCCTTTCCGTTTCTGGCACTGCTGGTATCCGGTGGCCACAGCCAGCTGATCGAAGTGCTCGAGGTGGGTCGCTACCGGCTTCTGGGCGAGAGCATAGACGATGCCATCGGCGAGGCGTTCGACAAGTCGGCCAAGCTAATGGGGCTGGGCTACCCGGGTGGGGCGGCGCTGTCGAAGCTCGCCGAGCAGGGCGATCCGGCGGCGATTCCGTTCACTCGGCCGATGGTCAACCGCCCCGGCCTGGAGCTGAGCTTCAGCGGACTGAAGACGGCGGTGGCGAATGCCATCGCCGGCGGCAGCGCGCATCCGGACGTGGCCGCCTCGTTCGAGCGCACGGTGATCGACACGCTGGAGATCAAGCTCAAGCGGGCCCTGGATCAGACCGGGCTGGAACGGCTGGTGGTGGCGGGCGGCGTTGCCGCCAACCGCCCCTTGCGTCGACGACTGACGGCCATGATGGCCGATCGTGGCGGCCGGGTGTTCTTCCCGGAGATCGAGCTGTGTACCGATAATGCCGCGATGATCGCGTTGGCTGGTTACCTGCGCCTGGTCGCGGGTGAGCGTGATGCCACCGTGGGGTTCTCGGTGCGCCCACGCTGGCCGCTTGATGCACTGACGATTCCCGGGGAGGCGGCCTGAGCTGGCCGAGGGATCACTCGGCGGGATCGGCTTTCGAGGCCTTCTCGCCGATGCGTGGCTCCTCGCCGCGGATTAGTCGGCGGATGTTGCCGTGGTGACGCAGGATCAGGAGCAGCGCCATTACCGACACGGCCAGGGCAATGAAGGGTGGCGAGAGCAGGGTGGCAAGCGTGGCGGCGACCACGGCGGCAAACAGGGCCGAGAGCGACGAGTAGCGGGTTGCCCATGCCGTGCTGAGCCAGCCGACGATCGCGACCAGGCCGACCACCGGCGCCATGGCCAGGATGGCGCCGGCCGCCGTGGCAACCCCCTTGCCGCCCTTGAAGGCAAAGAAGACCGGGAACAGGTGCCCGAGGAACGCGAACAGCCCGGCGATTCCCATTGCGGCGGTCCGGTTCGGTTCGTCGATGACGGCGGCAGCCAGCACGACCGGCAGCAGACCCTTGAGCAGGTCGCCCACCAGCGTGACAATGGCCGCCTTTTTCCCGCCCAGTCGCAGCACATTGGTTGCGCCGGGGTTGCCCGAGCCGGCCGAGCGCGGGTCGGGCAGGCCGAGCAGGCGCGCGGTGATCACCGCGGTGGACAGCGAGCCGATCAGGTAGGCGGCAAGGGCGACGATGAGCAGCGTAGGCCAGTCGAGGGCAGTCAAGAGGTGATCCCGGTGTTTGAATGGGGCGGCCATTATCGCGGTCGAGCCGGCCGGCGGCAAACGGGTGGTCGGTCGGCAACGAATATCTTCGGGGGTGAGTCGTGACCATGGCGGCGCCGATGGCTTCCCGGCAGTCGCCGCGAGGTCGCGTCGGCCTCGTGGCCGGCTGGTCGTACCCGGCGGCGGTGTTCGAGCCGCTTCGGCGGGCGCTGGCCGATCATGCGGTTTCGGCGTTCGACTGGGTGTCTTTTGCCGCAGGGTGGCTTGGCGAGGACGTGGTCCGGGCGGACGAGCCGGAGCCCTCGGTCTGGGTGGGTTGGTCGCTTGGTGGCGTGCTCCTGCTCGAAGCGTTGCGGCAGGGGCGGATCGCCCCCGACCGCTTGGTTCTCGTCAACGCCACACCGCGGTTTCTCGAGGCGCCGGGTTGGCCCGGGGTGCCGGAGGCCGAGTGGCGCGGCCTGCGTCGGGCGGCCGCCCGCCACCCCATGGCGGCGGTGGCGGCCTTTCGCCGTCGCTTTGCGCTGCCTGACGTTGCCGGCCGAGATCCGGCGCTGGCCGATGTGAGCGGGCTCGACTGGTTGGCCCGGCTGGATCTGCGTGCGTTTCTGGCGGACGTGTCGACCCCGGTCGAATGTTGGCTGGCTCAGGACGACCCGCTCGTGCCAGCCGACTGGCCGTCGCATCTGGCGTTGTCACCGCGTGTGTGCTGCCAGCGTTTTACCGAGCCCGGTCACGCTCCCTGGTTTGCGGATCCCGCCGCACTGGCCGCTCGCCTCAGCGCGGGCTGAAGTTGGCGGCGAGAGCCGGCCTTCAGCTCCTCAATCACGACACTATATTAAATGAGTACCCTTCGCCTTCATGTCTGCCTTGCCTTCCTTTGACCAGCGTCGCGTGCGCGAACGATTCAACCGAGCGGCCGAAAGCTACGACCGGCATGCGGCCGTGCAGCACGAGATCGGTCGACGCCTGGATGAGCGTTTCGGTTGGCTCAAGCTCGAGCCTGCACGGATCCTGGATCTGGGCACCGGGACGGGGCAGATGGTTCGCGCCATGCGCGAGCGCTACCCCAAGGCCGACGTCATTGGGGTGGATCTGGCCGAGGCGATGCTGCGGCGGCTCCCACGTCGCCGCTGGTGGTCGCTCCACCGCCAGGGGGTCGTGGCCGACATGCATGCGCTGCCGTTCGTCGGCGGCAGCATGGACGCGGTGGTGTCGAACTTTGCCGTGCAGTGGAGTGATCGTCCGGCGGCACTGTTCGCGGAGGTGGCGCGGGTGATGTCCTCCGGGGCGCCGTTCGCCTTCACCACGCTTGGGCCGGACAGCCTCGTCGAGGTGCGTCGTGCCTGGGCAGCCGTGGACCCGTCGCCCCATGTCCATCAGTTTCTCGACATGCACGATCTGGGCGACGCGCTGGTCGGCGCCATGCTCGCCGATCCGGTAATGGACCGCGAGACGGTCACGGTGACCTATCCGACCGTTGATGCGCTGCTCAGTGACCTGCGTGGCGTCGGCGTGGGCAATACCCAGTCGGGGCGGTCTCGCGGGATGACCGGTGCGCAGGCGTGGCGCCGTTTCCGCGAGGCGCTCGCCGAGCAGGCCGTCGACGGTCAGATCCCGCTTACCTATGAAATTGTCTATGGCCTGGCATGGGGGACCGGTGTTTCGCCCGTGCCGCAGGAGGCTCACGGCATGGTGGGCGGGTGAGCGTTGCCGCGGGGTCGTGCTCGCGAGGCTGTCGCGTCGATGCAACACATAGAACTTGCCCGCCACAAGATCAGGTTTGCTTATGGAACAGGATGTTGCCCGCCTAACTGGTTGAAAGGCCGTTGGCGAGCCGCTGCTGATACGAGTGTGTGGCGCTCATGGCGCGAGTAGATAAGTAAATTCATAGGTTTTTGTATGCCGGGGATTGGATTATCATTGCCGACCGAGAAAAAGGGTCTGGCCGTCCCGCGGCCGGGATGAACCTAAAAGTCTGGAGGGGTCACGATGTCCACCAATGCAGTGCCGGTAGCAACCGAGCAGTACAATTACGGCATCGTCAAGAAGTTCGCCATCATGGCCATGATTTGGGGCGTGTTGGGGATGCTTGCCGGTGTCTATATTGCCAGTGAGCTGGCATGGCCGTTTTTGAACTTCAACATTGCCGAGATCACCTTCGGTCGTCTGCGCCCCGTGCACACGACGCTGGTGATCTTCGGCTTTGGTGGTAGCGCGCTGTTCGCGACGTCCTACTACATCGTGCAGCGCACCTGCCAGGCGCGGCTGTGGGGCGGCTCGGTCCTTCCGGAACTCACCTTCTGGGGCTGGCAGCTCTCGATCGGCCTGGGCGTGCTCTTCTACATGGCCGGCTACACGCAGGGCCGTGAGTACGCCGAGTTCATCTGGCCGGTCGACCTGCTGATCACCGTCACCTGGGTGATCTACTTCGCCGTCTACGCCATGACCCTGGTCAAGCGCAGCCAGCCGCACATCTACGTGGCGAACTGGTTCTTCATGGCCTTCATCCTGGCCACCGCGCTGCTGCATATCTTCAACAACCTGCAGGTACCGGTCTCCCTGACCAGCCTCGAGTCCTACTCGCTGTTCTCGGGCGTGCAGGACGCGATGACCCAGTGGTGGTACGGCCACAACGCGGTCGGCTTCTTCCTGACTGCCGCCTTCCTCGGCATGATGTACTACTTCGTGCCCAAGCAGGCCGGTCGTCCGATCTATTCCTACCGCCTGTCGATCGTCCACTTCTGGGCGCTGTCGTTCCTTTACATGTGGGTCGGTGCTCACCACCTGCACTGGACCGCGCTGCCGGACTGGGTCTCGACCCTCGCGGCAACCTTCTCCATCCTCCTGCTGCTGCCGTCCTGGGGTGGCATGATCAACGGCATCATGACCCTGTCGGGTGCCTGGGAGAAGCTGCGTACCGATCCGATCATGCTGTTCCTGATCACCGCGCTGGCGTTCTACGGCATGTCGACCTTCGAAGGCCCGATGATGTCGCTCAAGTCGGTTAACGCCCTGTCGCACTACACCGACTGGACCGTCGGTCACGTTCACTCCGGCGCGCTGGGCTGGGTAGCGATGATCTCGATCGGTTCCTTCTATCACCTCATCCCGCGGCTCTGGGGCACCACCCTGCACTCGACCAAGCTGGTGTTCGTCCACTTCTGGCTGGCCACCGTCGGTGTCGTGCTCTACATCGTCTCCATGTGGGTCGCCGGTATCGGCCAGGGCCTGATGCTGCGTGCCTTCGACCAGTACGGCAACCTCGCCTACACCTTCATCGAAACCGTGTCGTTCATGCACATCCCGTATGTCGTGCGTGCCATCGGTGGGGCGTTCTTCCTCTCGGGGATGCTGGTAATGGGTTACAACATCCGCAAAACGATCGCCGGGGCCCGTCAGCCGGCCGCCGCCGAGGGTCGTGACGCCGTGGCTGCCGCCGCACGCTAATGGATTGAGGTTAGGTGAATGAAACACGAAAGCATTGAAATCAACTCCGGTCTGCTGATCGTCCTCACCCTGATGGTGATCAGCATCGGTGGCCTGGTCGAGATCGTCCCGCTGTTCCACATCGAGGAAACGGTCGAGGAAGTCGACGGCGTTCGCCCCTACACCCCGCTGGAACTGCGGGGCCGGGACATCTATGTCCGCGAGGGCTGCTACACCTGTCACTCGCAGATGATCCGCCCGTTCCGTGACGAGATGCTGCGCTACGGCCACTACTCGCTGGCAGCCGAGTCGCAGTACGACCACCCGTTCCAGTGGGGCTCCAAGCGGACCGGTCCGGACCTGGCGCGTGTCGGTGGCAAGTACTCCAACGAATGGCAGACGCAGCACCTGGTTGACCCGCAGTCGCTGGTGCCCGAGTCGATCATGCCGGGTTATCCGTGGCTGCTCGACACCGAGCTTGACTACAGCCAGATCGAGGAACGCATGGTGGCGCTCAAGCGCGTCGGCGTGCCGTACTCGCAGAGCCAGGAAGAGTACGACGCCAACGTGGAGCAGTTCGGTCAATCGGTGGCTGACAAGCTGCACGTCTCCAACGGCACCCAGGTGCTGGAAGACGAGGCGAGTGCCGAAAACTGGGACGGCAACCCCGACCAGATCACCGAAATGGATGCCCTCGTGGCTTACCTGCAGGTACTGGGCACGATGGTCGACTTCTCGAAGTATGAAGACGGCCACTTCAACCAGTTCCGCTGATACATGAAAACCGCCACTGTCGAGGTGATCTCTTGATTGGCGATATCTTTGCGTGGTTGGGCGACATGGAGAACAGCAAGCCGCTGGCGCTGATTCTGTTCTTCTCCGCCTTCGTGGGAATCATCGTGTACGTCTACACCGGCAAGAAGCGTAAGCAGCGGCTGGAGTCGTACAAGGACATTCCCTTCCTGGACGACGACGAGCTCGACCCCACGCAACAAAAGAAACAACAGGTGAATAACGATGAGTCAACCGGAAAATAAGCAGGGGCAGGTCGAGACCACCGGGCACGTTTGGGACGGCGATCTGCGCGAGTACAACAACCCGTTGCCGCGCTGGTGGCTGTGGGCCTTCTACATCACGATCATCTTCTCGGTGGTCTACTGGATCCTTTACCCGGCTTGGCCGTACGGCGATACCTACACCAAGGGCATCAACACGGTCGAGTACACGGTGGAAGGCGAGAACGGTGAAGAGAAGACCGTCACCGAGCACTGGAACACCCGTGCGCTGTTCACCAAGAACATGCAGTCCAGCCCGTCGGCCCTCGCTCAGCAGGAGTGGGTCAACAAGGTCAAGGACATGAGCTTCGAGGAAATCGAGCAGGATCCGGACACCCTGCAGTTCGCCATGTCGGTCGGCCACGGCACCTTCGGTGACTACTGCGCGGCCTGTCACGGTGCGGGTGGCCAGGGCAAGATCGGCCTGTTCCCGAACCTGGCGGACAACGCCTGGCTGTACGGCAACTCCTACGAGACGATCGTCAGCAAGATCGACGGCGGCATCAACGGCATGATGCCGGCGCAGAACGTCCCCGAGGACAAGATCGACGATCTGGCCAAGTACGTGCTGAGCCTCTCCGGCAACGCCGAGATCAGTGGCGAGGCGGCCAGCCGTGGCAAGCAGGCGTTTGCCACCTGTGCGGGTTGTCACGGCCAGAATGGCGAGGGTAACGAGGCCATGGGCGCCCCGAACCTGACCGACGCGATCTGGGACGTGGCTGACGTACCGGGCTGTGGCGGTGACACCGCCTGTCAGGTTGACGAGATCAAGCACGTCGTCAACAACGGTATCGAGCGCCAGATGCCGGGCTTCGGCGATCGTCTGACCGAGACGCAGATGCGGATGCTCGCCATCTACGTGCGTCAGATGGGCGGCAACTGATCGTCCCCGGCGTTTTCCCGATTCGGAACACCGGCCCCTGGCCGGTGTTCTTGTTTGCGGGCCCCGAAAAATTCTCTGGCGTGCGGTTGTCAGACAATTTCCCTATGGGGTATAAGATTACCCCGAGAGTATGTTTCGGAGTTTGATTCATGGCCCAGCACGACGATCCCAGCTACGCCGCCGACGAGCTTTACGCGGCGCGGGAGCCCATCCATCCCAAGGGGATCCGGGGCCGGTTCCGGCGTTTCAAGAACGCGGTCCTGCTGATCGCCTACGGTGTGTTCTTCCTGCTGCCGTGGGTGCGTTGGGAGCGGCTAACCGGGCCCGATCAGGCGGTCATGTTCGACATCCCGTCGCGCCGTTACTACCTGTTCGATCTGGTCATCCATCCGCAGGACATGTTCCTGCTCGCGGGTTTTCTGATTCTCGCCGCGTGGTTGCTGTTCTTTGTCACCGGGCTTGTCGGGCGCGCGTTCTGCGGCTACTTCTGCTTTCAGACCCTGTGGACCGACACCTTCATGAAGGTCGAGGCGCTGGTCCAGGGGGATCGCAACAAGCGCATGCGGCTGGAAAAGCAGCCGTGGAACGCCGAGAAGATCACCAAGAAGGGCATCACGATCGCCATCTGGACCGCGATCGCGTTTTGGACCGGGTTCACCTTCACCGCCTACTGGGCCGATGCGCCGCAGCTGTTCGTCGACTTTTTTACCCTGGACGCCGCCAAGGCCGCCTATATCACCACGGGGATCCTCACCGTGACCACGCTGATCGCGGCGGGTTTCGCGCGCGAGCAGGTGTGCATCTACATGTGTCCCTATGCGCGCTTCCAGAGCGTGATGTTCGACAAGGAAACCCTGCTGGTGTCCTACGACGCCAAGCGGGGCGAGGGCGAGTCCGGCCGCAAGCCGCTCAAGCAGGGCCTGATGACGCTCGACGAGCGTCACGGTCAGGGCGTCGGCGATTGCATCGACTGCAAGCTCTGCGTGCAGGTCTGTCCGACGGGCATTGATATCCGCGACGGCCTGCAGCTGGAGTGCATTTCCTGCGGGCTGTGCATCGATGCCTGCGATCAGATCATGACCAAGCGCGGTTGGCCGACGGGGCTGATCCGTTATGCCTCCGAGCAGGAGCTGGAAACCGGGGAGAAGCCGAACCTGCTGAAGTTCCGCACGATCGGCTATGGGATCGCCACGCTGGCAGCCACCGCGCTGCTCCTCTACGGCATCTTCGCGCGTGCCCCGGCGGACATCTCGGTGCAGCAGGTGCGTCAGCCGTTGTTCACGGTCCTCGCCAGCGGCGACATCCAGAACAACTACAACGTGAAGATCAACAACAAGCTCCAGGAGCGGCTGGATTTCACGCTGGCGCTGGAGGGTTTGCCGGATGCCAAGGTGAGTGTCGTCGGTGATTTCGAAGGGCTTTCCGTACCCGCCGACGGTTCGCGCAAGTATCTGGTGCACGTGCGTGCGCCGCGTGATGCAGAAGTGGACCGTCGCAAGATAGAATTCGTCCTCACCGAGGAGAACGGACGCATCGAGCCGCTGGAGCACGACGCGACATTCGTCTTCCGCTGATCATCCATTTCTGAGGCCGTCGCCCGGCAGGGAGCCCCGGGCGACGGCCTGCTGCAACCAGGTTTTCCAACATGGCCGTACTGCTGCCCGCCGGGATCGGCATGACACTGATCCCGATCCTCTTCTTCCTGCTGCGGTGGCGTTTCCCGACCGCCGGTCGCCAGATCGCCTTCATCCTCGGCGTGCTGGCCCTGGCTAGCTATGCCCCCTATGCGATCAGCGCCTGGCCGGGACTCGACGTGGTTGCGATGGTGGTCGCCATCCTCGTGATGACCGCGTTCATCCTCGGCCTGATCTCGCCGCCGCGACATGCCAAGTCGCACAAGATGGGCTTTCACGCCGGACCGGCGACCATCATCGCGTTCTTCGCGGTCATCATCCTGCTTGACTCGATCTTCCTCACCATCGCGACGCGTGGCCTGAGCGAGAACGCCGCGCGCCAGTTGTTGCCGGAGCCTCAGGGCGGTCCGGTCGCCACCTCCTACTTCCCCGGCACGGTCGCTCACGACTACCAGGAGAAGGTGGCTCAGTTCGAGGCCTATGACGCCATGCGCGAGGAGCAGCAGCGCCGCGGCTGGCAGGTGCGCCGTGGCTGGCTGGGCGAGCCGGTCGTCGGTGAGTCCACGCCGTTTCGCATCCAGGTGTACGACGGGGAGGGCGGTCCGGTTCGGGATGCCGACGTGACCGCGCAGTTCCTGCGTTTCTCGAGCCAGAGCCTCGACTTCACGCGCCGGCTCGAGGAGATCGAACCCGGCGTATACCAGGCCGATATCACCCCGTCGCGTCCGGGGCGGTGGGAAGTGATCGTCAACGTGCGTCGCGATGGCGCAACCCACCAGCTGCGCGGCATGACCGACATCGCCGAGCCGTGAGCGGTCGGGTCGTTCGCTTGAACGGCGTGGCGCGAGCCATGGGTGAATCATGAGCGAGGCGGACGTCGTTGCCCCGAAGACGGAGGCCGAGGCCAGCTGCTTTCATTGCGGCTTGCCGGCGCCGGACGGCGCGAGCTATTACACCCGCGTTTTGGGCGAGCAGCGTGCCATGTGCTGTCCGGGGTGCCAGGCGGTGGCCCAGGCCATCGTCGAGGCGGACATGGAGGACTATTACCGCCATCGCACCGAGGCCTCGCCCAAGCCGGATGACGACCTTGAGCGCGTGCTCGAGGAAGTGGCGATCTACGACCGCCCAGAGATGCAGAAATCGTTTGTCGCCAACCGCGACGGCGAGCGACGCGAGGCCTCGCTGATCCTCGAAGGCATCGTCTGCGCCGCCTGCATCTGGCTGTCCGAGCGGCAGGTGCGCCAGCTCCCCGGCGTCGAGTCCTTTTCGGTGAATTTCTCCACCCACCGCGCCCAGGTCGTCTGGGACAACCGCCAGGTGCAGCTGTCCGAGATCCTGCGGGCCATTGCGGCTATCGGGTACCGCGCCTATCCCTACGACCCGGACCGCCAGGACCGGGTCTACCGCCGCGAGCGTCACGACATGATGCGCCGCCTGGCGGTCGCCGGGCTGGTCTACCTGCAGGTGATGATGATCTCGTTGTCGCTGTATTTCGGCGACTTCCTCGATCTCTCCGAGGGCATGCGGTACTTCTTCTGGTGGGTCAGCCTGGTGCTATCGACCCCGATCGTGCTCTATTCCGGACAGGCGTTCTTCCGCCCCGCCTGGCGCGATCTCAAGCAGCGACGCGTCAGCATGGATCTGCCGGTCTCGCTGAGCATCCTGCTGGCCTACGGCGGCAGCGTCTACGCCGTGTTGAGCCATAGTGGCGAGGTCTATTTCGACTCGGTCACCATGTTCGTCTTCCTGCTGCTGGCCGGGCGTTTTCTCGAGCAGGGGGCGCGACACAAGGCCGGCGAGCTGGCCGAGTCGCTCAACAAGCTGGTGCCGCAGGTGGCCAACCGCATCGAGGCGGACGGCTCGATGACCGTGGTGCCGGCATTCGACCTGGTGCCCGGGGATCGCATCCTGGTACGTCCGGGCGGACCGGTGCCGGCCGACGGGCGGGTGATCGAGGGCGAGAGCGGGGTGAACGCCTCGATGCTCACCGGCGAGAGCGTGCCCGAACTCAAGCGTGCGGGCGACACGGTGGCCGCCGGCACCGTCAACACCGAGAGCCCGCTGACCGTCGAGGTGGAGAAGGTCGGCCAGGACACCATGGTCTCCTCGATCGTGCGCCTAATCGACCGGGCCCAGTCGCAGAAGCCGCGGGTGGCCGAGGTGGCCGACCGCTTCGCGCAGAAGTTCGTCATTGGCCTGCTGGTCACCACGGCGGCGGTCTCGCTTGCCTGGCTGGTGATCGATCCGGCGCGGGCGTTCTGGATTGCGGTCGCCATCCTGGCGATCACCTGCCCCTGCTCGCTCTCACTGGCGACACCTGCAGCGATCGCGGTGGCGGTCGGCCGACTGACGCGCCAGGGACTGCTGGTCTCCCGCGGGCGGGCGATCGAGGGGCTGGCCGGCATCACCCACGTGGTGTTCGACAAGACCGGCACTTTGACCACCGGCCAGCTGGCCGTGCGTGAGGTCGAGCGATTGGGTGACGCGGACGAAGCCGAATTGCGCACCGTGGTTGCCGCGCTGGAGCAGTATGCCGACCATCCCGTGGGTCGGGCACTGCGCGCCTGGGGCGAGGAGGCGGCGCCGGCCGCTCGGGAGGTGCGCGACGTGGAGAGCGCCAGCGGGCGTGGTGTCACCGGGCGGGTTGCCGGCGAGCGTTTCGCGGTGGGTAATGCCCGCCTGATGGGCGAGCTCGGCATCCGGCTGCCCGAGGTGAACGCGGCCGTCGACGAGCTGGTGGTCTGGATTGCCCGGAGCGAGCAGCTGGTCGCCCGCGCCGTGCTGGGCGACGAGCTGCGCGAGGATGCTCGCGAGGCCATCGACCGGCTGCGTGGCCACGGCGTTCAGGTCTGGCTGCTGTCCGGCGATCAGGCCGATCGGGCCCGGTTGATCGGTAATCATCTGGGGGTCGATCACGTCGAGGGTGATCTGTTGCCGGAAGACAAGATGGAACGGGTCGCCGACCTGCAGGCCGATGGTGGCCGCGTGCTGATGGTCGGTGACGGGGTCAACGACGCGCCGGTGCTGGCGCGGGCGGACGTCTCGATGGCCATGGGCGGCGGCACCGCGGTCGCCAAGCACAGCGCTGACATGGTGCTCCTGAACGATCGGGTGGCGGAGACGGCCTTTGCCGTCGACTATGCGCGCCGCACCATGGGCGTGATCCGACAGAACCTTGCCTGGTCGGTCTGGTACAACGCGATCGCGATTCCGATTGCCGCGGTCGGGCTGGTGCAGCCGTGGCTGGCGGCGATCGGCATGTCGGTCAGTTCGATCGCCGTGATCGGCAATGCCCTGCGGTTGAGGCGAGGGTAGGGATCAGCCGCCCATGCTGTGGATGTACTGGTTGAGCTGTGCCACGTCGGTGCTGGTGCGCCGGTAGAGGTGGTCGAGGCTGACGATGGCGTACTCGAGCAGCAGCACCGAGAAGACCGGGTGCTCCAGGCGCAGTCGGTTGTACTTGGCGCGGGGCAGGCGCAGCAGACGGACCTTGGAGCGGGCCCGCATGCGTACGTTGCGTGGCTGGCGGTCGAAGAAGCTCATTTCGCCGAGCATCTCGCCGGCGTGGATCTGGCCGACCGGGACCTCGTTGGTGGTCGGGCCGACGATCAACTCGGCGGTGCCCTCGAGCAGGAAGTAGAGCGATTCACCCACCTCGCCGATGTCGGCGATGATCTCGCCGCGCTCGATCACCTCGAAGTCGCAGAAGTCGAGGAAGGCGCCGACCTCCGCCTGGGTCAGGATCTGCGTGTCGACGTGGCGGGCGAGAAAGTCGACCAAGGCGTGGCGGTCGTTGTCGGTCATCATCGCTGCAATGCTCCCATGCCGGTTTGCGGGAAAGGTTAAGGAACCTCGGCACGGATCGTAATGCCACTCTGGCTGGGTGAGTTGCTCGCCCTCAAGGCGCGCAGAGCGGTATTACGATCCGTGCCGAGGTTCCTTGCATTGTCGCGAGCCGCTCACGTTTTGTCGATCCTCTTGCGCGTGGTGAGGCGACATGAGCCCGATTCATGCTCGGGTTGCGGATGGTTCGCTTGGCCGGCCGGGTGTCGCGACGGAAAATGAGGCGCTGCCATGATGGTCGGAGCGACGGGCGAGGCGATCGGCCGCAACATGCTAGAATTCCCGGCATTGTTCGGTCGCCCTCGGTTCCTGTCGGGGCGGCCGCTTGTATTTCGCGGCCTCGCTCGCGCGGGGTCGAGCCGGTTTTGATTTCACCTTCTTCAGGAGCCAATTCATGTTTGCCAAGTCCATGACCATCGCGGGCTACGACCCGGAACTTGCCGATGCGATCAACGCCGAGGTGCGCCGCCAGGAGGATCACGTCGAGCTGATCGCCTCCGAGAACTACGCCAGCCCGCGCGTCATGGAAGCCCAGGGCTCCGTGCTGACCAACAAGTACGCCGAGGGCTACCCGGGCAAGCGCTACTACGGCGGCTGCGAGTATGTCGACGTGGCCGAGCAACTCGCGATCGACCGAGCCAAGAAGCTCTTCGGCGCCGACTACGCCAACGTCCAGCCGCACTCGGGCTCCCAGGCCAATGCCGCGGTCTTCCAGGCACTGGTCGAGCCGGGTGACACCGTGCTCGGCATGAGCCTGGATGCCGGTGGCCACCTGACCCACGGCGCCAAGCCCAACTTCTCCGGGCGTATCTACCACGCGGTGCAGTACGGCATCGACGACGAGGGCTACGTCGACTACGACGAAGTCGAGCGTCTGGCCAAGGAGCACAAGCCGAAGATGATCATCGCCGGCTTTTCCGCCTATTCGCGCGTGATGGACTGGGCACGCTTTCGCGAGATCGCCGATGCGGTTGGTGCCTACCTGATGGTCGACATGGCCCACGTCTCCGGTCTGGTGGCCGCCGGCCTGTACCCGAATCCGGTGCCGCACGCCCACGTGGTCACCTCGACCACGCACAAGACCCTGCGCGGCCCGCGCGGCGGCATTATCGTGGCCAAGTCCAACCCGGACCTGGAGAAGAAATTCCAGTCGCGCATCTTCCCCGGCTCGCAGGGCGGCCCGCTGATGCACGCGATCGCCGGCAAGGCGGTGGCCTTCAAGGAGGCCATGGAGCCGGACTTCAAGACCTACCAGCAGCAGGTGATCGACAACGCCCGCACCATGGCGCAGGTGTTCGTCGACCGCGGCCTGGAAGTGGTCTCCGGCGGCACCGACAACCACCTGTTCCTGGTCAGCTTCGTCAAGCGCGGCCTGACCGGCAAGGCGGTCGACGAGGCCCTGGGCAACGCCCACATCACCGTCAACAAGAACGCCGTGCCCAACGACCCGCAGTCGCCGTTCGTCACCTCCGGTATCCGCGTGGGCACCGCGGCGATCACCACCCGTGGCTTCGGGACCGAGGAATCGCGCGATCTGGCTGGCTGGATGTGCGACATCATCGACGACATCGAGAACGAGTCGGTGATCGAGGCGGTGCGCGAGAAGGTCACCGCGCTCTGCCGTCGCCTGCCGGTCTACGAGGCCAACCAGGCCTGATCGAGGGGGCGGCATGCGCTGCGCGATCTGCGGTAACGACGACACCCGGGTGATCGACTCGCGTTCGATCGACGCGGGCGAGGGCATCCGCCGCCGGCGCGAGTGTGCCGACTGTGGTCAGCGCTTCACCACCTACGAGCGGGCCGATCGGCAGATGCCGCGGGTGGTCAAATCCAACGGCGCGCGGCAGAACTTCGACGAGCGCAAGCTCAGGGACGGCCTGATGCGGGCGCTGGAAAAACGCCCGGTACCGACCCGGCGTATCGAGGAGGCCATCGAGCAGATCGAGCGCCAGCTCCGCAGTCGAGGGGAGCGCGAGATCGCCGCCCGCGAGATCGGCGAGATGGTGATGGCCCAGCTGCGCCGCCTCGACCACGTCGCCTATATCCGCTTCGCCTCGGTGTATCTCAGTTTCGACAGCGTCGAGGCCTTCCGCGAGGCGATCGAGTCGCTGGCCAACGACGTCATCAGCGACCCGGACCACCAGCTGCCCCTGATCGGCGATGCCAACTGAGGCGACTGCGGCCGATAGGCCCGCGTCCCACGAGGACCGGAGCTGGATGGCGCATGCGCTGTCCCTGGCCGAGCGTGGTCGTTACACCACTTCGCCCAACCCGCGGGTCGGCTGCGTGCTGGTCCGCGACGGCGAGATCGTCGGCGAGGGTTTCCATGCTCGTGCCGGTCAGCCGCACGCCGAGGTGCGGGCCCTCGAGCAGGCGGGCGAACGGGCACGTGGCGCGACCGCCTATGTGACCCTGGAGCCCTGCAGCCACGTCGGTCGCACCCCGGCCTGCGCGCCGCAACTGGTCGAGGCAGGCCTGGCGCGCGTGGTCACGGCAATGAACGATCCCAACCCGCTGGTGGCCGGCCGCGGGCACAACATCCTGCGCGAGGCCGGGGTCGAGGTGACCGAGGCGATCGCCCCGGCGGCCGCCCGGGCCCTCAACCCGGGGTTCGTCTCGCGCATGGAGCGGGGCCGGCCGTGGGTGACGGTCAAGGTGGCCCAGTCGCTCGACGGGCGCAGTGCACTGGCCAGCGGCGAGAGCCAGTGGATTACCGGCGAGGCGGCGCGGCGCGACGTGCAGTTCCTGCGCGCCCGTCAGTGTGCGGTCCTGAGCGGCATCGACACGGTGTTGACCGACAGCGCCCGGCTGAATGTGCGCCTGTCGGCGGATGAACTCGGCATCGACGGCGAGGTGCGCCAGCCGACGCGGGTGGTGCTCGATTCAGGCCTGCGCTTGCCGCCGTTCACCGCGATCTTCGACGCGCCCGGGCCGGTGTGGATCTACACCCGCGATGCCAGCGACGGCGTGCACCACGAGGCGCTGGTCAAGCGCGAGGCGAACCTGATCGAGGCGCCGGCCGCGGCAGGGCTGGGCATGGACCTCGACTTCATCCTCGCCGACCTGGCCGAGCGCGAGATCAATGAGGTGCTGGTCGAGGCGGGCGCCAAGCTCGCCGGGGCGTTCGTCGCTGCCGGGCTGTGTGACGAGCTGGTGATCTACCAGGCGCCGGTACTGCTCGGGCATCAGGCACGCCCTGCGCTGGCGCTGCCCGAACCGGCGGCACTGGCCGATGCGAGCCGCTGGGAAATCAGCGACGAGACACGGATCGGCGACGACCTGCGCCTGACCCTGCGCCCGGCACGCTAAGCGGCGCGCCGGCAGCTATCCAAACCCGCGGAGAGACACGCATGTTCACCGGCATCATCCAGACCGTCGGCACCCTGGTCGAGCAGACCCCGACCGGTGGCGACGCCCGCCTGACCATCGAGGCGCCGGGACTGGATCTCGTGCATACCGCCGTCGGCGACAGCATCGCCGTCAATGGCGTCTGCCTGACGGTCACCGACCTGGATGGCGATCGCTTCTCGGTCGACTGTTCCGCCGAGACCCTGCGCCTGACCACGGTCGGCCAGCTGGCCCCCGGCTCGCGCGTCAACCTGGAGCCGGCGCTGACGCTGGCCACGCCGCTGGGTGGGCATCTGGTCAGCGGTCACGTCGACGGGCTGGCGATCGTCGATGCGCGGCGCAGCGAGGCGCGCGCGACCGAGTTCTGGCTGCGGGTGCCGCCGGAGCTGGCGCGCTATGTCGCCAAGAAGGGTTCGCTTGCCATCGACGGGGTCAGCCTGACGGTCAACGAGGTCAGCGGCGTGCGCTGCCGGCTGACCATCATTCCGCACACCCTCGAGGCCACCATCATGGGCGAGTACCGCCCCGGTCGGCAGGTGAATCTGGAGGTCGACCTGATGGCGCGCTACCTCGAGCGCCTGCTGCAGGCCGGCGATGGCCAGCCCGGTGGCGGCGGGCAGAGCCCCTACCAGGATCTGTCCTGAGGATCACCTGCCGGGCCGGTGGTCTACAGTCGGGCCCGCGATGATACAATTACCGGCTGCCCTTCGGGCGTTCCATGACGGCGCTGAGAGACCCTATGAGTTTTAGTCCCATTGACGAGATCCTCGACGACCTGCGGGCCGGGCGCATGGTCATCATCGTCGATGACGAGGACCGCGAAAACGAGGGCGATCTGGTCATGCTCGCCGAGCAGACGCGCGCCGAGGACATCAATTTCATGGCGCGCTACGGCCGCGGCCTGATCTGTCTGACGTTGAGCCAAGAGCGCTGCGAGCAGCTCGAGCTGCCGCTGATGGTTAGCCGTACCCGCGAGGCATTCCAGACCGCGTTCACGGTCTCGATCGAGGCCGCGCGCGGCGTGACCACCGGCATCTCGGCTGCCGACCGGGCCTGCACCATCCGCACCGCGGTGGCGCCCGAGGCCAAGCCGGCCGACCTGGTCCAGCCGGGGCACGTCTTCCCGCTGATGGCGCGTCCAGGCGGTGTGCTGGCGCGCGCCGGGCACACCGAGGCGGGCGTGGACCTCGCCCGACTGGCCGAGGCGCGCGAGCCGGCGGCGGTGATCGTCGAGATCCTCAACGAGGACGGCTCCATGGCCCGCCGTCCGGACCTGGAGCAGTTCGCCGCCGAGCACGACATCAAGATCGGCTCGATCGAAGACCTGATCCGCTACCGCATGCGTCACGAGCGTTCGGTCGAGCACCAGTTCGCCACCGAGATCGACACGCGCCACGGCCGGTTCACGCTGCATGCGTACAAGGATTTCACCAGCGGCCAGTTGCAGTTTGCGGCCGTGCGCGGCACGCCGGACGCCGAGACGCCGACGCCGGTGCGGGTGCACGTGCATCACTCGGTCTGCGACCTATTCGAGCCGCAGGGGCGCGATTGCGGCTGGCCGTTCTCCGACGTGCTCTCGCGCCTGGCGGGCATGGAGACCGGCGTCGCGGTAGTGCTGCGTTCGACGCCCAACGAGGACGAGCTGCTGCGCCAGTTGCAGGGCTGGGACAAGCCGTCTGCCGAGCCAGTCGGCGGCGAGGTCGAAGAGCTGCGAAACTACGGGGTGGGCGCGCAGATCCTCAAGGATCTGGGCGTTCGCCAGATGCGCGTGATGAGCGCGCCCAAGCGTTTCCACGCCCTGGCCGGTTTCGGTCTGGAAGTGGTCGACTACATTCACGACGAGGCGGACTGACCGCCGCAGACGGGACAGACAGGCATGAACGAGCTTCAGGTGATCGAGGGCGGGCTGACGGCCCGGGCAGGACGTTACGCGATCGTGGCGACACGCTGGAACGCCCAGGTGGTCGACCGGCTGCGTGACGGCGCGATCGACACGCTGCGTCGTCACGGCGTGGATCCCGCGCAGATCACGGTAGTGATGGCGCCGGGCTCCTTCGAACTGCCGCTGGTCGCCCAACGGGTCGCGGCGAGCGAGAAGTTCGACGCCATCATCTGTCTCGGCGCAGTCATCCGTGGCGCGACGCCGCACTTCGATTACGTTGCCGGGGAAGCCGCCAAGGGCATTGCCGGCGTGGCCACCGACTTCGACATGCCGGTCATCTTCGGCGTGCTGACCACCGACACGGTCGACCAGGCGATGGAGCGCGCCGGCAGCAAGGCCGGCAACAAGGGCGCGGAAGCCGCCGCCACCGCCATCGAGATGGTCAACCTCCTCGACCAGATCGACCAGATTGCCTAAACGCTCATGATCAAGCAGTTTCCCCAGGACGAGCCCTCACGCCACGATGGTGCCGACGACGCCGGATCCGACAAGGTCGCGCCCGCCGGCAAGAAATCGCCGGCGCGCAAGCAGCGTCGCTGGGCTCGCGAGCGTGCCGCCCAGGGGCTCTACCAGCAACTGATGAACCCGGTCCCGGTCGACCAGCTCGAGGCGCAGTTCATGGAGGACGCCTTCATGCTGCGCATCGATCTCGAGCTGTTCCGCCGCATCCTGCGTGGTGTCGAGCAGCACGCCGCGGAACTGGACGCGGCGATCGAGCCGCATCTGGATCGCCCGGTGCGCGAGCTCGACCCGATCGAGCACGCCATCCTGCGACTGGGTGCCTTCGAGCTGACGCACATGATTGAAACCCCGCGTGCGATCGTCATCAACGAGGCAGTCGAGTTGGCCAAGCGTTTCGGTGCCACCGACGGCCATCGCTACGTCAACGGCGTGCTCGACCGGCTCGCCGACCGGGTCCGGCCGGCCGAGCCGCGCCGCGGGTCCTGATCCCGCAGCGGACGACGAGGCATGGCAGCGGGGCCCGACGAGTTCGACCTGATCCGTCGCCACTTCGACTGGCCCCCCGTTCGTTCGGAGGTGGCACTCGGCGTCGGCGACGACGCCGCACTGATTCACCCGCCTGCCGGCCAGCAACTGGCCATCGGCACCGACATGCTGATCGCCGGGCGCCACTTTCCCGAAGCCACCCCTCCCGAGGCCGTCGCCCACAAGGCGCTGGCGGTGAACCTCTCCGATCTGGCCGCGATGGGCGCCGCGCCACTGGCCTTCACCTTGTCGTTGGGCCTGCCGGCCACCGACGAGACGTGGTTGATGCGGTTTTCTTCTGGATTGCGCGAGGCAGCCGACCGCTGGGGTTGCGATCTCGTCGGCGGGGATACCATCGGCGCCCCGCGGACCACCCTCTCGATCACCGCCTTCGGCATGGTGCCGCCGGAAACGGCTATCCGCCGGGGTGGGGCGCGTGTCGGGGATCTCATCGCGGTCACCGGCACGATCGGTGACGCAGCGTTGGGGCTCGCGTTGGCACTGGGGCAGACGGAGTCGCCCTCGACCCTTGCCGAGACCGACGCCGACTACCTCCGCGACCGGCTGGACCGACCGGAGCCACGGCTGTCCGCGGGGCAGGCCCTGCGCGGTCACGCGACTGCCGGGCTGGATATCTCCGACGGGCTGCTGCAGGACCTCGGGCACATGCTGACTGCCAGCGGGCTGTCCGCTGAGATCGATCTGGATGCGATCCCGCTGTCGGGGGCGGCGCGGCGCTGGCTCGAGGAGCGCCCGGCCGACATCGAGCGGTTGATCGCCGGGGGTGATGACTACGAACTGGTGGTGGCCCTGCCTCCGGCTATCGAGCTTGATCCGGCGTGGGGGCTGACCGTCATCGGCCGGCTTACGGACGAATGGTCGGACGGCGAGATCCGGGAGCGTGCCGGCCGGCCCCTGCCCGGTCAACGGGGCTACAACCATTTCCGGGGATCGCAAGCATGAACGCAGGGAAGTCCGCACCACGCGTCCGGGTCGCCGACCTCGGTCGCAGCCCGGTGATGTGGTTGGCCTTCGGTCTGGGTACGGGGCTGTCGCCGAAAGCGCCGGGCACGGTTGGCACCTTGCCCGGCATCCTGCTGGGGTGGCTGCTGGTGCACGTGGCTGCGCCGTGGGGCCAGGCCGCCACCGTCGGCTTGCTACTGGCGGCGACCGCAGTGCTGTCGCTGGTCGGGGTCTATCTCTGCGACGAGGCGAGCCGACGCCTGGGCGTGCATGACCACGGCGGCATTGTCTTCGATGAAATTGTCGGGGTGTTGCCGGTATTCGTCGTGCTCCCCGAGACGTGGTGGCAGCTGGTGCTGATCTTCGTCTGGTTCCGGGTGTTCGACGTGATCAAGCCCTGGCCGATCAACTGGCTCGACCGGCGGGTCGGCGGCGGTCTAGGGATCATGGTCGACGACCTGCTGGCAGGGGGCTACGCCCTGCTGGCCACCTGGGCGACTTTGTTGGTAGCGGGCTGAGTGCCTAGCGCTCGTTGAGGCGCGGCATCAGCTCGACCAGGTTGCAGGGGCGCTTGCGGTAGTCGAGCTGGCTTTCGATCAGCATGTCCCAGGCATCGGTGCAGGCGCCGGTCGAGCCGGGCAGGACGAACAGGTAGGTGCGGTTGGCCACCCCGGCGGTGGCGCGCGACTGCAGGGTCGAGCTGCCGATGGTCTGGAAGGACAGGGAGCGAAACATCTCGCCGAAGCCGTCGATGGTCTTGTCGAACAGCACGGAGACCGCCTCGGGCGTGCCGTCACGGCCGGTCAGTCCCGTGCCGCCGGTGGTGATCACCACGTCGCAGTCGCTCGTCGCGATCCAGCGCGAGACGGTGGCGCGGATCGCATAGATGTCGTCGGGGAGGAGTTCGCGCTCGAACAGGTAGTGGCCAGCGCCTTCGAGGCGCTCCACCAGCCGGTCGCCGGAGCGGTCTTCGGCGAGGCTGCGGCTGTCCGAGACGGTCAGTACGGCGATGTTCAGGGGCTTGAAGGGGCGTTCTTCGGTCATCATCGGTGTCCCTCCGGGAACGACAGATACGGCATCGGATCGGCTTCGGCCCCCTCCGCGCACTTGCGGCAGGCAAGCGGGCTTCCCAGCATCGAAATGCGGCCGAGGCTGTGTTCCACCCAGGGGCGATTGATCCAGGGCGGATTGTGACGCGTGTGCTGATTGTGGCCGCATTCGAGGCGCGCAAACCAGTGCCCCTCGGCGTCGCGGTGAAAGGAGCGGATGGCCCGTAACGGTGCCTCGGCCCGGACCATCAGGGGACGGGGACGCCCCACAGGTCGTGCTCGTCCGCTTCGACGATTTCCACCTCGACGAAGTCGCCCGGGGCCACGTCGGTCACCTCGGGCAGGTAGACCACACCATCGATCTCGGGGGCATCGGCCATGCTGCGCGCCACGGCGCCGGACTCGTCCACCGCGTCCACCAGCACCGGCATGCGCTGGCCGACCTTCCTTGCCAGCTTGGCCGCGCTGATGGCTGCCTGCTTTTCCATGAAACGCGCCAGGCGCTCTTGCTTGACCTCTTCCGGCACCGGCTCGGGCAGGTCGTTGGCCGTCGCGCCCTCCACGGGCGAGTAGGCAAACGCCCCGACGCGATCGAGCTGCGCTTCGTCGAGGAAGTCGAGCAGCTCCTGGAAGTCGTCCTCGGTCTCGCCGGGGAAGCCGACGATGAATGTCGAGCGGATCGTGATTTCCGGACAGATTTCCCGCCACTTGGCGATTCGCTTGAGAACGTTCTCGCTCGAGGCCGGGCGCTTCATCAGCTTGAGGATGCGGTGGCTGGCGTGCTGGAACGGGATGTCGAGGTAGGGCAGCACCAGTCCCTCGGCCATCAACTCAACGGCGTCGTCGACGTGCGGGTAGGGGTAGACGTAGTGCAGTCGGATCCAGGCGTCCAGCGAACCCAGCGCGGCGGCCAGTTCACGGAAGCGGGTCTTCAGCGGCCGCCCACCCCAGAAATCGAGCTTGTAGCGGGTATCGACGCCGTAGGCGCTGGTGTCCTGCGAGACCACCAGCAGCTCGCGCACGCCGGCATTGACGAGGTTTTCCGCCTCGGTCATGACCTCGCCGATCGGCCGGCTGGCAAGATCGCCGCGCAGGCTGGGAATGATGCAGAAGCTGCAGCGATGATTGCAGCCTTCGGAAATCTTGAGGTAGGCGTAGTGGCGCGGAGTCAGCTTGACGCCAACGGCCTCGTCCAGCGTCGGCATGCCGTCCTCGCTCGCGTCCTTGGCGGTTGCCTGGCTGCCCGGCTCGGGCATGACGTCGACGAACGGGTCGAATCGCGGCGGCAGGTGCTGGTGAACGGCTTCCATCACCTCCTGATAGGCCTGCGGGCCGGTGACGGCCAGCACGCTGGGATGCGTCTCGCGCACCAGATCGCCCTCGTCGCGGCCACCCAGGCAACCGGTGACGATGACGCGCCCGTTCTCGTCCAGCGCCTCGCCGATGGTGTCGAGCGATTCCTGCACCGCCGAGTCGATAAAGCCGCAGGTGTTCACGATCACGAGCTCCGCGCCTTCGTAGCTGTCGGAGAGGGCATAGCCCTCGGCGCGCAGCTGGGTGAGGATCCGTTCGGAGTCGACCAACGCCTTGGGGCATCCGAGAGAAATAAACCCTACTTGTGGCTGCATAGACATTAGTTATCCCTAGAGCCGAGTTTATTTTCTGTGGCCTTGGGGCAGCCCAGGCTGATGAAGCCGATGCGCGGCGGGTTGTGCGTCATGACTTGGCGGCGTCGGGGGAGACGGGGGCGTTCTCGCCGTTGAACTCCTCGAGGTGGCCGTCGGGATACTGGACGTGCACCGTGAGGTTGTTGCGGTCGATGAATTGCATCACCGAGTCGAACATCTGGCGATTCGCGGTCTTCAGTTCGGGCTCGATCACCAGCATCTTCTGGCCGTCGAGCAGGACGGGGTGCAGCCGCTGCGAATAGACCAGACGATGCTGGGCAAACGTCGCATCCCAGCTCGAGATGCGATCGATCCAGTCACTGGGGCGGAATCGGGCGCCGGCCTTGGTCACTGACTCGACGATGTAGCGTTTCGGCTGGTTGTCCATGAAGTCGTGGCTTGCTCGGCCTGCACCGAATGTGGATGGGTCGATTAGAATCAATCGGCCATTTTACTTCACTTGGCCGCCAAACGCATCCGGCCAGCGATATCAAAACAGGAGGAAAGCCGTGATGGCTGTGCGCAATGTGACCGGGAGCGGCTTTCGGCTGATCGTGGTTGATACGGGGGGGACTTTCAACAAGCGCTATCGGCCGACCGACGGGAAGCTGGTTGTCGAGAGCGGCAGCCCGGCGGCCCGTGCAATCCTTGAATCGGCGCAAGAGAATCTCGACGTCGAGTGGTTGCAGCCGGTGTGCAAGGACAGCCTCGAGATGACCGAGAGCGATCGTGAGGAGATCGTGGCCGCGGTGTCTGCGGCGCTCGGGCGTGCACCGCATGCGCCGGTGGTGATCATCCACGGCACGGATACGATGCACCTCACCGGCGAGGCGCTCTGCGCCGCCTGTCCCGACGAGCGTATCGTCATCACCGGCGCCATGAGGCCGCACGAGATCGATCCGGTCGAGCCGGCATTCAATCTCGGGCTGGCGTTCGGCTTCGTTCAGGCCGAGCCGTCTCCCGGGGTATATCTGGCCATGAGCGGCCTGGTCCGTCCCCTAGGGCAGCTGGTGAAGGATCGCGCGGCCGGCGTGTTCCGGGGGTGCTGACCCGCAAGGCGAACCACACAAAAAAAGCCCCGCCAAGTGGCGGGGCTTTCGCGTTTCAGGCGCCCTCGATTGAGAGCGACCGGGTCATCAGCACTTCTTGGTGATGCCCGGGTTGCCTTCCGCGTCCTTGAGGACCGGCTCGTTCGGCTGGACCGGCTTGATGTGCTTCTGGTCACGCAGCCAGGACTCGACCTGGTCCCAGATCATCTCGCCAGTGTCGCCCGGGATGTTGCCCGGCTTGGCAACCGATGCCCAGCCAGCGACCTTGTAGCTCTTCTTCGGATCCAGCGGCTTGCCGCCCAGTTCCATGTCCAGGATGCGCTTGCCCTTTTCGGCGCTCGGCGCACAGGCGTACTTCAGACCACCGACGCGAACCATGTCGCCGCCCTGCTGGTAGTAGGGATCGGTGTTGAAGATGTTGTCGCAGACATCCTCGAGGATGGACTTGATCTCTTCGCCGGTGAACTCGTTGACGGTGACGTTCGGGTAGGTCAGGCCCACCTCGGTCATCAGGTCGTCGTAGGTGATCGGCTCGCCCGGAATCAGCGAGGTGCCCCAGCGAACGCCCGGGGAGAACGAGATCTGGGCGTCGTTGACGTCGATCAGCGCGTCGCAGATCAGCTGGTCCCAGGTGCCGGTGAAGTTGCCACGGCGATAGAGCAGGGCATCGTTGGTCGCGAGGACTTCGCTGGTGCGCTCGCCGGCGTTGAAGGTCTTGTCCTGGAAAGTGATTTCCTGGCTGTAGGCCTTGTCGATGAACGCCTGCATCTCCTTGTCCGGCTCGATGAAGTCGGAGAAGACCGGCAGCAGGTGGTACTTGAAGTCCTGAACCTTGCCCTTGCGCACGTCGAGATCCAGCACGCCCAGGTACTTGGCGTTGGAGCCAGCGTTGGAGACGATGGTCTGGCCGCCGCTGTTCTTGACGATGGTCGGGGTCGGAACCGCGTCGTGGGTGTGACCGCCCATGATGGCGTCGATGCCGGTAACGCGGCTGGCCATCTTGAGGTCAACGTCCATGCCGTTGTGCGACAGGACAACGACAACCTCGGCGCCTTCGGCGCGGGCCGCGTCGACAGTCTCCTGCATCTTGTCGTCACGGATGCCGAAGGTCCAGCCCTCGGTCATCCAGCTCGGGTTGGCGATCGGGGTGTACGGGAACGCCTGACCGATGACGGCAACCTGAACGCCGTTCTGCTCGCGAATGACGTACGGCTTGAAGACGCGCTCGTAGAAGTCGCTGTCCAGGATGTTCTGGGCGACGAACGCCATGTTCGTCTCGGACTCGAGCTCGTTGATGCCCTCGACCATGCGGTCCTTGGTGTAGGTCGCTTCCCAGTGCGAGGTGAAGAAGTCCGGCTTGGCGATCTTCATCGCATCGATCTGGCTCTGGGCGTCGGTCCACAGTGCCAGAGCGTTGCCCTGCCAGTTGTCACCGCCGTCCAGCAGGAAGGCACCCGGACGCTGCTCGCGCATGTGCTTGATCAGGGTGAGCAGGTGGGCAAAACCACCAACCTTGCCGTACTTCTTGGCTGCTTCAGCGAAGTCGAGGCAGGTGAAGGCGTGGGCTGCCGGGGTGTTCGGCTCCAGGCCGAAGTACTCCAGGAACTTCTCGCCCACCAGGTGCGGCGGGTTGCCCTTCATGGAGCCTACGCCCAGGTTGATGTTCGGCTCGCGGAAGTAAACCGGCTTGAGCTGGGCGTGCATGTCGGTCATGTGCAGGATCGACACGTTGCCGTAGCGCGGCACCTCGTACATGTTGCTCGAGGCGTTGTTTGCCTTGACCGAGCTCGCGACGCGCTGGGTGCCGGTGCCGGCTTGCGCGCTCTCGAGGTTGATGCCGGCGGCCGAGGCCACGGCGAGCATCTGCAGAAATTCGCGACGAGAAAGACTCATTGAAAACTCCCCTTTACGTTTTCAGTTTGGGTCAGTACCCGGCCCGGCTGGTAGCGGAGGGCGGGATCCGAGGGATCTTTACCGGTTCCCTGACCCGGCCCAAGCCCGGTGGGCACGTCGGGGGCAGTGCCAGGAAACTGAACCGGGCCATTTAACCATACTGACCCCTGCGACGATAGAAAAAATACTTATGGGCAACATGTATGCGGGGCCGTATGCCGCGGCCGGCCGCCGCGCCGGGCTTGCGAGCGGGCACAAAAAAAGCAGGCCGAAGCCTGCTTTTCCGATCTCGCAAGAGCCGAGGCTTACTTGCGGATGTTTGGGCCGTTGAGCTCGAGCTCGTTGTCGTTGTAGGACATGAAGAACTCGAGGTCACGCAGGTACTCGGAGTACTGCTTCGGCGGGATGGTGCCGGTGTCGCGGACGCAGCCGTACATGCGCTTGTGCAGGGTGAACATGCTGCCCTTGCTGTAGCGGAATGCCGGGAAGTGCGTGGTGTTGCCCAGGTTCATGTGCAGGTGCTCGGCGCGAGCATACTTGCCGCCGTGGTACTGGTGGCAATCGGCACAGGAGTTGTCCAGGCGACCGGTGCGACGGAACCATGCTTCCTTGCCGCGGTTGTAGGCAGCCTTGGCGCCTTCGCTGTCGATCTTGACCTGGTTGGTCATGCCGTTCGACTCGCTGGCGAGGTAGGCAAGGACGTTAGCCAGTTTCTTGTAGTTGTTCTTCGGGTCCCAGACCTTTTCAGCCTCTTCGCCGGCGTTCTTCTGGCAGTTGATGATGTCCAGACCCAGGCTGTGCACCTCGCCGTCCTTCTCGTTGAAGTACGGGTACTTGGCGCGCAGGCCCTTGGCCTCGCCCAGGCAGGAGGAGAGCGGCTTGCCGTTCGGCAGGCGGTACTCGTTCCAGAGCTCTTCGCCCTTGGCGACGAACTCGTCGGTCTGCGGGAAGATCATCATGCCTTCCCACTGGGAGCGGGCATCATCATCGATGGCGTAAACGCCCATGTTGTAGTTCTCGAACGGAACGTCCGGGTAGCGGTCCTCGTAGAACTCAACCATCAGCTGGCGAAACTCTTCCGGATCGGACGGGTTGGCTGCGTCGGCCGCGATTGCGCCGCCGGTGGCCAGTACGCTGGCTGCGAGCATGCTAGAGATCAAGCGTTTCATTCTATGCGTCTCCTACTGAATTCGGGTCTTTATGTTTGCTTCCTGGAGCGGTCTTACAGCGTGAGGATGAAATCGGTGATGTGCTCGATTTCATCGTCGCTCAGGAGTTTGTGGGCCCCGAACGGCGGCATGATGGTCTGGTCGCCAAACTTGTCGCGCGGATCAGCGATGACGTTCTTGAGCTCTTCACGGTCCGGATAACGCGCCTTCATGGCGATCAGAGCCGGGCCGATGTTCCCCGCGAGATTGCCGCCCTGAATCTGGTGGCACGCCAGGCAGTTGCCCTTGCCGCGGTTGAAGGCCAGTTCCTTGCCTTTCTTGGCGGAGTCGGACATGCCTTCTTCCTGTGCCGCGACGGCACCGGAGAAACCCATGCCGGCCGCGAGCAGTGCGGCGGCGCCTGCCGTGGTGATCACGGATGTGAACTTCTTCATTGTTATCCTCCTCTGCGGTCGCTCGTAAGCGCCGAGATGCCTTGGTGAGTTGTCTCATTCATCGATTCGACGTCTACCACTTTAGTGGCCTGAACACTCGAGACAATAAAAAATAATTTATGCCGACACAATGATTTTATTTATTAGCATTTGTTGAAATTCGATGTCGGCACGGGGCCCGTCATGACGGCTTTCCCGGCAGGAAAATTACCACAGGGCGCCATTTGGAGGGGGTGCGCGGTGGTGAGGCGATGACTGGGCGATCATTGGTTCCGCCAGCGCGTCGCGAGGCGGTTTCATGTTCTTGTCGGTGCCAGAAACGCGCGGTCCGTGGGTCAGTCTTCGTCTTCCGTCTGGCCGGCGCGACGTTCGATCTCCTCGAGGGTGGACTCGATCCGGGCCTGGGCGCGCGGGTTGTCTGCCGTGAAGGTGTAGGCCGTCTCGAGCTCCTGGTGGGCTGCGACCAGGTTGTCCTTGAGCAGGAAGTAGCGGCCGAGTTGCTCGTGATGTTCCAGCGGACGATCCGCTGCGCTGGCTGCCTTTGACAGGGCCAAGGCGGCTTCCGGGTCATCCGGACGGGATTCGACCGCTTCGCGAGCCTTCCGGTAGGCCGTCTCCGTATCGCCCCGGTCGAGCATCCATTCGACCTCGACCCGCATCAGCGTGGCATCGCCGGGGTAGAGGGCGATCAATTCATCGAGAATGCGGTCCGCCTCGCGGGCGTTGCCCTGGTCGTTGAGGGCTCGGGCAAGGGGCAGGGCGAACCAGCGGTTGCCGGGTTGCTGTGCGTGCAATGGCTCGAGCAGATCGACGGCTTGATCGTGTCGGCCGTTGCGTTGCGCGGCCACTGCGCGGCGATAGGTCTCGGCGGTGTCATCCAGGCCGAGGCCGGACTCGCCCTGCAGTCCGGCCAGCCGGGCGCGAGCCAGCCGGAATGCCTCGCTGTCGGTCTGGCCGAACTCTCCCTCGGGCAGGCGGGCGATGCGGTCCTTGATCGAGCTGATGCGTTCGGCCGTCATCGGGTGGGTGCGCAGGAACTCGAACTGCCGGCTGGGCGCGCCGCCGGCCCGGCGCTGGAGCTTCTCGAAGAAGCTGATCATGCCGCGCGGATCGATGTCGGCCCGTTTCAGGGTGTCCAGAGCTAGCCGGTCGGCCTCGCGCTCGTGCATGCGCGTGTAGTTGATGGCATTTTGCGCGGCCCCGGCAATGCCGGCCGTCGCGACAGCCGCCCCCAGTTGCGGATTGACGGCGCCGAGCAGGGCGCCTGCAATGAACCCCGCGATCGCCGTCAGGTTGTTCCCCGTCTGGGCGGCCACCATCTCGGCGATGTGGCGCTGAGTGGCGTGGGCGATTTCGTGGGCGATCACGCCGGAAAGCTCGCTTTCGTTCTCGGCAGTGAGGATCAGCCCGGAGAACACCGCGATGTGCCCGCCCGGTACGGTGAAGGCATTGATGGTCGAGTTGTCGACAACCACCAGGTTAGGGGCGAATCGCGTACCCGAGGATGACGACATCAGCCGCACACCCAGATCATTGAGATAGCTGTCGATCAGGGCATCTTCGATGACGCCGCCCTGCTCCCGGAGCTGCTCGAAGACTTTCGCGCCGATCTCGCGTTCATCTTCGGGCGAGAGCACCGTGTCGGCCGGCGTGCCGAGTTCCGGGAGGCGATATTCGGCCATTGCCGGCTGGCCGACCAGGACGGCGAAGGCCAGTATGGAGGCGAGCGTTGCGCGGATCGATTTATTCATCGGCTTGAGTAGATATTGCTGTCGGTTGCGTTTGACCGAGGCGGGCCGGCTGGGTTCGCGATGCAAATGCTCGGTCGGTGGCGCCGGCGTTCGATAGACGCCAGGGGGCGGCGCCCGCTAGACTTTCCCGAATTCACCATGCGACCGGTTGGAGACGATTATGGCAGCTTACGGCAACATCACGGCCGATGAACTCAAGGACCGCCTCGACGAAGTGGCCCTGTTTGATGTGCGAGGCCCGGCCGAGACGGATCGCGGCATTATCGAGGGGGCCACACTGATTCCGCTCCATCTGGTGCCGATGAACGTCGACCGATTCCGCGGAGACAAGGACGTTGTCATCTATTGCCACAGCGGGGCGCGTTCGGCGCAGGCGTGCCAGTATCTGGCCGGCCAGGGCGTCGAGCGACTGTACAACCTGGAGGGCGGCATTATGTATTGGGCCGGTTCAGGCCTTCCGCTGACCGCGCCGGATCAGTGAGAGCCATTGTTAAAGAGGGTTCGCGGATGGCGGATGATGCAATCGAGGTCGATGCGCGCGGGCTCTCCTGCCCGATGCCGCTGCTCAAGGCGCGCAAGGCCATCGCCACGGCGGCGCCAGGGCAATCGATCGTGGTGCTGGCCACCGATCAGGGTGCGGAAAGTGACTTCCGTGCCTATTGCGAGCGGGCGGGGCACGAGCTGCTCTCGCTCGAATGGCAGGACGACGTGTTGCGCGTCGAGCTCGCGCGCGGTGACTAGACATCGGGACCCGACCCGGGGCGCGGATACATCGTCGGTGTCCCCTGGCTGGGTTTTCAACGGACGAGGGCTTGCCGGGATCGCTGGCGCGGGAGGGCGGCGGCCCGCTGGATGAGCCGGAACTGATATACGGAACTAGGTATTCCCTGCGATTCTGGCGTATTGTCGGAATTGTCAAAGAAAGACGATAAAAAGAACGACAATAAAACGACAAAATATCTTGGCAAGGGAGTGATGAGTCATGGGGAAAACCGGTTCGTTCCGCCTGCTGCTTGCGGGCAGTTTCTTGATGGGTCTTCTGTTTTCCGGTCTGGTTCGGGCCGAGTACCAGCCATTCGTCGAGGCGGCCCCGTTCGCCGGGGATGTCGATGCGGCGGTCGCGGCTGCGCGCGAGAAGCTCGGTAACGAGGGATTCGATGTGGTCGGGGAATATGCCCCGACCGAGGGCGTGTATGTGCTGGTCGTCAGCAGCGAGGCGCTGCGCAAGACGGCCTCCCGGAGCAAGCGAGGTGGCTACGGCGCCGTGGTCAGCGTCGCCTTCGAGCAGACCGATGCTCAGACCCGTATCAGCTACCAGAACCCGCAGTACGTCGCCCACGGGTATCGCCTCGAGGGCAGCCACGAGGCGGCCTTCCAGGGGCTGGCAGGTGCGCTGGGCGCCAAGGGCTATTTCGGCGCCGAGCCGATCTCGAAGGCGAACCTGCGCACCTACCAGTACGCCTTCGGTCTGGAAACGTTTGCCGACTCGGTCGACCTGGGCAGCTTCAGCAGCTTTTCGGCAGCCGATCGCCAGATCACCGAGCGCGTGAAGAGCGGCGAGCTGGGCACCGAACTGGTCTACCGCGTGGAAATTCCGGGCAAGAACCAGATTGTCTACGGCGTGGCGATGCAGACCGATGACCCCAATGCCCACGGCGCGGCACTGGTGCAGGCTGTCAACAACGAGGCGCCGCGCGGCTACGCGTTCCTGCCGTACCCGGTTCTCCTGGACGGCAACGTGGCCGAGACGCTGAACCTGCGTTTCCGCATGGCGTTGTTCTTCCCCGACCTGCCGATGATGGGTGGCGATGCCTCCTTCTTTAAGCTGCGTTCCGCTCCGGATGCCATCAACGACCTGCTGATTGCGGTCGTCGACGGCAAGATCGAGAAGGAAGAACGCTCAGGCGGCGGGTTCGGTACCTTCTGACTGTTGTCGGCATTCGCCACCATGCCCGTCCGGCCGCGCCCCGTGGTCGGACGAAATGCGTCCAAAGTGGTGAAATCTGTCGAATAACACGTTATATTGCCCAGTCTACGATTGAGACCGCCGGGCCCTAACGGGCGCAACCGCGGTTGATGGCAGCCTGTCCGGCCGGCGATGATCTCGCCGCCTGGGCGGGCTGCCGTCGTCATGGGCTGCGTTGATCGCGTTGCACTCTGTGCTTTCGAGCAAACTCAATGAGAAGTGGATGACCATCCGGGAGCGGTTCCCGGATGCGGGGACGGTTTCCCCGAAATCGGACGATCGTTTGTGCGGCGCGTCCGCCGTCGAGCCGATCGTCAAGCCATTAGTCAGTGAAACGCGCAAGTTTCGAGGTGAGTACTCTCGTGGAATTGTCCGGCGGTGAAATCCTGGTCGAGTGCCTCAAGTCGGAAGGGGTCGATACGGTCTTCGGCTACCCCGGTGGGGCGGTCCTTCACATCTACGATGCCCTGTTCCAGCAGGAAGAGGTCCAGCACGTACTGGTGCGCCACGAGCAGGGCGCGGTCCACATGGCCGACGGGTTTGCCCGGGCGACGGGCAAGCCGGGTGTCGTGCTGGTCACGTCCGGTCCGGGCGCGACCAATGCGGTGACCGGTATCGCCACGGCGCACATGGATTCGATCCCGCTGGTGGTCTTCACCGGCCAGGTCCACAGTGCGCTGATCGGCAACGACGCCTTCCAGGAAGTCGACAACGTCGGCATCACGCGTCCCTGCGTGAAGCACAACTTCATGGTCAAGGACGTCAGCGAGATGGCCGAGACCATCAAGAAGGCGTTCTACGTCGCGACCACCGGTCGCCCGGGCCCGGTCGTGGTCGACATCCCCAAGGATGTCACCGACCCGAAGGTGAAGATCCCGTTCGAGTACCCGGAAAAGGTCGCGATGCGTTCCTACCAGCCGAGCGAGAAGGGGCATTCCGGGCAGATCCGCAAGGCGGTCGACCTGATCGTCAACGCCGAGCGGCCGATGATCTACACCGGTGGTGGCGTGGTCCTCGGCCGGGCCGGCGACGAGCTGACACACTTCACGCAGAAGCTCGGCTACCCGATCACGCAGACGCTGATGGGCCTGGGCGCCTACCCGTCGAGCGACAAGCAGCACCTGGGCATGCTCGGCATGCACGGCACCTACGAGGCGAACATGGGCATGCACCATTGCGATGTCCTGATCGCCATCGGTGCGCGCTTCGACGACCGGGTCACCGGCGATCTGTCCAAGTTCTGCCCGCACGCGAAGATCGTCCACGTCGACATCGACCCGTCCTCGATTTCGAAGAACGTGGTCGTCGACGTGCCGATCGTCGGTGCGGTCAAGTCGGTCCTGACCGAGATGATCGAGCTGGTCAATCAGGCCGGCGGCGCCAAGAAGACCAAGGAACTCGAGGCCTGGTGGGACCAGATCGAGCAGTGGCGCGGCATGAAGTGCCTCGACTACAAGTGGTCCGACGAGATCATCAAGCCGCAGTACGTGGTGCAGAAGCTGTGGGAGGTCACGAAAGGCGACGCCTTCGTCACCTCCGATGTCGGCCAGCACCAGATGTGGGCGGCGCAGTACTACGGCTTCAACAAGCCGCATCGCTGGATCAACTCCGGCGGCCTCGGCACGATGGGCTTCGGCCTGCCGGCCGCGCTGGGTGCCAAGTGGGCGCACCCCGACGAGGAGGTCGCCTGCATCACCGGCGAGGGCAGTATCCAGATGTGCAGCCAGGAGCTGTCCACGGCGCTGCAGTACAACCTGCCGGTCAAGATCATCAGCCTCAACAACGGCTATCTCGGCATGGTTCGCCAGTGGCAGGAGTTCTTCTATTCGGGCCGCTATGCGATGAGCTACATGGAGTCCTTGCCGGACTTCGTCAAGCTGGCCGAGTCCTACGGCCACGTCGGCATGCGCATCGAGAAGCCGTCCGACGTCGAGGGCGCGCTCAAGGAGGCGTTCGCCATGAAGGACCGGCTGGTCTTCATGGACTTCCAGACCGATCCGGAAGAGAACGTCTACCCGATGGTCCCCGCCGGCGCGGGCCTCAACGAAATGATCCTGGTGTGAGGGCGGCCTGACTATGCGACACATCATCTCGATCCTGATGGAAAACGAGGCCGGCGCGCTCTCCCGGGTGGCCGGGCTGTTCTCGGCACGCGGCTACAACATCGAGTCGCTGTGCGTGGCACCGACCCATGACGAATCCCTCTCGCGCCTGACGCTGGTGACCAGCGGCGACGAGCAGGTGATCGAGCAGATCGTCAAGCAGCTCAACAAGCTGATCGACGTGGTCAAGGTGCAGGACATGGCCGACACCGCGCACATCGAGCGCGAGCTGATGCTGGTCAAGCTGCAGGCCTTCGAGGCCGTGCGCGAGGAGGTCTACCGCCTGGCCGACATCTTCCGGGGCCAGATCATCGACGTGACCGAGTCCAGCTACACCGTGCAGCTGGTCGGTCCGGGTAACAAGCTGGATGCCTTCATCGAGGCGCTCGGCTCGATCCCGGTGGTCGAGATCGTGCGTTCCGGCGCGCTGGGCATCTCCCGCGGCCCGCGCGGCATGCTGGTTCCCGAGGTCTGAGCTTCGACCCCGAATTCCGTAATTTCCGAATCAACAAGACTGGAGTGACATCACCATGCAGGTTTACTACGACAAGGACTGCGACCTCTCCCTGATCCAGGGCAAGAAAGTCGCCATCATCGGCTACGGTTCGCAGGGCCACGCCCACGCGCTGAACCTCAAGGAGTCGGGTGTCGAGGTCGCGATCGGCCTGCGCGCCGGTTCCGGCTCGCAGAAGAAGGCCGAGGGTGAAGGCCTGACGGTCAAGACCATCGAGGAAGCCTCCGCCTGGGCCGACGTGGTCATGGTGCTGGCGCCGGACGAGAACCACGCCGAGATCTACGCCAACCAGATCGAGCCGAACCTGCGTGAGGGCGCGACCCTGGCGTTCGCCCACGGCTTCTCCGTCCTGTACAACCAGGTCACTCCGCGCAAGGACCTCGACGTGATCATGATCGCGCCGAAGGCCCCGGGTCACACCGTGCGTTCCGAGTTCGCCCGTGGCGGCGGCATCCCGGATCTGATCGCGATCCACCAGGACGCGTCGGGCAAGGCCAAGGACATCGCGCTGTCCTACGCCTCCGGCGTCGGCGGTGGTCGTACCGGCATCATCGAGACCACCTTCAAGGACGAGACCGAGACCGACCTGTTCGGTGAGCAGGCCGTACTCTGCGGCGGTACCGTCGAGTTGGTCCGTGCCGGTTTCGAGACCCTGACCGAGGCGGGCTACCCGGCCGAGATGGCCTACTTCGAGTGCCTGCACGAGCTCAAGCTGATCGTCGATCTCATGTACGAGGGCGGCATCGCCAACATGAACTACTCGATCTCCAACAACGCCGAGTACGGCGAGTACGTCACCGGCCCGAAGGTGATCAACGAGGAGTCCCGTCAGGCGATGCGCGAGGCGCTGGCCAACATCCAGAACGGCGAGTACGCCAAGCGCTTTATCAACGAGGGGGCACTGAACTACCCTTCAATGACGGCCCGCCGTCGTCAGGATGCCGAGCACCCGATCGAGCAGGTCGGCGAGCGTCTGCGCGGCATGATGCCGTGGATCAGCGCGAACAAGATCGTCGACAAGTCCCGCAACTGATCGCGGGGCCCATCGCACGAGGCAATCCCGGGAGGGGCAGAGCATGGATCACGAAACGCAGACCGAGCAGCAACCGAGCGAGGCTCAGGCGGCGCGTCGGCGGCGCAAGGCGATCTATCTCCTGCCCAACCTGTTCACGACCGGCGCCCTGTTCGCCGGTTTTTTCGCGATAGTGATGGCCGTTCAGGGCGACTTCGTCCCGGCCGCACTGGCCGTGTTCGTCGCGATGATCCTCGACGGGATGGACGGCCGCGTGGCGCGGATGACCGGCACCGAGTCCGAGTTCGGCGTCCAGTTCGACTCGCTCTCCGACGTGGTTTCGTTCGGCATCGCGCCGGCACTGATCGTCTATCTCTGGAGCCTGCAGGGCATGGATGACCGCTGGGGCATGCTCGGCGCGTTCGTCTTCGCTGCGGCGGCCGCCATCCGTCTGGCACGCTTCAATGTCCAGGTGGAGACGGTCGACAAGGGCTACTTCGTCGGGTTGGCCTCGCCGGCCGCGGCAGCGGTGCTGATGGGCATGGTGTGGTTCTTTGAATCGCACGGACTGGCGTTCAACGAGCAACAGGGCTGGGTGTGGGTGATCACGATCACCACCGGTCTGCTGATGGTATCGAGCTTCCCGTACTTCAGCGGCAAGCGACTCTCGCCACGGCTGCGGCTGTCGTTCCTGAGCCTGCCGATCGCGATCCTGGTGTTCGTGCTCGCGGTGCGGGATTTCGCCCTGACGGTCTGGGTGCTGGCAAGCGGCTACGCGCTGTCGGCTCCGCTATGGGCGCTGAGTCGCGGCTTGCGTCGTCGGCTTGCCTCGCGGCGCTCTTGAATCGCGGTCCGGCCGTCGTTACCTTTGCCTCATGAGCAGTCGTTCTCACGCAGCCCGTTATCCCCTCCCGGCCACCGTTTCGGTGGTCGGGCTGCGTTGCGTCTGCCTGTCGCTGCTGCTGCGACTGCCCCGTTGGGGCATCTGACATGAGGCCTGGCGAGGCGATCCACGCGACCACCGACTAGAAATGACATGCCGACGGGACGACCCGGCGGTGATACCTGAGGTTTTTGCCATGAGCAGCAGTGACTCCTTGATCATCTTCGACACGACGCTTCGCGACGGCGAGCAGAGTCCGGGCGCGTCCATGACGCGTGACGAGAAGCTGCGCATCGCCCGTCAGCTGGAGCGACTGGGCGTGGACGTGATCGAGGCCGGCTTTGCCGCGGCGAGCGAGGGCGACTTCAACGCTATCCGCACCATCGCCGAGCACGTCCAGCATTCCACCGTCTGTTCGCTCGCTCGCGCCGGCGAGAAGGACGTGCGCCGTGCCGGCGAGGCGGTCTCGCCGGCCCCGAAACGCCGCATCCACACCTTCATCGCCACCAGCCCGATCCACATGGAGAAGAAGCTCCGCATGACGCCGGACGAGGTGGTCGGTCACGCGGTGAACGCGGTCAAGATCGCGCGCGAGTACACCGACGACGTCGAGTTCTCCGCCGAGGACGCGGTGCGCTCGGACATGGACTTCCTGGTGCGGGTGTTCGAGGCGGTGATCGAGGCTGGGGCGACCACACTGAACGTACCCGACACGGTCGGCTACGCCACCCCGGACCAGTGGGCCGAACAGATGGCGACCCTGATCGACCGGGTGAAGGGCTCGGACAAGGTGGTCTGGTCGACGCACTGCCACAACGATCTCGGTCTTGCGGTGGCCAACTCGCTGGCGGCGGTCCGTTCCGGCTTCCGCCAGGTCGAGTGCACCATCAACGGTCTCGGTGAGCGGGCCGGCAACGCCGCGCTCGAGGAAGTCGTCATGGCGACCCGCACCCGTCAGGACGTCTACGGCGTGTCGACCCGGATCGATACCACCCAGATCGTGCCGACCTCGAAGCTGGTCTCGACCATTACCGGTTACCCGGTGCAGCCGAACAAGGCAATCGTCGGTGCCAACGCCTTCGCTCACGAGTCGGGCATCCACCAGGACGGCGTGCTCAAGCACCGCGAGACCTACGAGATCATGCGCGCCGAGGACGTCGGCTGGTCGACCAACCGCCTGTCGCTCGGCAAGCTCTCCGGGCGCAACGCGTTCAAGAGCCGCCTCAAGGACCTCGGCGTCGAGCTCGAGAGCGAGGAGGCGCTCAACGACGCCTTCCGCCGCTTCAAGGAGCTCGCGGACAAGAAGCGCGAGATCTTCGACGAGGACATCCAGGCGCTGGTCTCCGAGGTCTACGACGAGCAGGAGGAGGCCTTCCGCCTGGTCTCCCTGCACGTCTGCTCCGAGACCGGCGAGACGCCGGAGGCCACCGTTACCGCGTCGATCCGCGGCGAGGAGATGACCGCCACGGCGACCGGGGCGGGCCCGGTCGATGCCGCGCTGGCCGCGATCGAGAAGATCGTCGCCTCGGGCGCCAACCTGCAGCTCTACTCGGTCAACAACATCACCAGCGGCACCGATGCCCAGGGTGAGGTCAATGTCCGTCTGGAACGCGCCGGACGTATCGTCACCGGACAGGGCGCGGATACCGATATCGTGACCGCCTCGGCGAAGGCCTATCTCAACGCCGTCGAGCGGCTCGAGCATCCGCCCAAGCGCGCTCACCCCCAGATGGGTGACGTGTGAACGGTCGCGCCTAATCATGGGATTGCGGGTCGACCGCGAAGCGGCATTGAGCTGGCTCGGCATCGAGGGTTACCGGCCTAGTGGCCGGGTCCCGCTGCCGGCCGGTAGGCGCGGCGTGGACGCGGTCGAACTCGATGCGCATCCGGCAGCGTATGCCGATGAGCTGCCTGTCGACGCTGGTCCGGGTATCGACCCGGTCGAATCGGCCGATGCGCCGGCTCAGCCGGTAGCAGCCGACACACCGGCGTCGACTAGGCCAGCTGTCGCACCGCAGGCCGCAGCGGCTGCTATCCAACCGGAGTCGACCGGCAAGGAATCGGTCCAGCAAGAGTCTCCCGCGGCCTCGCCGGCGGACGGATTGAGCGTCGCGGCCGGGTCGCCTCACCGTGCGCTGGCCGAGGCGATCGGTCGGGTGGCCGGGTTGGCCTGCGAAACGGGCGAGGGCGATCGGCTGACCCTCGCTGGCGAAACCTGGGAGCTGTCGACGCTGGCGGGCGACGGGCAGGCCAAGCGGCGCCTGTGGCGGGCCCTGGCCGCGCGCTCGCGTCGGTCGCGCACATGAGCGTCGCGCCGGCCGAACGCCCGAGCTGGGACTGGGCGGCGCTGGCCGTCGAGGACCTGCCCGAGGTGCTCGCCATCGAGGAGGCTGCCCACCTGTATCCCTGGAGCGAGGCGGTGTTCGAGGAGTGCCTGCGTGCCGGCTATCGGCTCGACGGCGCCTTTCGACATGGCGAGCTCGTCGGCTACTCGGTGGTCATGGCGGTGCTCGACGAATGGCACCTGCTGAATCTCTGTGTCGAGCCGACGATCCAGCGATCCGGGGCCGGCCGGTTTCTGCTCGAACGAGTGATCGCCAGCGCTCGGGCGGCCGAGGCGAGCTGCGTCCTGCTCGAGGTGCGTGCGGGCAACCACGCTGCTATCGGATTGTATGAGAGCGCCGGCTTCGCGGATATCGGCCACCGAAAGGCGTATTATCCGGCCCCAAGCGGACGCGAGGATGCGCGCGTGATGCGTCGCCTGCTGTCCTGATCACGTTTTACCGGCTCGCCGCCGTTACCGACGCGGCGCGGCGAGCGACTGCCTATTCCGAGAATTCATGAGCACCACTCCCGAAAACGATTATTCCAGCCGCCGGACGTTTGCGATCATTTCGCACCCCGACGCGGGCAAGACCACCATGACCGAGAAGCTGCTGCTGTTCGGCGGCGCGATCCAGCTCGCCGGCACGGTCAAGGGCAAGAAGTCCGGGCGCCACGCCACTTCCGACTGGATGGCGATGGAGAAGGAGCGCGGTATTTCGGTGACCTCCTCGGTGATGCAGTTCCCGTATCGCGAGCGGATCGTCAACCTGCTCGATACCCCGGGGCACGAGGACTTCTCCGAGGACACCTACCGCGTGCTGACCGCGGTGGATTCGGCGTTGATGGTGATCGACGCGGCCAAGGGCGTCGAGGCGCGCACCATCAAGCTGATGGAGGTCTGCCGCCTGCGCACCACGCCAATCATGACCTTCGTCAACAAGCTTGACCGCGAGGGTCGCGATCCGCTGGAACTGCTCGACGAGGTCGAGACCGTACTCGACATCCGCTGCGCCCCGGTGACCTGGCCGATCGGCAGCGGCAAGCGCTTTCGTGGCATCTACCACATCGCGCAGGACACCACCTACCTGTATGGCACCGCTGACGGCACCCGCGATCAGGCGGTCGAGGCGATCAAGGGGCTCGACAACCCGGAGCTTGACGAGCGTATCGGCAGCCAGGCGGACGAGCTGCGTGACGAGATCGAACTGGTGCAGGGGGCGGCCGACGAGTTCGACCTTGAGGCCTATCTCAACGGTGAGCAGACGCCGGTGTACTTCGGCTCGGCAATGAACAACTTCGGCGTGCAGTCGCTGCTCGACGATTTCGTCGAGTATGCGCCGGCGCCGCAGCCACGCGAGGCGACCGGCCGTACCGTCGACCCGTCGGAAGACAAGTTCACCGGCTTCGTCTTCAAGATCCAGGCGAACATGGACCCGCAGCACCGCGACCGGATCGCGTTCCTGCGCATCTGCTCGGGCGAGTTCCGCCGCGGCATGAAGTCACATCACGTCCGGCTCGGCCGTGACGTGAAGATCCCGGATGCGCTGACCTTCATGTCCTCCGATCGGGTGCGGCTGGAGACGGCCCAGGCCGGCGACATCATCGGCATCCACAATCACGGTACGGTGCGCATTGGCGACACCTTCACCGAGGGCGAGAAGCTTGCCTTCACCGGCATCCCCAACTTCGCCCCGGAATTGTTCCGTCGGGCGCAGCTCAAGGATCCGCTCAAGTCCAAGCAGTTGCTCAAGGGGCTCTCGCAGCTCTGTGAGGAGGGCGCGACCCAGCTCTACCGGCCGATGACCAACAACGACCTGATCCTGGGCGCGGTGGGCGTGCTGCAATTCGACGTGGTCGCCCAGCGCCTCAAGGACGAGTACAAGGTCGATTGCCGCTTCGAGGCGGTCAACGTCAACACCGCCCGCTGGGTGGAATGCGACGATGCCAAGCGTTTCGAGGAGTTCAAGAACAAGAACCAGGCGAACCTGGCCCTCGATCACGCCGGCGATCTGGTCTACATCGCCCCCACCCGGGTCAACCTGCAGATGGCGCAGGAGCGCTGGCCCGAAGTGCGCTTCCTCGCCACCCGCGAGCACGGCGACTACAGCACGGACTGACCGCGCTGACTCGCGTCCGTCAGGGGGCGTTGCCGCTGGTCTGGGTCACCGTGCCGGCAAGCAGCCGGTCGAACTGACCCGGGTTGATGTACTGGAACAGCTCCTTGTCGCCGGGTTCGACCGTGATCAGCAATCCCTTTTTCGGGTAGAGCCACAGTTCGGCTGGGGGCTCGTCCTCGTCGCGACCGTCCGCCAGTGTCCGGACTTCGGCCGGCTCCCCGAAGCGACGGGTGATCAATTCCCTGTCGTAGTCGGCGCTCGGGGCGTAACTGATCGAGCGGATCGGCTTTTCCTGCGCTTCCAGCAGTGCTTCATCGGACATCGACAGCTTGCGCGCCCCCGACGGCGTCGGGTCGGCGATGCGTGACTGCTCGGCCCAGCGTTCCAGCGTGGCGGTGTCGACCTCGGCGATCAGCACCACCTTGGCGGTCAGCGGCCCGACGGCCATCTGGCCGAAGTAGGCCTCGAGCGTGATCGGCTCGTCGGGTTTGGTGAACATCGCCAGGTCCGCCTTCTGGCCGTACAGGCGCTTGAAGTCGAGCAGAGTGGATTCGCCGAGGGTGACACCGAACACCGAGACGTGCCCGTGATCGTTGATCTCGATATCCCAGGGCAGGAATGCGTGTTCCGGCGGGGAGCGGTCGCAGCCGGTCAGGACGGCGACGGTCAGCAGGGCGGAGAGCAGGCCTCGGACGGCTCCGGGCAGCGGGTGATGAGTCAGCAGGCGGGGCATGGCGGTTCCCGAGTGAAATGGGGTGGAGGGCAACGGCCCGAGCCGGGATTTAATCAGCCCCCAGCAGGCGGGGCAAGTCGTGAATGTATTGCCTTGCGCCGGGCGAGAAGAAGGCGGTATGTTGCCGGTATTCGGATTGTCAGATGAGGGAATATACGCATGGCGTACACAGGGATGGAAGGCCGTAATGTCAGGCGGCGCAAAAGGGCGATGACCGGCCGCCTGATCGGGACCGCGATGCTGGCCGCCACGCTCGCGTGGCTGTCGCCGTCGGCCTGGGCCACCGAGGACTTTCCGCTGCGGGAGAAGTACGAGTCGGTCGGTCTGCAGCCGATCGAGACGGCCGAACTGGCCGAAACCCTCGATTCGGTCACCGTGGTCGACGCGCGCTCGACCTACGAATACGAGACGCTCCACATCAAGGACGCCCGATCCGTCCCGCTCGCCTCGGCATCCTTCAATGCCACGGTGAAGTCGCTGGCGGAAGCCTCGGGCCAACCGCTGGTGTTCTACTGCAACGGGGTGACCTGCTCGGTCTCCTACAAGGCGGCGATCAAGGCCCGGGAAGCCGGGCTGTCCCGCGTGCGGGTCTACGATGCGGGCGTCTTCGCCTGGGCAAAGGCCCATCCGGAGCACACCACGCTCCTCGGCGCGCCGCTGGAAAGCGCCGACCGCCTGATCGCCGACGAACAGTTCCAGTCGCATCTCTTGCCGGAAGACGACTTCTATGGCCGTATCGTGGCGAGCACCGATCCGCTGATCGTCGATATCCGCAGCCAGGAGCAGCGTCAGGGGGTGTCGCTGTTCCAGATGCGGGACCGGCACGTGCCGCTGACCACCGGTAACCGCGAGTTGAATGGGCTGGTGCAGACGGCCATGCGCGAGGGGCGGCCGATGTTCTTCCTCGACGCCACCGGCAAGCAGGTGCGTTGGCTGCAGTACTACCTCGAGGCGCAGGGCGCCGAGGACTACTGGTTCCTCGAGGGCGGCGCGCGCACCCTCTACGAGAGCATGGGGCTCAAGTAGGCCGCGTCACGTTGGGGCGGCGGGCAGCGGGTGGCGCTGTCGCCACTCCCCGATCCAGCGGTCCAGTCGCTCGCTGATCGAGGCGCCGCTCGTGGCCTGGAGGCCGAGAACGGCCGCCGCGACGTCGAGGTTCGCCGCGGCCTCTCGGTTGTCCAGTGGCCGGGCGTGATTGGTCTTGCTCAGCTTGCGGCCGTCCGGGCCGTTGACCAGCGGCAGGTGGAAGTAGCCGGGTGCTGTCAGGCCGAGGGCCTCGGCCAGCTCGACGTGCAGCGGGGTCAGTTCCGCCAGGTCCTCGCCGCGGACCACCTGGGTGATGCCCATCGCGGCATCATCGACCACATTGGCGAGATGGTAGGCGATCGGGCCGTCGGCACGGCGGAGGACCGGATCGCCCACCTCGGCGGCGAGTCGTTGGCGGATGGAGCCCAGCCGCCGGTCGGCAACCCGGCGCTCGGTGTCACCGACACGGAATCGCAGGGCATGGCGCTCGTCCTCGGCGGCCGGCTTCTCGCGGCAGAAGCCCGGATAGACCGGACCGATCGCACCCATCGTCTGGCCGTGTTCGGCTGCCCAGGCCCGCAGATGGGCGCGGGTGCAGCCGCAGCGATAGACTCGTCCGGCCTCAGCCAGTTGTTCCAGTGCTTCCTCGTAGTGATCCCGCCGACGGCTCTGGAAGATCACGCTGCCATCGGGCTTGAGTCCGTGAGCCTCGAGCTGGGCGAGGATGGCATCGATGGCCTCCGGGCGGCTGCGCGCTTCATCGGTGTCGTCGATGCGTACCGACCAGCGCCCGCCCTGGGCACGGGCATCGAGAAAGCTGCCCAGCGCGGCGACCAGCGAGCCGGCGTGCAGCGGCCCGGACGGGGTCGGGGCAAAGCGGCCGTGGTAGCGGTCCTGGGACGGGGGCGTGCTGGTCATCTCGGTTCGGTCGGTTATCGATTGCGTTGACGAATGGATAATGTCGCCAAGCGACGAACTCAAGGCCTTTTTCGGCATCCTACACGGGCCCGTCCAACCACCGTCATCCGAAAGCGTAAAGTGATGCCCATGTCCGCCCCCCTGTCGTTCCCACTGCCGCGTCTGCTCCGCTTCCTGCCGATGCTGCTCGTCGCCCCGATGTTCGTGGCGTCGGTCGACGCGGTTGGCGCCGCATACCTGCAGGGCGAGCCGCCGGCGGGACTGGCGGCCGGGCTGGAGGCCATCGAGCGACACGATCGAGCCGGATTCCGTCTGGCGCTAGAAACGGTCGAACGCCAGACGCATGGCGAATCGATCCGGCTCTATCTGCAGACGCGCTGGCTGCTCGAACGGGTCGACGAGGAGCCAGCCGCCGTCGCCGCGCAGTTGCGCGAGCACCCCCAGGACCCGTTGGCGCCTCTTCTCAAGCGTCGCTACCTCGACCACCTTGCCGAACAGGAGTCCTGGGGGCAGTACCAGCTGGTGTTCGAGCGCGCGCCCGAGATCACGGCCGGCACGCGCCGGCAGTGTGCCTACTGGGAGGCCGAGCTCGCGCTCGAGGGAACACTCACCGGCGATCAGGCCGACGAGGCGCTGGCGGTATGGCAGCAAGGCCGCAGCCAGCCGGAGGCCTGCGACCCGGCCTTCGCCTGGCTCGAGTCCAACGACTATCTGGACGCGGCCGCCTACCGGGCGCGTATCCGGGCGGCGGTAACGGCGGGTCAGGACGGACTGGCCCGCTACCTGGTTCGGCGTGGGCCGACGGGGCTAGTCGCCTATCGCGATCGTTGGATCGCGCTGCGTGATCGGCCGGCCACCGCCGTGGCCGAGCGCATCGAGGCCGAGGGTGACGCCGAGGCGATCACCCAGGGGCTCTTGTGGCTGGCCAAGAAGGATCCGGCCCGTGCGCGTGAGCTTCTCGAACGAGCGTCCCGCCTGGAGCTGGTCGATGACGAACAGGCCGGGTCGGTGGCACGACTGGCGGCTCTCAAGGCGGCCTACCGCTACGAACCGCAGGCCTACGAGTGGCTGCGCGAGGTACCGCTCTCGGCGCGCGATCACGAGGTCTGGACCTGGACGGTGCGCTCGGCCCTGCGTCACCTCGACTGGTCGCGGGTAAAGCGGGCGATCGACGCCATGCCCGAGGAGATTGCCGCCGAGCGCGAATGGCGCTTCTGGCGCGCCGAAGCGGATCACCGCCTTGGCCAGAAAACGGCGGCCCGCCAGGCCTGGCGCGAGCTGGCCGAGACGCCCGACTACCATGGCTTTCTTGCGGCCGATCGTCTCGGGATCCGCTATCCGCTTCCGGCGGAGGCCATCGAGCCCCCGCAGCCGGCCGACGAGGCCGTCGCCGATCTGGAGGGTCGGCCGTGGCTCGCGCTGGCGTTCGCGTTGCAGCGGCTGGATCGCCCGGAGGACGCCCGCCGGCTGTTCGAGCACGCGCTGGACAATGTGGCCGACGAGCGTCTTCCCGCGCTGGCCTGGCTGGCCGACCAGGCCGGCTGGGCTGATCGTGCCTCCGTAGTGCTCGCCCGCATGAAGGCCTTCCACGATCCCGAATGGCTGGCGGCCCGGTACGCGACGCCGTATCGTTCCCTGGTGGAGGCGCAGGCGGAACGACAGGCCATCCCGCCGGCGTGGGTGTATTCGGTCATGCGGCGTGAAAGCCTGTTCATGCGCGACATCGGTTCCGGCGTGGGCGCGCAGGGCCTGATGCAACTGATGCCGGCGACCGGGCGCTGGATCAACCGGCAGGCCGACCTGGGCCTCGCGCCGCTTCGCCTGACCGACCCCGGCACGAACATCGCCCTCGGGGCGGCCTATCTCGGTCACATGGCGGAGCGCTTCGACGAGCGCTACCCGCTGGCCATCGCCGCTTACAATGCCGGTCCGGGGCGGGTTCGGGACTGGCTGCCCGAGGTGCCGCTGCCCGGTGATGTCTGGGTGGACACGATCCTGTTCGACGAGACGCGGGCCTACGCCCGGGCGGTGCTGGCCGGGATGGTGATCTACCACTGGCGTCTGACCGGCCGGCCCGAGCGCCTCGGTACGCTGCTGCCGGTGATACCGTCAGCGGACTGATTCCACGTCATGCCAGGGAGCCGGCTTTGTCTGTCACCAGTGCACCACCCAGTTTTCTCTTTTTCGACCTCGAGACCACCGGCGCCGACCCGGCCTTCGACCGGCCGCTGCAGTTCGCCGCGATCCGCACCGACATGGCATTGCAGCCGATCGGCGAGCCGGTGGTCTGGTACGCCCGCGTGCCTGAGGATTGCCTGCCGCACCCCGCGGCGGTGATGACCACCGGCATCCTGCCGGATGCCCCGGAACTGGCCGGGGCCGACAGCGAGGCGAACCTCGCCAACCGGATCCATCGGCTTGTCAGTCAGCCGAATACCTGTGTGGTGGGGTTCAACAACCTGCGCTTCGATGCGCCGATGCTGCGCTTTCTCTTCTGGCGCAACCTCATGGACCCCTACCGTCACGAGTGGGCCGACGGCAACAGCCGTTTCGACGTGCTCGACGCTGCCCGCGCGTATCGTCTGCTGGTGCCGGGTGCGCTCAACTGGCCGGTCGGCAGCGACGGTCGGCCGACCCTGCGGCTGGCCGAGCTCTCGGCGGTCAACGGGCTGACGCACGAGCACGCGCACGACGCGCTCTCGGACGTGGAGGCGACCATCGACCTGGCCCGCCGGCTGCGCGAGGCAGATACGGCGCTCTGGGAGTACCTGCTGGCCGCCCGGGACAAGCGACAGGTGGCCCGACTGATCGACTCGCCCGATAGTTCGCCGTTTCTGCACGTCTCGCCGCGGCTGCCGGCGCGCGTCGCCTCGGCGTCGATGTTCTGCTCGTTCGGTCAGGTCGACGGCAACCGCAATCGACGCGAATGCTGGGACCTGCGCTTCGACCCGCTGCCGTGGCTGGATCTTGACGCCGAGGCCTGGGCCGAACGGCGGTTTCTCAAGAGCCCGCCCGAGGATGCCGAGCGCGACTGGGACGAGCTGCGCCTCCCGATAAAGTCCATCCATCTCAACCGGGTGCCGGTGGTGTTGCCGGCCGACGCGCTCGATCGTGAAGGCGTCGCCCAGCGCATGGTCATCGACCGGGAGCGGATCGCCCTGCATGCCGAGCGATTCCGTGAGCACCTGCCGGCGTTAAGGGAGCGGCTGATCGGCGCGCTCGAGCTGACCGAGGGCGAATTTCCGCCCAAGCCGGTCGAGCAGTCCCTCTATGCCGGGTTTGTCCCCCCGGCCGATCGTCGTCATATGGATGACTGGTGGCAGCGGGCGCGCTCGCTTGGCTCGCGGCAGGAGGCGATCGATCATGCCCGCGATCTCATGGCCTGGTCGTTCGAGGACGATCGCCTGCCCGAACTGGTGGAGGGGTTCGTGGCCCGCAACCTGCCCGAGGCCCTGGACGCCGCGGGCAGGGAGCGCTGGCACAGGAGGCTGGTCGATCAGCTACGCCCCGGCCAGGCGCAGGAGGGGGATCCGTCCGCTCGCGACTTCCCCGGTCTGCGTGCCGAGCTGGAGCGGCTGGAGCACGATGAGCACTGGTCGGTCGAGCAGCGCGCATTGCTGGAGCCCTACCGGCGGTGGCTCTCGGAGCGAGAGCGCGAGGTGGGGTCGGGGGTGCCGAATGGTCAGGGAACGGCCTAGCCGGCGTAGGGTCAATTACTTGGCTCAAGTTGTGCCGGTATGGGGCCGATAACCTCGAAGTACAGATGAGGAAACTGCCATGAGTTTTACGGTCTTCGGGCGTGGGGTGAGCGATCCCGTGACCATCGACGAGGCGACGTCGCCGGGATTGCTGCGGCCGCCCATGATGGTCGAGCCGGTTCGCGCCGTACGGGAAGACCGGGGCGGGACCTCCTTCCAGCGGGGCGCCCGCGGCGGTGCTGGCGCCGAGCGGCTGCGTGCCTATTACGAGGCGTCGGGGGCGGTCAACCGGGAGCCGGCGCCGGTGTCCCTGGCCGAGCAGATCATGTCGAAGCCGCCGATCACCATCGGCATCAACGATACCGTCGGGCGGGCCCGTGACTTGATGGCCGACCGTGGCATCGGCCTGCTGCCGGTGATGGGGGATGACGGACGGATCGAGGCGATCATCACGCGGGGGGATATTACCCGGCAGCGGATTCGCTACACGGATCTGGCCAAGATGCCGGTGGGAGCCATCTCGCGTTTCGAGGTCCTCACCGCCGGCCCCAAGACGAACATCCGCGAGCTCGCCCGGGTGCTGATCGACCAGGACATCCGTGGCATGCCGATCGTCGACCAGGGCGAGGATCCGCCGCGAGTGATCGGCGTGGTCACGCGCAGCGACATCCTGCGCGCACTGATCAACTACGCGCCGCTCGAACTCTGGCTGTAGCCGCGTTCTGACCGCTCAGTCGGTCTGGCGATGGGCGAGCAGGCAACTGTCGCTGTAGGCGTCGCGCATCAGGTTGAAGCAGGTCGCCAGGAACAGGCTCTGCAGCTCGACGAACTCGTCGAAGGATTCGCGTTCCGCCTGCTCCCCACCTTCGGCGCTCGTCAGCAGCGTGTCCGCCGACTTGTGCATCTTCACGTGCAGCTGGTGGACCTTGTCGAACTCGGCCTGTCGTCCCGGCGGGGCACCATGGCTTTCCAGGAACCGACCAAAACGGCACTCGTGCTCGCTCAGGGCAGGGCGGGGCGTGCGATAGAGCAGCACCGCCATGATCCGCGAGTACCAGTCGAAGTGCCAGTACGTGACTTCCTCGAAGCCGTCGATGAAAGCCTGATAGTCGAATTGCTCGGACCAATCCGGGGTGGGAGCGCTCATGAGGGGCCTTTACTCGGGCGTGGATCGTGAATTCAGTCTAGGCGATTTGCTCGCCGCCCGACAGGGGCGGCACGCGAGGTGCCGGTCGAGTCACCGCTCGAGCAGGCCCTTGAGGTAGCCCAGGTCGATCACGCCATGCTCGGGCGCCGGCCCGGCGAGGGTCTCGGCGGGTTCGTTCGGCTCGCCCAGATCCGTGTGCACCGCGATCGCGCCGTCGAAGTCGTCCCCGGCGGTGTAGTCATTGACTGTGACGATCACCGGCACGTCGGCATCGCGCGCCGAGCGCACGCCGTTGGCCGAATCCTCCAGGGCGATCGTCTCGTTCGCCGACAGGTTCATCTGCTCGAGGGTGTAGTGGTAGATGTCCGCCGCCGGCTTCTTGGCCGGGACGATGTCGCCGGCAGCGATCAGCTCGAACCAGTCGGGGCTGTCGTCCCCCAGCGTTGCCTTCAGAAGGCCGGTGACGTTCTCCGGCGTGGTGGTCGTGGTGATGGCCAGTCGCACTCCTGCCTGGCGGGCCTCGGCGATCAGGCGAGCCACGCCGGGGCGCAACGGGATCTCGCCCTGACGCAGCAGCTCGAGATAATGAGCCGTCTTGGCCTTGTGCAGGCCGGCGATCCAGACCGTGAGGTCGTCGACGTCGGGAACTTCCGGTGCCCAGCTGTCGATGAAGTAGCGGATGCGTTCCTTGCCGCCGGTTACCGCCAGCAGTTCGCCGTAGGTGGGCACGTCCCAGTGCCAGTCGAGTCCCGCCTCGCGGAAGGCGAGATTGAAGGCCACGCGATGGCCGTCACGTTCGGTGTCGGCCATGGTGCCGTCGACGTCGAAAAGAATGGCTTGCAGCATGCAGGGTTCCAACTTTGGTTACCATTGTGTCCGTTCCCGTGGAACGGGGGACATGAATCAAAACGAACGAGAGTCTACGCAATGCGCAAACGACCGGCCAGTTCCGGCGCCCGCTGGATCGCGGGTGGCTGGCAGCTTCTGAAGACACGGCCCGGCCTGGTCATCGGCAGCGTCCTGCTGATGTACCTGCTTATCTTCCTGACCAGCTTCGTGCCGTTGATCGGCATGGGCGCCGGCTACCTGCTGGCGCCACTGCTGGGCGGCGGCGTGATCATGATCTTCGTCCGGATCGCCCAGATACTCGAGCGGGCCGAGGAAGAGCCGCTGGCCCGCGAGCAGCCGATCGGCTTCGACCTGCTCTTCTCCCAGTTCTCGAACGGGGCGCCATGGCGCACGTTGCTGGCGCTGGGTGGCGTGACCATCCTGGTGAATCTCGCGATGCTGCTCCTGGTCGCCGGCTATCTGGCGGCGGCCATGCCGGAAGGAGGGATGGCGGCGCTGAACAATCCCGAGATCAGCGACAGCGAGAGGGCGGCCAAGCTGCTGCCGGTCCTGACGTCCGGCGCGGCGATATGGCTGTGGCTGCTGGTGATCGGCCTCTACGTGGTCTACCTGTCGGCCATGCTGTTCGCCATCCCACGCGTCGTGCTGGCGGGTGACACGGTGCGAGGGGCCCTGTCCGCCAGTTTCCGTGCCGTGTGGTTCAACTGGGTGCCGATGCTGATCTTCGGCCTGATCTGGCTGGCGCTGTTTATGACGGTGCCCCTGACGGTGGGCCTGAGCGCGATCCTGCTGGTGCCATGGGGTTGGGCGGCCATGTACGCGGCGTATGTGTCGATCTTCCCGAGAGCGGAGGGTCAGCCGGAGGAGTCGGACCAACCGGTCGGCTGATCCGCGCCGGTCGGGCACAAAAAAGGCAGCGCCGTGGCGCTGCCTTTTTCGTATCCGCCGCGGCTGACGCGACGGGAGTCCGGTCGGTGCGGATCAGTGCTCGTGACCGCCCGGGCCGTGGACGTGGCCGTGCTCGATCTCTTCCTCGGAGGCCGGGCGCACGTCCTTGACCTCGACGTCGAAGTGCAGGGTCTCGCCCGCCAGCTCGTGGTTGCCGTCGAGGGTGATCTCGTCGCCGTTGACTTCCTTAATGGTCACGACGGTGACGCCGCCTTCGGTCTGTGCCTGGAAGCGCATGCCCGGCTCGATTTCGTCGACGCCCTGGAACATGGAGCGCGGCACGGTCTGGATCATTCGCTCGTCGCGCTCGCCGTAGGCTTCTGCCGGCTCGATGCTGACGGTGAAGCTGTCGCCGACCGACTTCTCTTCCAGCGCCTTTTCCAGACCCGGGATGATGTTCTGGTGACCGTGCAGGTAGGCCAGCGGGCCGTTCTGCTCGGAGGTGTCCATGACTTCACCGGCATCGTTTTTCAGGGTGTAGTCGATGGAAACGACGTGGTCGTTTTGAACTTGCATTGATTTGCCTCACGTGGACGGCTGTGGATTTGGGGTAGCCTCCCGAACCCGCCTGCGACAGAAGGTACGCGGGGAGGTTCCCCGCACGCGGGGGCGTGAGATGCCTAGCGCGTGCTGAGGTGATAGAAGTGGTTAGTGGCGGCGACGAAGCCCGATGGGCTGCCGCAGTCGAAGCGCCGTCCCTTGAACCGGTAGGCGACCACCTTGCCTTGTTCAGCCTGTTCGCGCAAGGCGTCGGTGATCTGGATCTCGCCGCCAGTCCCCGGCGGGGTGCGGCGCAGGATGTCGAAGATATCCGGCGTGAGGATGTAGCGACCGATGATGGCGAGGTTGCCCGGCGCCTCGTTGGCAGAGGGTTTTTCCACCATCTCGCTGACCTGGATGACGTCGTCGTCGATCGGCGTGCCACCAATGACACCGTACTTGTGGATGTCCTGTTCCGGGACTTCCTCGACGGCGATCACCGAGCACTGATGACGCTCGTAGATGGTGGCCATCTGGGCCATGATGCCGACCGGCGATCCCACGCACAGGTCGTCCGCCAGTACCACGCCGAACGGGTCGTGACCGACCAGCCGTTCGCCGGTGAGGATGGCGTGCCCGAGACCCAGCATTTCCAGCTGGCGGGTGTAGGAGAAGGTGCAGTTCTCGATCAGGCGGTCGATCGAGGCGAGCATGGACTCCTTTTTGGTGCCGCGGATCTGGTGCTCGAGTTCGTAGTTGACGTCGAAGTGGTCTTCGAGCGCGCGCTTGCCACGGCCGGTGACCATGGCCATCTGCGTCATGCCGGCTTCGAAGGCCTCCTCGACGCCGTACTGGATCAGTGGCCGGTCGAGGATTGGCAGCATCTCCTTGGGCATGACCTTGGTGGCGGGCAGGAAACGGGTGCCGTAGCCGGCGGCGGGGAAGAGACACTTCTCGATCATCACGAATCCTCTGCGTTTGATGTTGGCTGTGCGTTCAATGGTGACTGGGTGTCGGCGTGCCGGCGGCGAGCGCGACCCTTGAGTGTGCGGCGGCGCTGGATGCTGTGCCACCACGCGGCGAGAAACGCGACCGTGGCCGCGACGGCGATCAGCAGGTGCCAGCCGCGGTTGGCGGCTGCCGCCCAGGCGTCGGTGCTTGCGACAAGGAGGTAGAACAACGCGAACAGGGCGGCCCAGACCATGGTCTTGTAATGGCCACGCCATAGTCCCGGCAGCACCGCGACCGCCGGGAGAAGCAGAAGGCCGGTGGTCACCAGGCCGGGACGGACCTCGGCTTCACCGCCGAAGGCGATCACCCCGTAGCCGGCGACCACGACCAGCAGGCTGGCGGCCATCAGTCGCAGCGGCCACAGCGGGAGCCCCTCGGCGGTAGTCGCGCCGCGCATCAGGCCAATTGCCTCGCGATTTCGGCCACCCGGGCGCCCAGGGCGCGAGTCAGGTCGCGCTCGTCCCGGCTGAGCTGAGGGTGGTCGTTGGCGGTATGGCTTGCGCCATACGGGGTGCCACCGGTCTGCGTATGGACCAGGGCGGGGTGCTGGTAGGGAATGCCGGTGATCAGCATGCCGTGATGGAGCAGTGGCACGATCATCGACAGCAGCGTGGTTTCCTGGCCGCCGTGCATCGACCCGGTCGAGGTGAAGACCGCCGCGGGGCGTCCGGTCAGTTCGCCGCGGAACCAGAGCCCGCTGGTGTCCTCGAGAAAGCGCTTGACCGCCGAGGCCATGCCGCCGAAGTAGGTCGGGCTGCCGAGCAGCAGGCCGTGGCACTCGCGCAGGTCGTCGACGTTCACCTCCGGGTCGCCCTCGGTCGGTTGCTGGCCGTCGGGGCAGGGGATGCGGCGCAGGCGGGCGGTCATGCCCTCGACCTGCTCGACGCCACGGGCAGCCTGCCGGGCAAGGGCCTCGGTGTTGCCGCTTCGGCTGTAGTAGAGGATGAGAATGTCCACGCGGGGGTCCGGGTTCGGATTTCGCGGCATCGGGTTGATCGGTCGAGCCAATTCGGTTGCCGCCCGTCGAGTTTAGCAATAACCTCGCCCTGAGGGTGGTCTGTCACCCCGTGCCGAGCGGCCTGCCGGGCGACATCGTTTGCCGGCGACCGGAAGGCTGGTTGGCCCTTTGATTTTCCGTATGTCGAATGGTGGCAGTTCGATGCCGAATGGGACGAGAGGCGTTGCATGGATCGTGTGAGTACATTCCGGTGGGGGGAGTTCCTTGCCGTGGTCTTGCTTGTGCTGGCGTTCGTCATGACGGGCGCGGCGCAGGCGCAGGCGCTGGAAGGATTCTGGGATGATCCCTTCAAGGATCTGCAGGCGGACGTGCAGGCCGCGCGCGATGCCGGCAAGGCCGGTGTGTTCGCGTTCTTCGAGATGGACGAGTGCCCCTTCTGTCATCGCATGAAGACCCAGGTGTTCACCGACCCTGAAGTGCAGGCCTATATCGACGAGCATTTCGTCACGGTCAGCATCGACATCGAAGGCGACGTGATGATGACCGCCCCCAACGGGGAGCAGGTCAAGGAAAAGGACTTCGCTTTCAAGGAGCACCGCGTACGGGCCACCCCGGTCATGATCTTCTTCGACACCGAAGGCAAGCCCGCCTTGCGGTACACCGGCCCGACCCAGTCCGCCGAGGAGTTCCTGCTCCTGATGAAATTCGTGGCTTCCGGAGCGTATCAGGAGCCGGGTATGAACTTCTTCAAGTTCAAGAAGCAGCAGTGATGGTCGCGGGCGGCTGACGCGTTCGCGTCACGACAGGGAGAGCAGGTCGATGGACAGGCCAGAGAGAGTGCGGCGGCGCCATGGGGTGCTGAAGTCGTGGCGATTGGCGCTGGGGTTGCTGGTGACGGGGGCCACAATGCCCGCGGCTGCCGATGCGACCCCGCCACCGCCGCCGGTGATCGACCAGGGTCGACTGGCCAATGGCGCCCCCTTGCCTGAGGATCTCTCGCTCGAGCAACTGCTTTCCCTCCCTCTCGAAGGCCAATACGGCGTGGTCGCCGCCCGTTCCCGTTACCAGCGGCGGCTGGCCGAGCAGCAGCTGACGCGATCCGCCAACCGGCCTCAGGCAATGTTCGAGGGGCGGCTGCGCTACGTTGAACCCAGTGAGCTGGCCACGGAGAGTGATCAGCACGACGATCATCGGGCCGGCCTGTCGTTGCGCCAGAAGCTGTTCGACTTCGGTCGACAGGATGAACGAGAGGCAGCGGCCGAGGCGCGTGTGGACGGCGCCCGTCTCGCCCTGCTCGATCAGGCCAAGCGCCAGCGACTGGCATTGCTGCGGGCCTATTTCGATGTGCTGCTTGCCGACCAGCGCTACCAGATGCTCAACGAGCGCATGGCCATCCTGTTCATCCGCTACGACCGTGCCCGCGACCGGCGCGAGCTGGGACAGACCTCCGAGTACGACATCGCCGTGTTCGAGCGCGACTACCAGGAGGTGATGCTGGAGCGGGGTCGGGCGGATGCCGAGCGTCGCTTGAGCCGACGCCATCTTGCCGAGATTGCCGGTCGGCCGGATGTGCTGCCACGAACCCTCGAGGCCCCGGATCTCGAGTCGTTGTTCGATCGCGAGGCGCCTGACGCCGATGAGCTGATCGCCTCGGCTCTCGAGCAGGACCTGCGGCTTGCCGCGCTGCGCCGTCAGGTCGACGGTAGCGAGTCGGCCCTCGTAGCGGCGCGTGGTTCGAACCTTCCCAGCATTCACAGCGAGATCAACGCCGATTACTACACCCGCGAGGGTTCCATGCGTGACCCGTTCCGCGCCGGGGTCTACCTGGAATTCCCACTGTTTCGGGGCGGTGCGCGCAATGCCGAGATCGCGGCCGCCCAGGCCGAGCGGATGGCGGCGGTGGCCGAGCTGGCCGAGCGCGAGGCGGATATTCGTTCCTACGCCACCGAGCTGGTGGAGATGATCCGTCTGCATCGCTCCATTGGCCGGCAGCGGGTGGTCGCGCTGGAGAACTTTGCCGAACTCAATTTCATGCGCAAGCAGACGCTCTACCAGATGGAAAAGGCGGCCGATCTCGGCGATGCCATGGTCGAGATGTCGGTGGCACGGCTCGAGCGCATGCGGACCACTTACGCCTTGGCGACGCGATGGGCGGAGATCGCGTTGCTGACGAACCGTCCGCTGGAGACGGTGCTGCTGGGGGCGACCGAGGAATCAGCCGGCGCGTCGGGCGCCACGGAGGAAGCGTCATGAAGGTATTCAATACGGGGCAGGACGGCGTACGCAGGACGCTGGCGTTCCTGCTGCTCCTCGGCACGTCGCCGGCTGGTCTCGCGGGCGAGGTGGAGGGCGAACTGACATTCGCCGACCGGGTGTCGCTGTCGACGCCGGTCTCCGGTGTGGTCGCCGAGCTGCCGGTGCGTGCCGGCGAGCGGGTCGAGCCGGGCGCGCTGTTGCTGGCGCTGGACCCGACCCCGTTCGACCAGCGTCATCGGATGGCCGTCGCGGAGATCAAGGCGCTGGCCCTCGTGGCCGACGAGGCCGCCCTGGACGCCGAGCGCGTTCAGGCGCTTTACGACCGGACGGTTGGCTCGGATTCCGAGCGGGCCCTGGCGATCATCGAGCGCGAGCGGGCGGCGGGCGAGCGTGACCGGGCACGGGCGCAGGCGGCGCTAAGGGCCTGGCAGCGGGACCAGTCCCAGCTCGAGTCGCCCTTCGCGGCAAGGGTGCTGGCCGTCAATACAGCCGTCGGTGAGGTGGTCTCGCCGCAGCTGACGCCGCCGACGCTGATCGAAATCGCCCGGTCCGATCAGTTGATCGCCGTGGCCCCGCTGACCGCCGACCAACTTGGCGTGATTGCGCTGGGTGACGAGATCGAGGTCAGGCGCGGCGGGGAAAGTCGCACGGGTAAGGTGGATGCCATTCGTGCCGAGACCGAGGCGGGTGGTGAGACCCGTTACCGGGTGGAGGTGCGCATCGAACGGGGCGAACTCGACTGGCGCGCTGGTCAGTCAGTCACGTTGGATCTGCCGGGCGACTGATCGTTACCCGCAAGGCGCGCATGAAAAACGGGGCGGGAGTGATCATCCCGCCCCGTTCTCGTTCTGCGCCGCGAGCGGCCGGTCAGCCGATCTGGGCGTCGAGCCACTCGAACAACCCGTCTGCCGGGATGTCCTCACTCTCCGTGGCGTCGCGACGGCGGACCTCCAGCTGGCCCGCAGCCAGTCCGCGCGGGCTGACCACCACGCGCAGCGGGACGCCGATCAGTTCCCAGTCGGCGAAGGCCGCGCCCGGGCGCATGCCGCGGTCGTCGAGGATCACTTCGATGCCGCGTGCCCGCAGGTCGGCATAGATCGACTCCGCCCGCTCCATGACCGTCTCGTCCTTGTTGGCGCCGATCGGCACGATGGCGACCGTGAACGGCGCGATCGGTTGCGGCCAGCGGATGCCACGGTCGTCGAAGTTCTGCTCGATCGCTGCAGCGACGATGCGAGAAACACCGATGCCATAGCAGCCCATCAGCGGCGTGATCGGTTTTCCGTCCTCGCCGAGTACCTCACAGTTCATCGTCCGGCTGTACTTGTCGCCCAGCTGGAAGACGTGGCCGACCTCGATGCCGCGGCAGATGTCGAGCTTGCCCTGTCCATCTGGCGCCGGGTCGCCGGCGACCGCGTCGCGCAGGTCAGCCGTCTCCGGCTCGGGCAGGTCGCGCGTCCAGTTCACGCCGGTCAGGTGGTAGCCGTTCTTGTTCGCCCCGCAGGCAAAGTCGGTCAGCGCCGCGGCGGCGTGGTCGGCGATCACCGGGATGTCAAGGGCGACCGGGCCGATCGAGCCGACCGAGGCGCCGGTCAGCTTGGGCACCTCGGCCTCGTCGACGAAGGTCAGCGGCTCGGCGATGGCCGGGTGCTTGGTCGCCTTGATCTCGTTGAGCGCGTGATCGCCGCGCAGCACCAGTGCCACCGCCGGCGTCTCGGCGCCCTTGACCAGCAAGGTCTTGACGGTGCGTGTAGCCGGCAGGTCGAGCGTCGCTGCCACTTCCTCGATGGTGCGCGCCTTCGGCGTTGCTACCTCGGTCATCGTTTCGGTCGGCTCGGCGCGCGGCTCGTCGACCGGGAAGGTGGGGGCCATCTCGACGTTGGCGGCGTACTCGCCGTCGACGGCATAGGCGATGGCGTCCTCGCCCGAGTCGGCCAGCACGTGGAATTCGTGCGAGGCGTTGCCACCGATCGAGCCGGTGTCGGCGACCACCGCGCGCCACGCCAGCCCCATGCGCTCGAGGATGCGGCTGTAGGCCGTGTACATGACCTGGTAGGTCTGCTCGAGCGACTCGGCATCGGCGTGGAAGGAGTAGGCGTCCTTCATGACGAACTCGCGGGCCCGCATGACGCCGAAGCGCGGGCGGATCTCGTCGCGGAACTTGGTCTGGATCTGGTAGAAGTTGACCGGCAGCTGGCGGTAGCTCTTGAGTTCGCGCCGCGCGTAGTCGGTGATCACTTCTTCATGGGTCGGACCGAAGCAGAAATCGCGACCATGCCGGTCGGTCAGTCGCAGCAGCTCGGGGCCGTACTGTTGCCAGCGGCCCGATTCTTCCCACAGCTCGGCCGGCTGGACTGCCGGCATCAGCAGCTCGAGCGCGCCGGCGGCATCCATTTCCTCGCGCACGATTGCCTCGACGCGACGCAGGACCTTCAAGCCGAGTGGTGACCATGTGTAGAGCCCCGAGGCCAGCTTCTTGAGCATGCCGGCACGCAGCATCAGCTGGTGGCTGACGATCTCCGCCTCGGCCGGGGTTTCCTTCATGGTGTTGATGGCGAATTGGCTGGCTCGCATGAGGGTCTCGCTTGGGTTTCGGAGTGCGGGTTGTGTGGGGCGCTGCGTCGCGGGCGACACAGTCGGGGAGGCCGAATTGTACCGGCAGCCGTGACGAGGCGTCGAGGGCGTGCAAACAAGACGGCCGCCCGAAGGCGGCCGATGGTTCCGCGTTGGTGCCGGGTTACTCGCCGGCGGCAGTGCAGGCTTGCTCGATGATGGCATCGAGTCGCTTGAGGCGTTCCTGGCGTTGCTCTTCGGTCATCGGCTGATACTTGCCGGCCTCGTCCTCGACCATCAGCTGGTTGCCGCTGTTGGCGACGGCCTCGCGTTGTTCACGGGCCTTTTGGCACGTCTCGCGGGCCTTGTCGCGGTCGACTACCTTGACCTCGGTCGTCGGATCGGTGGCCCGATCGTTGTCCGCAGCTGGCGCCTCTTCCTTGTTGGAAGTCGTGTCGGCGGTTTCGGTCGCAGGTGGAGCGTTCGCCTCGATGGTCTGGGAGGGGCGGTCCTTCGGCGGCGTCTGCGAGAACGTCACGTTGCCGTGTTTGTCGACCGATTTGTAGATCGTGGCCGCGCTCGCGGATGTGCCGGCGAGCAGGGCGGTGGCGAGGCTCGCCGCGACGATCAGGCGCAGTGACGAGGTCAGACGTGTTGCGATTCCTTGCATGATTTCCACTTCCCGGGTGCTGGTTTTGTCACGTGTCTGCTCCGAGCATAAACCGCTTGGCATGGCGTGAAAAGCCCTGCTGGCCCGATCGTGGCGCGGTTGGGGCGGGTGCCATGCTGGTCGCAAACCACAAGCTGGCTTGATACACTCTGCGGTCATATTTATCGCCCACCGGAACAGAGAGTGGACCAATGGCTGACCGACGCCTCAAGGTTTTCAATACCGTTGCCCGTCTGCTGAGCTTCACCAAGGCAGCCGAGGCATTGCACATGACGCAGCCGGCGGTCACCTTTCAGGTCCGGCAACTCGAGGAACACTTCGACACCCGCCTGTTCGACCGGACACACAATCGCGTCACGCTGACCGACGTCGGCCACACCGTCTACGAGATATCGGAGCGCATCTTCGAGCTCTATGACGAGATGGACCGACGGGTCAAGGAGATGACCGGCGAGATCGGCGGGGCGCTCAATATCGGTGCGAGCATGACCGTGGCCGAGAACATGTTGCCGGCCCTCCTGGGTAACTTCCGTCAGGAGCATCCGGATCTGTCCGTGCGCCTGAAGGTGGGCAACACCGAATCGGTGGTCTCGATGGTCGAGCACAACGTGGTCGACCTGGCGCTGGTCGAGGGTAGCGTCACCAACAAGAACCTCCTGGTCGAGACCTGCCGCCGCGACGAGCTGGTGGTGATCATGCCGCCCGAGCACGAGTTGACCGCCTATGCCGACAAGGGTGTGCCGGTGGAGAAGCTGATGAACTACCCGTTCATTTGCCGCGAGGAAGGTTCCGGTACCCGCGAGGTGGTGATTTCCTACATGAACGAGCAGGGGCTCACCGAAGGCTGGGACGTCTGCATGGAGCTGGGCAGCCCGGAGGCGATCAAGGGGGCGGTCGAGGCCGGCATGGGGTTGTCGATCATGTCCTCCGCCGGGATCAGCAAGGAGCTCAAGCTGGGGCTGCTGAAGGCCGTGCCGCTCAAGCCGCGCCTTTTCCGCGATTTCTCCTTCGTGCGTCAGCGGCACAAGTTCCGCCTGCCGGCGATGGAGCAGTTGCTGGAGTTCTCGCGCAACTACTGCCGCGACAGCACGCCGATGCACGACCTGGAGGTCATCCAGCACACCGCCAACGGCGAGGAAGCCTGACAGGCAGGCGCACGCCGGTTCGTTTTCCCTCAGACGCCCGCCGATCCGGCGGGCGTCTTGCGTTGAGCTGCGGGTTTTCCGTTGTGCGTCGGGCGGGTGGCCGGTCGGCAAAAAGAAAACCCGGCGCGGGTGACCCCGGCCGGGTTCTTTGCTGGGCCGCCGGTTGAGCGGCCCGGGAGGCGTGGCGGGCTTAGAAGCCGCCGGACGCGCCTGCCTTCATCATCTTGTAGATGGTGTCGCGAACATGCTGAGCGTTCTTCTTGAACTCCGGCGGCATTTCCTTACCACCGTGAACGAACATGTCCATGTTCAGGCCGTACAGCCAGTAGTTGCCTTCCTCGTCCTCGACCACCGAGATACGGCACGGCAGGTAGGCGGAGAAGTACGGGCTGAAGTCGACCGCCTGACGAGCGATGGACGGGCTGCAGTACTGATAGATCATCAGGTAGCGCTGCTCTTCACCGGTCTCCAGCTCGAGCTGCTTGGACAGCGGCATCTCGCCGACGTTCTTGAGACCGCTGCCGACCGCTGCCGACTCGATGCTCACCTTGATGTCTTCCGGGGTGAGGCCTTCGTCGACCTTCATCCGCCAGACGGTAGCGGCACCCAGGTCGCCGCCGCTTTCAACGAACTTGCCGTACATCTCCTTGTAGATGTCCATGGCCTGCGGATCGAGGTCGTCCTTAATGGAAAGGAAGCCGCAGCCTGACAACGACAGGATGGCAACGCCGAGAATGGCTGTCTTGAGGAAATTACGCATGTGTGACTCTCCCTGTGTAATTTTTCGCCTTGAGGTCCTTATGCCTCGAGCGGTCCTGATTATCTGCGCATTAGTACATGCTTACAAACTGGATTAATTTACCTCTGATAAAGGGGGTTAATCTGGCTATCGATGAATACCGCTGCAAACGATGGGGTGATTGCCACCGGATGGCCGCGTGCCAAGCTCATCCGGTTTTCGGCATGTGTGCTAGAGGACCTCGGCGGCGAATTCCGCCAGCCGTGAACGCTCGCCGCGGGCCAGTGTGACGTGCGCACCGTGTGCCCAGCCGCGGAAACGGTCGACCACGAAGGTCAGCCCCGAACTGGTCTCGGTCAGGTAGGGTGTGTCGATCTGTGCGACGTTGCCGAGGCAGACCATCTTGGTGCCGGGGCCGGCACGGGTGATCAGGGTGCGCATCTGCTTGGCGGTGAGGTTCTGCGCCTCGTCGATGATGATGAACTTGTTCTGGAAGGTCCGGCCGCGCATGAAGTTCAGCGAGCGGATCTTGATGCGTGACTGCAGCAGGTCGTTGGTGGCCGCCCGTTCCCAGGAGCCGCCCCCGCCGTCGGTCTTGGCCAGCACCTCCAGGTTGTCCATCAGCGCCCCCATCCAGGGCGTCATCTTTTCCTCTTCGGTGCCTGGCAGGTAGCCGATGTCCTCGCCCACCGGGATGGTTACGCGCGTCATCACGATTTCGGTGAACTGCTTCTGCTCGAGCACTTGCGTCAGGGCGGCGGCGAGGGTGAGCAGTGTCTTGCCGGTGCCCGCCTGGCCGAGCAGGCTGACGAAATCGATGTCCGGATCCATCAGCGCATTGAGCGCGAAGCTCTGCTCCGGGTTGCGGGCGGTGATGCCCCACACCGAGTGACGTTCCTGCTCGTAGCCGGTGATGCTCTCGAGTACGGCGGTGCCGTCACCATGGACTTCGCGGACCACCGCCGCGAAGGGGGCCGGTGCCTCGAGCCGCAGGTAGAGATTGGGGTACCACTCCTCGGTGTCGGCGCCGTGGACCCGGTAGAAGATGCGTCCTTCGTCCTGCCACGACTCCAGTGACTGGCCGTGCGCTTCCCAGAAATCGGGACCGAGCGTTTCGTAGCCGGTATGCAGCAACGAGACGTCGTCGAGGACCTGATCGTTCTGATAATCCTCCGCCTTCAGGCCGACCGCGGTGGCCTTGATGCGCAGGTTGATGTCCTTGGAGACCAGGATCACCTCGCGATCGGTGATCTTTTCCTTAAGGGCGAGGGTGATCCCCAGTATCTGGTTGTCTGCCCGGCTGCCCGGCAGGTTGACCGGCAGGTCACTGTTTTCCTCGTGCGTCTGCAGGAACAGCTTCCCGGTCGGCGTGACGGCGTGCTCGGCCTTGCCGTGCAGGGTCGTGTGGATCGGCAGCCCGTCGTCGAGGGTGGCGATGTCCACGTCGGCCAGCATCTCGTCGAGAAAGCGGCTCACCTGGCGGACGTTGCGAGCGGTTTCCGACTGGCCCTTCTTGCCGTTGTCGAGCTCCTCGATCACGATCATCGGCAGATAGATGTCGTGTTCCATGAAGCGGTAGAGGGCAGTCGGGTCGTGCATCAGCACGTTGGTGTCGAGAACGAACAGGCAGCGGGTCTGACGGGTCGTGTTGATCATCGATGCAGGGATCCCCGGTGGTTTAACGGTGGCCGTTGTCGGGCAACGGTCCTCAGAGTGCCTTGATGGCCTCCAGCACCTCGTCGACGTGGCCGGGGACCTTGACCTTTCGCCAGGTCTGCCGGATCACGCCGTCGGCGTCGATCAGGAAGGTGCTGCGCTCGATGCCCTCGAAGCGCTTGCCGAACATGTTCTTCATCCGCAGGACATTGAATGCCGTGCTGACCGAGCGGTCCGTGTCCGCGATCAGCGGGAAGGTGATGCCCTGCTTGTCGCAAAACTTGCGATGGCTGGCTGCATCGTCGTTGGACACGCCCACCACCCGGACGCCGGCCGCCTCGAACTCGGCCAGGCGGGCCTGGAAATCGCGTGCCTCGGTGGTGCAGCCCGGCGTGTTGTCGCGGGGGTAGAAGTAGAGCACCAGCGGGGTGCCCTTGAGATCAACCATCGACAGCTGCTGGCCGTCGGTGGTCTCACCGCTGAATGATGGGGCCGGTTGGCCCGTGGTCGGTTCGACAGCCTGCTTCGCGGTGGTCTGCTTGCTCATGGGTGGCTATGTTGCTCCTTGTGTGTTCAACCCGGGTGAAACTCGCCGGGTCAATGCCATCCTGACATGAAATATAGCAGTCGCCGAGTGCGGCGCGAGCAGGCATTTGCGGTTCGCGGAACGCCTTGCTGCTCGGCTTGTCACTAGCCGATATCTGCCGGTACTATGCGAGTTTGGTCCCGCTTCGACCGCGCAGGCACGGGACGGTCACGATCACCCTTTGGCGACACTTACACGCGAGGCGACATGGCGGCGAAGACGATTACCGGCAGCATGGTGGCCCTGGTCACCCCATTGCACGATGACGGCGCAGTGGATTATGTCGGTCTCAAACGCCTGATCGAGTGGCATGTCGCTGCCGGGACCCACGCGATCGTCGCCGTCGGCACCACCGGCGAGTCGGCCACCCTGGATTACGAGGAACACATTGCCGTGATCCGGGCGACCGTGGACCTGGCGGCCGGCCGCCTGCCGGTGATCGCCGGCACCGGCGCGAACTCCACCCGCGAAGCGCTGGCGCTGGCACGTGGTGCCCGCTCGGCGGGTGCTGACGCCCACCTGTCGGTCACGCCGTACTACAACAAGCCCACTCAGGAAGGCCTCAAGCAGCACTTCCGGGCGATTGCCGATACGGTGGACCTGCCGATGATCCTCTACAACGTGCCGGGCCGCACGGCGGTCGACATGGCGCCGGACACCACCCTCGATCTGGCCGGGCATCCGCGCATCGTCGGCATCAAGGAGGCCGCCGGCTCGATCGAGCGGATGCGTGACCTGATCGGGCGTGGCCCGGCGGATTTCGCCGTTTACAGCGGCGAGGACAACCTCGGCGCGGCCTGCATGCTGGCGGGCGGCCAGGGCAGCATCTCCGTGACCGCCAATGTGGCGCCCCAGCTGATGGCGCGCATGGCCGAGGCCGCGCTCGCCGGCGACGAGGCGGCGACCGAGGAGCTCGACGCGCGCCTCGCCCCGCTGCACCGCGAACTCTTCTGTCAGACCAATCCGATCCCGGTCAAATGGGCCCTGCACCGCATGGGCTTGATCGGGCCAACCCTGCGCCTTCCCCTGACCGAGCTCGACGATTTCTGTCACGCCGGTCTCGAGGAGGCGCTCGACGCGGCCGGCTGCCTGCAGCCGGCCTGACGGCCACCCATTCATTCAAGACACTGGAACCGAACCGGCATGCGAAACCCCACCCAATACCGGATGTTGACCTTCGCCGCACTGGCGGCCACCGGCCTGATCAGCGGTTGCTCCAGCCTTCCCTTCGTCGGTGACGACGATGATGATCGGAAGGCGAATCGTGCCGCCCAGCTGGAAGTGCCGCCGGCCTTTTCCGGCCCGGCCGCTGGTGGCTCGGTCGCGCTGCCCGAGGTCGCTTCCGCCCGCGCCGAGGCGCAGGCGCGCGAAGAAGAGTCCGGAGTGCTGGCCACCGGCACCGACATCGAGGTCGCCGGCGAGCCGGGCAGCCGCTACCTGGTGGTGGGTACCGACCCCGACACCGTCTGGCCGAAGCTGCAGGGCTTCCTGCGTGACGAGGGCTACAACATCCGTCGGCTCGAGCCCAACGTCGGTCTGATCGAGACGGACTGGACCGGTGTTGCCAGCAACGAGGGGCCCGGTTTCTCGATCATGCGCATCCTCAAGATCGCGCAGGACACGATCTTCAAGCCCGATTCGATCGAAAAGGTCCGCCTGCGCATCGAGCAGGGCGAGGACAAGAACGAGACGCTCGTGTTCGTCACCGGCCAGAAGCGTGAACTGACCGGCGACGAACCGCTGGTCCCGGGTGAGGAGAGCACCACCTTCAAGTACAGCAACGAGACGGACTCCTCGGCCCTGACCGCCGAGACCATGTCGCGGCTCGCCGCCTACCTGTCCGGTGGCACTGCCGAGGAATCGCGCGCCATGGTGGGTGCGAAGTTCCAGGCCCGCTCGAAGGTCGTCACCGGCGACGAGCCGGAGGACCGCTTCATCCAGGTCAGCCAGTCCTATCCGCGTGCCTGGAATCGTCTGGGGCTGGCGCTCGATCGCCTCGGCTTCGATCCGGTCTCGCGTGAGCGCGATGACGGCGAGATCGAGGTCAAGCACAGCTACCCGCAGTCGCTCTATGAGGGCATCGTCATGCGTGGCGTGACCGTCGACAAGGAAGCCGAAATCACGCTGCACCTGACGCTGAAGGTCGAGACGCGCCGCGATGGTGGCACCGACATTCGCATCGATCGGATCAACGTCGCCGGCGGCACGCTGCCGCAGGACCGCGCCGTTATCCTCTCGCGGATCAATGCCGAGCTCGAGTAAGGCCGATCGTCCCCGGCCGTGATCGACACGGCCGAGGTGGCCATGAAAAAGGCCCCGTCGTAATGACGGGGCCTTTTTTTGTATGCCGATAACCGAGAGGGCGGTTGTCAGCGCCCCGGGCGGTGGATCACGGCCCAGGCCGAGTGGTTATGGATCGACTCGAAGTTCTCGACGCTGATCGAGAAGCCGTTGAGGCCCGGGTAGTCCTCCAGGGCGTTGGCGACATCGCGCACCATGTCCTCGACGAACTTCGGATTGTCGAAGGCGTATTCGGTGATGTACTTCTCGTCCGGGCGCTTCAGGAGTCCCCATAGCGGGCACGACCCCTGTGCCTCGACCGCACCGATCAGCGCCCGCAACGACAGTCCCGGATCGCTGATCTCGCCCTCCACCGTGATGTGCGAGCGCTGGTTGTGCGCGCCGTAGGCCGAGATCTCCTTGGAGCAGGGGCACAGGCTGGTCACCGGGATCACGAGCTTCAGGCCGATGTGGGCTCGGCCGTGCTCGATGCGCCCGATCAGGGTGACGTCGTAGTCCATCATCGCCCCCTGGCCGCTGACCGGCGCGTCCTTGGCGACGAAGTAGGGGAAGGTGAAATGCGCCTCGCCGGACTGCGCCTCGAGCCGTTCGATCATTGCGTGCGTCCAGTCACCCAGTGTGTCGACGGATAGTGTCAGCGGCGCCTCGTTGAGCAGGGCGACGAAGCGCGACATGTGGGTGCCTTTCTTGTCTGCCGGCAGGCCGACGGTCAGCTGGCACTCGGCGACGCTCGCCTGCTCCTGGCCGCCGTCGCGGATGGTCACGGGGTGACGAATCGCCTTGATGCCCACCTGGTCGATGGCGATATCACGCGCATCGTGGCTGGATTGGACATCGGGCATTTCGTGGCTGTTCATGGGCAGATCAAACGTCGTGTTGGGTGAGGGTCCGGTCGGACACGGGGCCCGACTCTAGCACGTCGCCGCCGGTCTCGCCGGCGGCCTTACGGGCGGAAGGTGGCCGCCGAGCGGGCGTTCTCCCATACCGTGACGGCAGAGACGTGGTAGGCGTCGGCGTCGAGGGTCGTCGCCAGCGCCTGATGGAAATAGGCTGCGATATGTTCGGCGGTCGGGTTGACCGCATCGAACGGCGGCACCTCGTTGAGGTAGGCGTGGTCGAGCCGCTTGGCGATCTCACGGGCCCGGCTACGGATGAGCTTGAAGTCGACCACCATGCCGACGTCGTCAAGCTTGCTCCCGGTGACCTCGATCACCACGCGCCAGTTGTGGCCGTGCAGACGGGCACAATTGCCCTCGTAGCCGTGGAGCTGGTGCGCCGCGGCGAACTCTACCTCGGTGGTCAGGGTGTAGCTGCCCCCTGTCGGCAGGGAAGTCGGGATGCTCATGTGGCGCTCACCTGGTCTGCAAATGCGGCGATAGTATCCGCGATCGATCGAGAATCAAGTCCGGTGTCGGCCAGACACTCCTCGCGGGTCCCATGCTCGATGAAGCGATCCTCCAGCCCGAGTCGCAACGCGGGGCGTTGGATGCCTTGTTCGGCGAGGGCATGCAGCAGCTCGCTGCCGACCCCGCCGATGCGGCTGCCTTCCTCGACGGTAACCACCACGTCGTGCTCGCCGGCCAGGTCCGCGAGCATGTCGATCGACCACGGCTTGGCCCAGCGCAGGTCGATCAGGGTGGCGTCGATCTCGTCGCACACTCCGACCAGCCGCTCGACCATCGCACCGATGCCGATGACCAGCACCGAGCGCCCTTGTCGCAGCCGCCGCGGGGCTGTCGGTTCGTCACCGAGCAGCTCGCCGCCGAGATCCGCCGGACAGCGGTCGCGCGGGTAGCGGATCAGCACCGGCCTGTCGTGCCCGAGCGCCCAGTCCATCGCCGCCTCGAGGTCGCGCCGGTCGGCGGGGACCGCGACCGCCAGGTTGGGCACGCTCATGCCCAGTGCCAGGTCGAAGCTGCCGGCGTGAGTAGGGCCGTCCGGACCGACCAGACCCGCACGGTCGACCAGAAAGGTGACTGGCAGGTGCTGCAGGGCGATGTCGTGGATGACCTGGTCCCAGGCGCGCTGCAGGAAGGTCGAATAGATCGCGACCACCGGGCGCAGCCCCTCAGTGGCAAGGCCCCCGGCCAGCGTCACGGCATGCTGCTCGGCGATGCCGACGTCGAAGAGTCGTTCCGGAAAGCGCGACTGGAAGCCCTTGAGACCCGAGCCCTCGACCATTGCCGGCGTGATGGCGACCACGCGACCATCCGCCTCGGCCTTCTCGCACAGGTAGTCGGCTGCCGCCTCGGTCCAGCTGGGCGGCTTGGGCGCCTTGGCGGGGGATTGAGCTGTCTCGGCCGCCTGGCTGACCCCGTTACGAGCCACGCCATGAAAGCCGACCGGATCACGTTCGGCCGGCGCCAGGCCTCGTCCCTTCTGGGTGACCACGTGCAGCAGCTTGGGGCCGCGCTGTTCGCGCAGGTTGCCGAGCGTATCGATGAGCGTGTCGAGATCGTGACCGTCGATCGGCCCGTAGTAGCGAAACCCCAGTTCCTCGAACAGGCTCGAGGTGCCGAGCAGGTGGCGCACGCCGTCACGGAGCCCGGCACGGGTCGAGCCAAGCAGCTCGCCCAGTGGGCCCGCTTGCGCGAGGATTTCTTCGCCGGAGTGGCGAAAGCGTTCGACCAGCGGGTTGCTGCGCAGGCGGGTGAGGTGCTGGTTGAGGGCGCCGACGTTGGGCGAGATGCTCATCTCGTTGTCGTTGAGGATCACCAGCAGGTTGGCCTGCCGGTCGCCGGCGTGGTTGAGCGCCTCGAACGCCTGCCCTGCGGTCATCGCACCGTCGCCGATGATCGCCACCGCCTGGCGGTCTTCTCCCTTCTGTTCGGCGGCCAGCGCCATGCCCAGCGCCGCGCTGACCGAGGTGCTGGAGTGGCCGGCACCGAACGGGTCGTGCTCGCTCTCCTCGCGGCGGGTGAAGCCGGCCGGCCCGCCGCGCTGGCGCAATTTCGCCATCCAGCCGCGTCGGCCGGTCAGCATCTTGTGCAGATAGGCCTGATGGCCGACGTCCCAGACGAGACGGTCGTAGGGGGTGTCGAACACCCGGTGCAGCGCCAGGGTGAGTTCGACAACGCCGAGATTGGCGGCCAGGTGACCGCCGGTCTCCTCGACCTGGGCCAGCAGGGCGTGGCGCATTTCCTCGACCAGGGCCGGCAGCGAGCCGCGCGACAGGGCCCGAAGATCGGCCGGTTGCTCGATCAGGTCGAGCAGGTGGGTGTGGCGTGGTGTCAGCGACATCAGTGCTGGCGCTGGGTGACGAATTCGAGGCAGGCACTCAAGGCCTGCGGGTCGGCTCCGAGCGTGGCCAGCTCCCACAGGGCAGCATGTGCATGCCGCACCGTGTCGTCGAGTTCGCGACGGGCGCCGTCGAGCCCGGCGACCGTGACGTAGGAGCACTTGTCCGCGGCGGCGTCCTTGCCCGGCGTCTTGCCCAGGGCTTCGGCCGAGCCGGTGACGTCGAGAATGTCGTCCTGGATCTGAAAGGCACGTCCCAGCAGGCGACCGAAATCCTCGACCAGCCGGGTTTCCCGGGCAGGAAGTCCGGCCCAGCGCGCCCCGAGGGCTAGAGAGGTGCGGATCAGGGCGCCGGTCTTGCGGTCGTGCAGATCGGCGAGCGTAGCCAGGTCCGGGTGGTCCTCCGTCCGCCCGGCCAACGACAGGTCGATCGTCTGGCCGCCGACCATGCCCAGCGGTCCGGCCGCCTCGGCCAGTCGTCGAATCCAGTCGAGGCGGACGGCGGGGTCGGCGCTTGAGGCGGCCAGCTCACCGAAGGCGAGTGTCTGCAGGGCGTCGCCGGCGAGGATGGCGGTCGCCTCGTCGAAGGCGCGATGCAGGGTGGGGCGGCCCCGGCGCAGGTCGTCGTCATCCATGCTCGGCAGGTCGTCGTGGACCAGCGAGTAGACGTGGATCAGTTCGACTGCGGCCGCGGCAGACCAGAGACTCTCGAGGCGCTCATCCTCGCTGTCCGGCCAAGGGTGGCCAACGAGGCTGCCGAGAAAGACCAGTGCCGGGCGCAGGCGCTTGCCGCCGTCGAGCGTGGCGTGGCGCAGGGCATCGGCCAACCGAGGCTGGGCGCCGGCAAGCCGGCGGTCGAGTACGTCGGCCAGCCGGCTTTCCACCTGCTCGCGGAAGGACTGCAACCAGTCCTCGAAACCGGACGGGGCGGCAAATGGGGCCTTGGGGGCGGTGTTGGTCACGAACTCAGGCGGACGGGCTGCTGTCGCCGCTGTCGTCCACCGGCGGTTCGTTGATCGCGGCCACGCGGCGCTCGGCCTCGTCGAGGGCGCGCTGGCACTGGCGTTCGAGTTCCACGCCGCGTTCGTAGTCCTTGAGCGACTGTTCGAGGCTCTGTTCGCCGCTTTCCAGTCGGGCCACGATCTGCTCGAGTTCTGCCAGTGCCTTCTCGTAACGGGCGATCGCGGACGGATCGCCGGCGTCGACGGTCTGGGCCGGGATGGGCTGGGACGGGGTCGGAGAATCCATGGGAGGCCTCTTGGATAAGTGGCATGGATTATATCGTCGCGGGGCGAAGGCGGCCAAAAGCCGCCGGGACGGAAGACCCCCGGTCAGAACGTGTCGACGGCTTCGATCGCCTCGTCGAGGTGGCCGACACCGATTACCTCCAGTCCCTCGACCGGTTTGGGAGGTCGGTTTCCGCGCGGCACGATCGCGCGGGTGAAACCGTGCTTGGCCGCCTCGGCCAGTCGCTCGGGGCCACCGGGCACCGGTCGGATCTCGCCGGCCAGTCCTACCTCGCCGAAGATCACCAGCCCCTGCGGCAGCGGCCGGTCGCGGAAGCTCGACAGCATCGCGATCAGGCTGGCCAGGTCGGCGGCCGTCTCGGCGACGCGCACGCCGCCGACCACGTTGAGGAACACGTCCTGGTCGAACAGGGCGACCTGGCCATGGCGATGCAGTACGGCCAGCAGCATCGCCAACCGGTTCTGGTCGAGGCCGACGGTCAGGCGGCGCGAACCGCCGCCGGGGTGGTCGGCGACCAGCGCCTGGACCTCGACCAGCATCGGCCGAGTGCCTTCGCGGGTCACCATCACCACGCTGCCGGGGACCGGCTTCTCGTGGCGGGAGAGGAAGATGGCCGAGGGGTTGGAGACGGGTTTGAGGCCGTGGTCGGTCATGCCGAACACACCCACCTCGTTGGCCGCGCCGAAGCGGTTCTTGACGGCGCGGATCACCCGGAAGCGCGCGCCCGGATCGCCCTCGAAGTAGAGCACCGTGTCGACCATGTGCTCGAGCACGCGCGGACCTGCCAGCGCGCCCTCCTTGGTGACATGACCGACGATCAGCACGATCACGTCATGGCGCTTGGCGAAGCGCACCAGTTGGGCGGTCGCCTCGCGCAGTTGCGAGACCGAACCGGGGGCGGCCGAGAGCTCCTCGGTGTAGAGGGTCTGGATCGAGTCGACCACCATCAGCCCCGGCAGGGATTTGGCGCAGGCGGCGAGGATCGACTCGATGCGAGTCTCGGAGAGCAGCGTCAGCTCGCCGGCGCGCCCGGCCAGATCCGTGCCCAGCCGCCGGCCACGCAGGGCGACCTGCTGTAGGGATTCCTCGCCGGTGACGTACAGGCACTCGATACGGTCCTGCAGGCCGAGCACCGTCTGCAGCAGCAGGGTGGACTTGCCGATGCCCGGATCGCCGCCGAGGAGTACAACCGAGCCGGGCACCAGCCCGCCGCCGAGCACGCGGTCGAGCTCGCCAAGACCGCTCGATTCGCGCGGCGTGTCGCTGACTTCCACCTCGCCGATCGCGGTGATCTTCGGCGCCTCGCCGGCGTAGCCCGCTGCCTCGCGGGCGGGCGACTTGCCACCGGGCAGGCGCATCTCGGCCAGGCTGTTCCAGGCACCGCACTCGTTGCAGCGTCCGGCCCACTTGGGATGATCGGCGCCACACTCGCGGCAGACGAAGGCGGTCTGGCTCTTCTTCGCCACGGGCTAGACCTCGGTTTCCTCGGCCGGGAAGGTGGTGATCAGGGCGGTGTCGACGGCGCGCTTTCTGACCGTGCGCACCTCGATGTGTGCCTCGGGCAGTTCCACGGTCGCGCCGACCGTGGGCAGGGATTCGAGCTGTTCGATCACAAGCCCGTTGAGCGTACTGACCTCGTGAGTGGGCAGATCGATCTTGAGCTCGCGGTTGATCTCGCGGATGGGCAGATTGCCGCGGACGATGTAGCGACCGTCATCCTGCAGCGTGATGCCCTCGTGGTCGGACTCCGGCGAGGTCGTGAATTCGCCGACGATCTCCTCGAGGATGTCTTCGAGCGTGACCAGCCCCTGGATGTCGCCGTACTCGTCGACCACCAGCGCGGAGCGACGCTCCTGGCGCTGGAAGTTGAGCAGCTGCGTGGTCAGCGGGGTGCCTTCCGGCGTGTAGTAGGGCTCGGCCAGGCGGCGCTTGAGGCGCGAAAGCGTCAGGCTTTCGTCGATCAACGGGCCGATCAAGCGACGGACGTTGATGATGCCGATGGTGTGTTCCACCGAGCCCTCGAACACCGGCAGGCGGGAGTACTGCGCGTGGATCAGTTGGTCGAGGATGTCGTCCCAGTCCTGGGTGATGTCGATGCCGACGATTTCGGCCCGCGGGATCATGATGTCCTCGACATTGGCCTGGCCGAGTTCGAGTACCGACAGCAGCATGGTCTGGTCGAGATCGGGCAGGCGCTGGCCCGATTCGCGCACCACGGTGTGCAGCTCGGCGCGGGTCAGGGCATTCGAGCCGCGGTCCTTCGGGTGCAGCCCGAACAGCGACAAGAGACCGTTGGCCATCCAGTTGATCAGCCAGACCACCGGGCGCAGCGGGCGGATGAGCAGCGTGTAGATGAACGAGGCCGGGAAGGCGAAACGTTCCGGGTAGACCGCGGCGGCCGTCTTGGGGGCGACCTCGCCGAAGATCAGCAGCAGGAACGTCATCGCACCGGTGGCAATCGCGATCCCCGAGTCGCCGAACATCCGCAGGCCGATGACCGTGGCGATCGACGAGGCCAGGATGTTGATGAAGTTGTTGCCCAGCAGGATCAGGCCGATCAGGCGGTCGGGCGTGTCCAGCAGCTTGGTCGCACGCAGGGCGCCGCGATGGCCCTGCTTTGCCAGGTGGCGCAACCGATAGCGGTTGAGCGCCATCAGGGCGGTCTCCGAGCTGGAGAAGAAGGCGGACAGCACGATGAGCACGGCCAGGGCCGTGAACAGAAAACCGAGGGGGATTTCGTTCAAGAGAGTGGTGCTTGCGATTGAACCAGCGGGAAGTGTACGGCGAAGGCCCGGCTATTTCGAGTCGGGCGGCTTCGACAAGGAGGATGGGTCAGCCGAGGTCGAGTATCCACTCGAGCACGATCTTGGTGCCGAAGTAGGCCAGCCCCATCAGGATGAAGCCAGCCAGCGTCCACTGCACCGCGGTCCGTCCTCGCCAGCCGGCGACGTGACGACCGACCAGCAACACGGCGAATACCAGCCAGGCGATCACCGACAGCACGGTCTTGTGGACCAGGTGTTGGGCGAAGATGTTCTCCAGGAACAGAAAGCCGGTGACCAGCGCCAGGGTGAGCAGCAGAAAGCCGATCACGATGAAGCGGAACATCAGCTGTTCGACCGATTCCATCGGCGGCAATCGACGGATCCACCCTGCCGGATGGTGGCCGTGCAGGGCCTGGTGCTGGATCAGCAGCATCACGCCCTGCAGGGCGGCGAGTGTGAGCAGGGCGTAGGCCGTCAGCGAGATCAGGATGTGCCCGTCAAGAGCGAGGTCGCCCGTACGGATGGGCACGTTCGACTCCGGGACGAACACGGTCAGGAACACGGTCAGCGCCGTGATCGGCAGCAGGATGACCGCGATGCCCTCGAGCCGCTCGCGAAAGGTGCTCACCACGGTGATCGCGCTGGCCAGCCAGAAGACCGTGGCCAGCGCGTTGAGCACGGAGAGATTCAGCGCCGGCGGATCGGTGCGTACGCCCAGCTGGTAGAGCAGGGCCCCCTGGCCGATCAGTGCGGCGACCGCGATCAGCAGGCCAGGCAGTCGGAACGAGAATCGCTCCAGCCGCTGCCATTGGTCCACCAGCAGCAGGATGGTGGCCAGGACAAAGCCGGTGATGGTCGCGCTGGCGAGAAAGGTCACGCTGTGGTCCACCTGGGACGCTCCTCCTGGAATTGGGTCCGCGGGCTGCGAATGGTTTCAGTTGATCGCACAGTCTGCCACAGACTCAGCGCGTCGAATCCGGCGCGGCCGGGTCGGGCAGCTTCTTGTGCGGATTGAGAATGCCGAGCGGGTCGAACACCGCCTTGATGCCCCGCATCAGCGCGAGCGAGTCGGGCGGGATTTCCCGGTCGATGAAACCACGCTTGACGTAGCCGATGCCGTGCTCGCCGGACAGCGTGCCGTCGAGTGCCAGCACGGCCGAGAACACCTCGTCGAGAGCCTTTTCCGCGCCGGCCATCTGCGCCGGGTCGTCCGGGTCGACCAGCAGATTGACGTGGATGTTGCCGTTGCCGGCGTGGCCGAAGCTGACGATGGTGATCGCGTGGCGCGCGGCGATGGCATCGAGGGTCTCGATCAGCCGCGGGATGCGCGAGACCGGCACCACCACGTCTTCGTTGATCTTCTTCGGCGCGACCTGGCGCAGGGTGGGTGAGAGCGCCTTGCGCGCCGCCCAGAGCGCCTTCTGCTCCTCGGTCGTCTCGGCCACCGCGATATCCGCCCGGTCGTCACCGGCGGCAGCCACCACGCGTTGGACCAGTCCGTCGATACCGGTCTCGTCGCCGTCGATCTCGATCATCAGCATCGCGCCGGCCGCATCGGGGATGGTCGCCTGCGAGTTGCGGCGCAGCAGGTCGAGCGCATTGCCGTCGATGAACTCGATCGCCGCCGGCGTGGCCGGCTGGGCCATCACCCGCGAGACTGCCTCGGAGGCGGTATGCATGTCCGGGTAGAAGGCGCGCAGCAGGCGACGGGTTTCGGGCAGGGGGGTGAGCTTGAGCGTCGCCTCGGTGATCACCCCCAGGGTGCCTTCCGAGCCGATCATCAGCCGGGTCAGGTCGTGGCCGACCACGCCCTTGGTGGTCTGCGAGCCGGCCTTGATGGTATGTCCCTGACCATCGACGGCACGCAGGCCCAGCACGTTCTCGCGCGTGGTGCCGTACTTGACGGCGTGCGGCCCGGCGGCATTGCAGCCCAGGTTGCCGCCAACGGTGCACAGGGCGTTGCTGGTCGGGTCCGGCGGCCAGAAAAAGCCCTTCTCGGCGACGATGCGCTGCAGCTCGGCATTGATCAGACCGGCCTCGACCACGATCAGCCGGTCCTCGGGACGGAAGTCGAGCACGCGGGTCATGCGGTCGGTCACCAGCACCACGCCGCCCTCGACCGGCACCGAGCCGCCCGCCGTCCCCGTGCCGCGGCCGCGGGTGGTCACCGGGATTCGGCACTCGGCGGCCAGGCGCATGACCTCGACCACCTCGTCGTGGTTCTCCGGGAAGACCACCACATCGGCGGCATGATGGACCCGGCTGTTGTCCATGCCGTAGGCCCAGGTCGAGCCGGCATCGGTCATGATCCGGTCGGCGGGCAGCGCCGCGCCCAATTGCTGGGTGAAGGTTGCCAGGGCCGTCATCGCATTCAGTCGGTAAGGCCAAGCAGTTGGCGGTCGACCAGATCGACGAGGATATGCAGGCAACGGACCTGCGCTTCGTAGGCGAGTCCGCGATGCTCGGTGGCGATGCAGATCAGGCGGTCCTGGCTTTCCAGGTGCGGGGCGATCACGTCTTCGGAGCCGGCGGACAGCAGGACCACCTGCATGTCGCGCTCGTGGGCCGCCCGCAGCGCCGGCAGCACCCCGTCGACGGCGTTGCAGCTCACGGCGAACAGCACATCGTGCTGCGCGCCCAGTGCACGAATGGCGCGCACGAAGGGTTCCTTGCCGCCGGGATATTCCGACAGTGCCATGACCGGCAGGCCGGGGCGGGGATGCTCCAGTTGGCCGGTCATCAGGCGAGCGAAGTAATGGGCGAGGTCGCTGCGCTCGCGGGCACCGCAGCTCAGGACGCGCTGGCCGTTGAGCACGGCGGTGAGGATGACCCCGGCGGCCTCCAGCGCTTGTGGGGCGGTGTCGTCGACCAGCCGGCCCATCTCGGCCAGGTCCCGGTCGAGCCGTCGTCTCAGTCCATCAAGAATGTCGCTCATTCGTGTCTCTCGGGGTCCGGATTGCTCGCGCGATTCAGAAGGCGTCGCGCAACCACTGTATCTCGGGTGTCTGGTTTGCGGTGGCGGTGACGGCAACGACATCGAAGCGGCAATAGAACGCCTGCCAGTCCGGGCGGGCGGCAATCAGCCGCTCGGCCGTCTCGCGCACCTTGGCGCACTTGCGGGCGGATAGGCTTTCGGCGGCCGATACCAGGGCGCCATCGGCACGGGCACGCACCTCGACGAATACCAGCGTGTCGCCGTCGCGGAGGATCAGGTCGATCTCGCCGCGACCGGCGCGCACGTTGCGGTCGAGTCGTGACAACCCCGCCCGTTCCAGGTGGGCGAGAGCCAGTTCCTCGGCCGCCCGGCCCAGTTGCCGACGGTCGGCCGGTCGGAAACCGGTCCGGCGTCGAGCGGGCCACCAGCGTCGCAGGGCGTCCATGCCGCGCGCCTCCCTGTTTGGTGTCTAGAAGCCGGTCGTCGGAACGTTGCCGGTCGTCCCGTCCGTCGAGCCCGAATTCATATCGGAGCTGATGGTGTCGCCGAGCTCCGGCAGCGGCTTCAGCAGCCCGTTGCGGAACTGGCCCCAGCGCGGCTGGCGCTGGATCACACCCGTGGGCGTGAGGGACAGCTCGCCGGTCAGACCACTGACCGTCCCGCCCTGCAGCAGGGCATCGATCCGACCGGCAACGCGGGCCGCATCGGCGCCGAACGCGAACAGGCGCGGCAGCGAGCCGGCGAGCTGCGCCTGCTCGTAGGCGGGGCGCATCGGGTGATCGGGGCCCGCCGGGCCGGCCAGCAGCATCGGCGCGACCGGGATCTTGACCTTGTCCTTGTCGCCATCGGCCCGCTTGTCGACATTGCCGGAGTAGGCCAGTCCCAGGCCGTAACGCGGCAATTCCTCGGCGCCGAAGTAATCGAGTTGCGGCGTGATCAGCGCGAGTTCGTCGCCGCTGGCGGCGAGGAAGATGGCGTCCAGGTCGTTGCGGATTACCGGCTGGAACGGCCCGTCATCCTCGGCTTCGTCCCGCACCTGCAGCAGGTTGCGCAGTTCGCTGGAGAAGTCGGTCTGGCCGGGGTTGAAGCTGGCCCGGTCGACCACATCGCCGCCCATCAGGGTGAACTCCTCGGCGAAGGCGTCGCGGGTTCGCTCGCCGAGCTGTTGCCCGGCCGAGAAGATCGCCACCCGCCGATGGCCCTCGGCCCACATGCGACGGGCGGCGGCCTGGGCATCCTGCTCCGGCGAGAGCGAGAAGCTCACCACGCCCATGGGCATGGATTCGCCCGGCGCCGGCGAATTCAGCGCGATGGCCAGCGGGCCATTCGGGCCGATCGCCCCGAGTGCGGGCAGCTGCGACTTGAGCAGTGGCCCGATAACCACGGCTGCCCCGGCCGCCTCGGCCTCCTCGAGAGCGGCACGGACGCCGAGTCGGCCGGTGCCGGAGTCGATGAAGCGCAACTCGCGGCCCCCGAGGGCGCCATTCTGGGCAGCGTATTCGATCCCCTGGCGGATGGCCTGGCTGATGCCCTCGTACTGTTTGGAGTGGGGCAGCAGTACGGCCACCGGTCCCTGCTGGCTCGGGGTGCGGATCGACTCGAGGCTGCCGGCCGAGTCGAGCATGTCGACGAACCCACTCTCGACCGAGGGGTGGTCCGGGTGGTTGGTGACCCAGTCTTCCACGCCGGCGGGGCGCTGGCGGTAGGTCAGAGCCAGGTCGAGCCAGTCGGCGAAGCGCGAGTCGCCGGCATTGGCCGCCGCGTCACGGAGCTGCTCGGTCGGGATCTCGAGCAGCAGGTTCCAGATGCGGGCGTGATTCGGTTCGCGCTGCTTGGGCGGCAGCAGGTCGTTGGCGGCATGATAGTAGCGCGCCGCACGCAACGGGTCGCCGGCTTCCGCTTCCATGGCACCCAGCAGGAACAGGCGGCGCCCTTCGATGTTCGGTTCGAGCGGCAGCGGGATACGGTGAATGGTGCGCATGGCCCCGCTGCGATCGCCTTCGGCCCACTGGCCAAGGCCGCGCGCGATGGCCGCTCGCCGGGGGTTGATGCGCGGCCAGAGCGATTGGGTGTCGACCTGCTGATAGAGTTCGCGTGCCAGTTGGAGATCGTGGGCATCAATGGCCGTTTCCAGCGCGAGAAGTTGCTGCTCTGCTCGCTCGGTGCCGGAGAGGTCCTGCGACATGGCCAGCCGAGCGCGGGCAATTCCGGCCGGGTCGGAGGCCTGTACCGCCTGTTGCAGTTGCGTCTGCGCCGGGGAGGCGGGTGCCGGTTTTCCCGAGCTTGGCATCTGGGCGCAGCCGCCGAGCGTCAGCAGAGCGGCGGCAAACAGTCCTAGGCGGACACGAGCGACAGTGCGGGGGAAGGCCTGCTGGCGCCGGCGGGTGAGCGGGCGTTTGCTGGTCGGCATGCGATCCGTCTCCGGTAACGTGGGCAAAATGGCAGTCCCGGTCAGGGTACTGATGGTCCCTGGTCAACGTGGACCCGCCTGCGCGGCGGATGGTTTCGTCGCCAAGTGACCATAAGAAAGTGAAAACCGTGAGTGAGTATAACCAAATGTCCAGTTCGAATGCGGGGCGCGAGGCGGTATCCCCCGGTCGCTGGGTAGTGGCGGGCCATTGCTATGTGGTCGCCACTCCCATCGGCAACCTGGCCGACATCAGCGAGCGGGCCATCCTGGTGCTGCGCGGCGTGGATTTCATCGCCTGCGAGGACACCCGTCATGCCCGGGTCCTGTTGAACCATCTCGGCGTGCAGAAGGAACTGGTCGCGTTGCACGAGCACAACGAGCGCGGGGCGAGTGAGGCGATTCGTCGTCGGCTCGAGGCCGGTGAATCGGTTGCGCTGATCAGTGACGCCGGCACGCCGGCCATCAGTGATCCGGGCGAGGTGCTGGTGCGCGTGCTGGCGGATGGCGAGGTGCCGGTCGTCCCCATCCCCGGCGCATCAGCGGTGATCGCTGCCCTGTCCGCCTCCGGACTGCCGGGGCGCCCGTTCTGGTTCGAGGGGTTTCTGCCGCCTCAGGGCAAGGCGAGGCGTGAACGTCTCGCCGAGTTGGCGGAAGTCGAGGCGACCCTGGCGTTCTACGAGGCGCCGCACCGCATCGTCAAGAGCGTGGCGGCATGCGCCGAGGGCCTCGGTGGTTCTCGTCCGGCCGTTCTCGCCCGCGAGCTCACCAAGCGCTTCGAGCAGATCGCACGTGGCTCGCTGGCCGAGTTGGCCGAACAGCTGGCGTCTGGCGAGATCCCCGCCCGGGGAGAGTTCGTCGTTCTGGTCGGGCCGGGCGAGGCCGGGGAGGCTGGCGACGCCGTTGACGCGGATGTCCTGATCGGGTTGCTGGTCGACGAAGGCGTGGCGCCGAAGACCATTGCCCGGGTCGTTTCGCGAACGACCTCACGCTCGCGCAACGCGGTCTACGCCGAGGTGCTCGCACGGCGGGAGGATGCCCCCAACTCCTGATTGGCACACATGCTGCATTACCCATCGCAACGGCGCGGATGCTTGACGCTAACGACCGCGACAACCATTAGCCAGAAGGGTTTCGGCATGGCCTGCTACCTCAACACGGACGAATCATATGGCGACCCGGCGGCCTCGGGGCCGGAGCGGGGATCGGCCTGTTGCTATCCGGCGACGCCGGGGGCGACGCCCGAGGAATGGAACGAGCGCGGTGCGGCGTTGCTACGGTCGCTGGTGCGCTGCGTCAGCGTCGCGGTGGCGCTCGACAGCATCCGCGAGCACCTCGAGGTATTTCTGTCGATAACGTCAATTTCCTGGCAGCTGGGCGAAGAGCGCTACTGCTGCAACGAGGCGAACCCGTCGGAGCACACCATCCCGATAGCGCTGTCGCTGGATGATGGTTCCTTTGGTCGCCTTCTCCTGCACAGCCGATATCCAGTCGAGAACTTCGATCTGGGGCCGCTGCGCCGGATGCTGGCAGTGGTCGCCTATCCGCTGCGCAATCTGCGGATGCTCGAGCACGCTCTGATCGCGGCCGAACACGATGCGCTGACCGGACTGAAGAATCGCCGTGCCTTCGACATGGACCTGCAGGAGGTGCATGCGCGCTTCCAGCGTTACGGTGGGCAGGCGAGCCTGCTGCTCCTGGACATGTCGCGGTTCAAGTCGATCAACGACACCTACGGGCATGACGTTGGTGATCGGGCGCTGACGCGTGTGGCCGAGGGGCTGGATCGCTGTCTGCGGCAGACTGACAGCGCCTACCGGCTCGGTGGCGACGAGTTTGCGGTCATTCTTCCCGAGACGCCGTATCACGGTGCCCGCCGGCTCGCGGCCCGACTGATCGAGTGGTTGCAGGAGTATCCGCTGCGCGATACCGGTGACGAGATCATCCCTCTTAGGGCGAGCATCGGGATGGCGCAGTGGCGCGAGGACGAGGATCGCGACGAGTGGTTTCGTCGCGCCGACCAGGCCCTGTACGGCCGTCACGGTGACCATGCCGGCGGCGAACCGCTGGGGCGACTGGCCTGAGCCTGCGACGGTAGTGGCAAAACCAATGCAAACGCGTGAGAATCGCGGACATTTGCGTTTCCGGTTGTTTCGGAAGGGCAGTGCACAAGAACAAGCGAGGAGTCGGTGATGGCCGAAGGAGACGAGGCAACTCAAGAGAAGAAGGGCGGTAGCAAGCTGGTGGTGATCCTGCTGGTGGTGCTGATCGTGGTGATTCTCGCCGTTGGGGCGGTGGTGGCCACGCTTCTCCTGACCGGTGGCGACAAGGAGCCGGCCGGCGACGAGGTTGCCCAGGAACAGGTAGAGGAGGTCGAGGCACCCAAGGGGCCGCCGATCACCATCCCGCTCGGCGAGCCGATCACGGTCAATCTGAGCAAGCCGAACGACGCCAACGTGCTGCAGGTGCAGCTGGACATGGTGACCCGCGACCCGAAGGTCCAGGAGCACGTCAAGGCGCTGCGTTCGCGGATCATCAACGACGTCATGCTGTCGCTGAGCGAAGTCGATGCCGCCGAGTTGCGCACCCGCGAGGGCAAGGAGGCGCTGCAGCAGACGCTGACCGAGGACATCAACCGCATCCTCGAGGACGGGACCGAGCTCGAGAAGCCGGTCGAGAACGTCTATTTCACCCGGCTTCTGATGCAGTGATGCCGGTCGGGAACCGGGTTCGGCGCAATGGGGGCGCGAGCGAGTTATGACTGACGCAGACATTCTCTCCCAGGACGAGATCGACGCGCTGCTCAATGGCGTGGACGAAGGCGACGTCGAGACCGAACAGGGCGTCGGCGACCCGCAACAGGCCATCTCCTACGATCTCACCACCCAGGAGCGTATCGTCCGGGGGCGCCTGCCGACCCTGGAGATGCTCAACGAGCGCTTCGCTCGCAGCCTGCGCATCCGGCTGGTCTCCATGCTGCGCCGTTCGGTCGAGATCTCGATCGAAGGCGTGGAGATGAGCAAGTTCTCGGATTACATCCACACCCTGTTCGTGCCCACCTCGATGACGCTGATGCACGTGCGTCCGCTCAAGGGTCTGGGCATGTTCATGATGGAGTCGCGGCTGGTGTTTTCGCTGGTCGACAACTTCTTCGGCGGTTTCGGCATGCACGCCAAGATCGAGGGGCGCGATTTCACGCCCACCGAGCTGCGCGTGATCAAGCGGGTACTGGAGCAGGCCACCGAGGAAATGCAGAACTCCTGGGCGCCGATCTACCCGATCATGTTCGAGACCGTGAGCCACGAGATGAACCCGCAGCTCGCCAACATCGTCTCGGCGACCGAGGTGGTGGTTGTCTCGAGCTTTCGCATCGAGGTCGAGGGCGGGTCCGGCAAGTTCGACTTCGTCGTGCCGTACTCGATGATCGAGCCGATCCGCGATCTGCTCGACGGCGGCATGCAGGGCGACCGGCTCGAGGTGGACGAGCGCTGGACCAAGGCGCTCAAGCGCGAGCTGGGGTTTGCCGAGGTCGATCTGAGCGCGCACCTGGCCGACGTGCGCATGTCGCTCAAGGACGTGGCCAACCTCGAGGTCGGTCAGGTGATTCCCTTCGAGATGCCCGAATGCTCCACGCTGGTCAGCGACGGGCTGCCGCTGTTCCGCGGCAAGATGGGTAACTACAAAGGCAACAAGGCAATACGGGTGGAGGAGGCCGTTCCGGAACGACTGGAACGGGCGGCACACCCCAACGAGATCCTGCGGGCGCAGATCCCCGGGCTGAAGCAATCAGGAGAAAATGACGATGGCTGATGAATCCGACAAGTCCGTCGAGGACGATTGGGCGGCGGCCATGGCCGAACAGGCCGAGACCGAGGCCGGCGGGGGCAGCGATGATGCCTCGCAGGTCCACATGGAACAGTTCCATGATGGCGGTCAGCCGGACGACGACGAGAACCCGGTCAACTTCGACGTCATCATGGACGTGCCGGTCACCATCTCGATGGAGATCGGGCGCACCTCGATCAACATCCGCAACCTGCTGCAGCTCAACCAGGGGTCGATCGTCGAGCTAGACCGGCTGGCCGGCGAGCCGCTGGACGTGCTGGTCAACGGCACGCTCATCGCCCGCGGCGAAGTGGTGGTGATCAACGAGAAGTTCGGCATCCGCCTGACCGACGTCATCAGCCCGGCCGAGCGCCTGCGCAAGCTGCGTTGATGGGCATGCGGGCACTGGTTTTCCTTTCGATGCTCGCGATGGCGGCCCCGGCCGCCGCGGCCGAGACGATCGATCCGCTGGCGCCGAGCTACCTGGTCAAGCTGGTGATCAGCCTGTTGCTGGTGCTGATCCTGATGTTCGCGCTGGTGTGGGCGGTCAAGCGATTCGGTCGGCTCGACGCCCGGGCGGGCAACTACCCGATGCAGGTGCTCACCCAGATGTCGATCGGCCCGCGCGAGCGCATCCTGCTGGTGGCGGTCGGCGATCGGCAGATGCTGGTCGGGGTCAGCCAGGGCGCGATCGAGTCGCTCGGCTGGGTCGATCCGCCGCTCGACCCTGTCAAGCGCGAGGGTGGCCATCCGAGCTTCGGCGAGGCCTTCCAGGAACAGCTTGCTGCCCGCTTCGGCCGGCGCGGCAAGGGAGGTTCGAATGACGGCTAGGCGCCTGCTTGCAGCCCTGCTGCTGGCGTTCGGTCTGTTCTCGGTCAGCCTGCCTGTGCTGGCCGAGCCCGGCCTGCCGGCAGTGACGCTGACCGAGGGCGAGAACGGCGAGACGCAGTACAGCCTCACGCTGCAGATCCTCGCCCTGATGACGGTGCTCACCCTGCTGCCGTCGATGCTGCTGATGATGACCTCGTTCACGCGGATCATCATCGTGCTGGCCCTGCTGCGCCAGGCGCTCGGGACGGTGCAGACGCCGTCGAACCAGATCCTGCTGGGGCTGGCCCTGTTCCTGACGCTGTTCATCATGGCGCCGGTGTTCCAGAAGGCCTACGACGAGGGCGTCGGGCCCTACATGGCCGAAGAAATCACCGCCACCGAGGCGATCGACCGAGCCGCCCAGCCGTTGCGCACCTTCATGCTCAACCAGACGCGCGAAACCGACATCGCGCTGTACCAGGGGATCGGTGACTACCCGGAGTTCGAGACGCCCGAAGACGTGCCGCTGACGGTGCTGATGGCCGCCTTCGTCACCTCCGAGCTGAAGACGGCCTTCCAGATCGGCTTCATGATCTTCATCCCGTTTCTGATCATCGACCTGGTGGTGGCTTCGGTACTGATGTCGATGGGCATGATGATGCTCTCGCCGATGATCGTGTCGCTGCCGTTCAAGATCATGCTGTTCGTGCTGGTCGACGGCTGGGCGCTGCTGATGGGCACGCTCGCATCCAGCTTCTACATGGGGGGCTAGGTCATGAGTCCGGATACGGTTATCGAGCTGACCCGCCAGGCGCTGACGGTCATCCTGTATCTGTCGATGCCAATCCTGCTCACCGCGCTGGCCGTGGGCCTGCTGATCGGCATGTTCCAGGCGGCCACGCAGATCAACGAGATGACGCTGAGCTTCATCCCCAAGATGATCGCGGTGGTGTTCGCCATCCTCTTGGCCGCGCCCTGGATGCTCCAGGTCATCGTCGACTTCACCGAGCGGCTGTTCCACAACATCCCGTCGCTGATCTCCTAGGCCGGGCCTGAATGGAACTGGCGATCGACCAGATCCTCGGCTGGGCCGTCAGCTACCTGTGGGTACTGATCCGGGTCGGGGCCATGCTGATGGTCGCGCCGATCTTCGGTTCGCAGACGCTCCCCATGCGGGTTCGCCTCTTGATCGCGCTGGTGATTTCGGTGGTGATCACGCCCATGGTGCCCGACATCCCGACCGTCGATCCGCTCTCGGTCGCCGGGTTCGTGATGATCGTCCAGCAGATCCTGATCGGCGTGGCGATGGGTTTCGTACTCAACCTGGTGCTGGCGGCCTTCGTCATCGCCGGGGAGTCGATCGCCATGAGCATGGGCCTGGGCTTCGCCCAGACCGTCGATCCGCAGAACGGGGTCAGCGTGCCGCTGGTGTCCCAGTTTCTCACCATCGTCGTCACGCTGCTGATGGTCACGCTCAACGTGCCGGCGATGATCGTCAAGATGCTGGCGGACTCGTTCACGATTCTGCCGATCTCGCCCATCGGCCTGACGCCCGAGGATTTCCGAGCCATTGCCGACTTCGGCCAGCAGATGTACATCAACGCGGTGCTCGTGGCCTTGCCGATCGTCACCACGCTGCTGATGGTCAACCTCGCGATGGGCGTGATCACGCGCGCCGCGCCGCAGATGAACATCTTCTCGGTAGGCTTCCCCGCCACGCTGATGATCGGCTTCTTCCTGCTCTTCCTCGCCGCTCCCCTCTGGTTCCCGAACGTGGAACAGTTCGTGCAACAGGCGTTCGTCCTGATCACGGAAATCCTGAGGTAAGACGGTGGCCGAGAACGAGAACGGTCAGGAGAAAACCGAAGAACCTACCGAGAAACGCCTTCGCGATGCCCGTGAAAAGGGGCAGGTGGCGCGTTCGCGCGAGCTTAACTCCTTCGTGCTGACGACCGGTTCGGCAGCGGTGTTTCTGGTCTTCGGCGGCCAGATGATGCTGGGGCTCTCCGAGGTGGTTCGGGAGTCGTTCATCATCTCGCGGGCCGACGTCTTCGATCAGGCGGCGATGTTCAGCCGCCTGGCCAACGCGTTCGCCGACGGCTTTCTCGCCTTCGCGCCGCTGTTCCTCGCCACCATCGTCCTGGCGGTGATCGCGACCCTGGCGGTGGGCGGCTGGAACTTCTCCACCCAGGCCATGGCGCCGAAGCTGTCCAAGATGAATCCCCTCTCCGGGTTCAAGCGCATCTTCGGTGTCCAGGCGCTGATGGAGCTGGCCAAGACCTTCGCCAAGTTCACCTTGATCGCGGCCATCGGCATCGCGGTGTTCTTCGCCTTCGAACCGGAATTCCTCAGTCTCGGCCTGCAGCCGTTCGATGCGGCGCTCGCCCACGCCGGCTGGCTGATTGCCTGGGGGTTCCTGGCGGTCTCGCTCGGTCTGCTGCTGGTGGCGTTGATCGACGTGCCGTTCCAGATCTGGCAGCACCACAAGCAGCAGCGCATGACACTCCAGGAGGTCAAGGACGAGCACAAGGACACCGAGGGCCGGCCCGAGATCAAGCAGCGCATCCGCCAGACCCAGATGCAGATGTCGCAGCGGCGCATGATGGAGGCAGTGCCCGAGGCCGACGTGGTGGTCACCAACCCGACGCACTTCGCCGTTGCCCTGAAGTACGACGCCGAGGGCGTCGGCGCGCCGATGGTGGTCGCCAAGGGCGTCGACGAGATGGCCATGAACCTGCGCAAGATCGCCCAGGCCCATGGCGTGGAACTGTTCGAGGCACCGCCGTTGGCACGGGCCTTGTATACGCACGTCGAGATCGACGAGGTGATACCGGCGGCGCTCTATACCGCGGTGGCCCAGGTGCTTGCCTACGTCTATCAGCTCAAGGAAGCCGCGCGCGGCGCCGGGCCGTCTCCGGGCCGCCCGGACCCTGAGGTGCCGCAGGAATTCGATGTGCCGCCAAACGCCTGACGCCCTGAACCGAACTGATTGCGAGAAGAACGCCAGACCATGAAATCCAGCCTCAACAACCTCGGCCTGTCCCGACTCGGCGGCAGCCTGCGCCAGTACCGCGGGCAGGGACTCGGTCCGCCGATCATGATCGTCATGTTGTTGGCGATGGTGATCGTGCCGCTGCCACCGTTGGGCTTGGACGCGCTGTTCACCTTCAACATCACCCTGTCGCTGATCATCCTGATGGTGGTGCTCTACGTCGGGCGGCCGCTGGATTTCGCCATCTTCCCGACGGTGATCCTGGTCGCCACGCTGTTGCGTCTGGCGCTGAACGTGGCCTCGACCCGGGTGGTGCTGCTCAACGGCCACGAGGGGACCGGCGCGGCCGGCAACGTGATCGAGGCGTTCGGCAACTTCGTCATCGGCGGCAACTATGCCGTCGGTCTGGTGGTGTTCATCATCCTGATGGTGATCAACTTCGTGGTCATCACGAAGGGCGCGGGACGCGTCTCCGAGGTCTCCGCCCGCTTCACCCTCGACTCGCTGCCCGGCAAGCAGATGGCGATCGACGCCGACCTCAACGCCGGCATCCTCAATCAGGAACAGGCGCGCGCACGTCGAGAGGAGATCGCCTCCGAGGCCGACTTCTACGGCTCGATGGACGGTGCCTCCAAGTTCGTCCGCGGGGACGCGATCGCCGGCATCCTGATCGTGTTCATCAACGTGATCGGCGGATTGCTGATCGGTGTCGCCCAGCACGGCATGCCCTTCGGCACCGCCGCCGAAACCTATGTCCTGCTGACCATCGGCGACGGCCTGGTCGCGACCATTCCCTCGCTGCTGATCTCGACCGCCACCGCGATCATCGTCACCCGCGTGACCGCCTCCAAGGAGGACATGGGTGCACAGGTAAGCCGGCAGATGTTCTCCGACCCGCGGGTGCTGGGGGTTGCCGCGGGCCTGATGGCCGGGCTGGGCCTGGTGCCGGGCATGCCCAACGTGGCGTTCCTGGGGCTGGCCGCCCTGGCGGGTGCCGGCGCGTGGATGATCGCGCGCCGCAATGCGACCGAGGCGGCGGAGCAGGCCGCGGCCGAAGCGGCTCCGGCGGAGGCCAAGCCCGAGGTGAAGGAACTGACCTGGGACGACGTGCCGCCGGTCGACCTGATCGGGCTGGAAGTCGGTTACGGCCTGATCCCGCTGGTCGACCGCAACCAGGGCGGCCAGCTGATGCCGCGGATCAAGGGCGTGCGCAAGAAGCTCTCGCAGGATCTGGGCTTCCTGATCTCGACGGTCCACATCCGCGACAACCTGGATCTCAAGCCCAACGAGTACCGCATCAGTCTCAACGGCGTGCCGATCGGCAATGCCGAGATCTTCCCGGACCGCGACATGGCCATCAATCCGGGGCAGGTCTCCGGTGACATCAAGGGCATCCAGACCACTGACCCGGCCTTCGGCCTGAAGGCGTACTGGATCGATCGCAACCAGAAGGAAGAGGCGCAGGCGCTCGGCTATACCGTGGTCGACCCGGCCACCGTGGTCGCCACGCACCTGTCGCAGATCCTGGGCGACAACGCCGCCGACCTGTTCGGCTACGAGCAGGCTCAGCAGCTGCTCGACACCCTCAAGCAGAACAGTCCGAAACTGGTCGAGGATCTGGTGCCCAAGACCCTGCCGATGACAACCATCGTCGAGGTGCTGGGGCAGCTGCTGGCCGAGCGGATTCCGATCCGCGATATCCGCACGATTGCCGAAACCTTGACGATCCAGGGGCAGCGCATCCAGGACGTCGGGGAATTGACGGAGAGCGTGCGCATGGCGCTCGGGCGCATGATCGTTCAGTACATCAACGGCTTGGCGCCGACCGTGCCGGTCATCACGCTGGATCCGCAGTTGGAACAGCTCTTGCTAAACAGTACCCAGCGCGGGAATCAGGCCCCCGGAATCGAGCCCGGCCTGGCCGAACGACTGCACAAGTCGCTTCGGGATGCGGCCGAGCGTCAGGAGCAGAGTGGCAAGCCGGCCATCCTCCTGGTGGCTCCGCAGATTCGCAGCTGGCTCTCGCGCATGGTCCGGCACTCGATCCCGACGCTCAGCGTGCTGAGCTATCACGAGATCCCGGACAACAAGGAAATACGCGTGGTGGCGAGCGTCGGTAACCAGAACGACGGCTGACGACTCGACCGGACAACCCAACCGCCCCAAGGGTCTGGTGACACATGAAAATCAAACGAATCATCGCCAGTGATATGCGTGAGGCCATGCGCCAGGTACGGCGCGTGTTCGGAGACGACGCCGTCATCCTCTCCAACAAGCCGGTTTCCGGCGGGGTCGAGGTGATCGCGGCCATGGATTTCGACGAGAAGGCGATCCAGCTGGCAGCCGCCCAGCAGTCGGCCTCCCGCATCGCCGGTGCCACAGATCGCCCGGCGGCAGCAGCCGAGCGTGCGCCGCGTGCAGAACACCAGGAGCCGACCCGTCCGGCGCCGGCCTCCACGGCCGAAGCGGAGCGAGAGGAGCAGCCGGCTGCCGCCGAGAGCGAGGCGCCGAAGACAACCGCCGAGATGCTTGCCGAACGGTGCCGCCGTGCCGAGGCCGAGGAGCCGGCCGAAACGGCGGGATCGGCCGAGACCGAGGACGACCGGGCCGCGTTCACCGAGGCGCTGGCCGCCTGGAACGAGCAGCTGGCCGGCGAGCCGGCCGAGTCGACCGCTCCGGTCGCCGAAGAGCCCGTCGGCCGGTCGTCGGACCGCACGCCGTCCCACTGGGACTGGCTGGTCGAGGACCAGGGGGCCGCCGAAGGACGCCTGTCGACCCTGACCGAGGAGGTCGCCCAGCTGCGCGATCTGTTCGAGCGACAGCTGTCGGTCATGGAATGGCACCGGTTCAGCCAGGCCCATCCGGCCGAGGTCTCGACTGTCCAGCGCCTGCAGGACCTGGGGTTGCCGATCGGGCTGGCCCGGGAGCTCGGCCGGGCCGCCGCCACGGCGAAACCGGAGCGGGCCTTTGTCGAGGCGCTCAAGATGCTGGGCGACCAGCTCGAGCATCGCGCCGAGGATCCGGTCGAGGCCGGGGGCACGTACGCCTTCGTCGGCCCGACCGGGGTGGGCAAGACCACCACGCTCGCCAAGCTGGCGGCTCGTGCGGTGCTGCACCGTGGCCGCGACTCGGTCGCGCTGATTACCACCGACCGCTTCCGTATCGGGGCTCAGGAGCAGTTGCGCAACTACGCCCGTATCCTTAATGTGCCACTGCACATCGCGCGAGACGAGACGCACCTGGCGCAGTTGCTCGAGGCGGTCGCCGATCGCCACCTGGTGTTGATCGATACCTCGGGGATGTCGCAGCGCGATTTCCGCATGATGCAGAAGCTCGAGGCGCTGATGGGCGCGGGCGAGTCAGTCAAGCTTCTGCTGGTCCTGTCGGCGAATGCGCAGTATCCGGCCCTCGAGGACGTCAAGAAACGCTTCGCCGGCCTGCCGTTGCATGGCACGGTATTGACCAAGCTCGACGAGACCGTGCTGCTCGGCGGCGGGCTGGCCGCGTTGGTCCGCCCCCTGGCAGGGGTCGATGGTGCGCCGCGGCGTCTGCCGCTCGTCTGCGCCGGCGTCGGTCAGCGGGTCCCGGAGGATCTCTGGTTCCCCAAGGCGGCCGACCTGATCAAGCAGGCCCTCGAGATGGGGCAGTCGCAACTCGAACATACCGACAGGGATGATCCGCTGTGGATGCTCAAGCAAGCCGGATGACAAACGCGCCCTGGGGCGGCCACGACCAGGCCGACGGCGCCCGCCACGCCACCGGCAGTCGGCCGGTGCGGGTGATCGCCGTGACCAGTGGCAAGGGCGGGGTGGGCAAGACCAACGTCTCGCTCAACCTGTCGGTCGCCCTCGCGCGTACCGGTGACCGCGTGGTGCTCATGGACGCCGACCTCGGACTGGGCAATGTCGACGTGCTGCTTGGTCTACAGTCGCGGGGCAACCTGTCCCATGTGCTGGAAGGCACGGCGAGTCTGGACGAGATCATGCTCGAGGGCCCCGAGGGCATCGGCATCCTGCCGGCATCCAGCGGCGTGGCGCACATGGCTGCGCTGACGCCCGCCGAGAACGCCGGTCTGATCTCGGCATTCTCCGAGATGCGCTGGCCGGTCGACACGCTCATCGTGGATTCGGCCGCCGGCATCGCCGACTCGGTGGTGCGTTTCGCCGAGGCGGCCAACGAGGTGGTGGTCGTGGTCTGCGACGAGCCGGCCTCGATCACCGATGCCTATGCCGTGATCAAGGTGCTTTCCCGTGAGCATGACGTGACCCGTTTCCACGTCGTGGCGAACATGGTTCGCGACGCCGCGGAAGGGCGGCGGCTGTTCGAGAAACTCTCGGTGGCTGCCAAGCGCTTTCTCGACGTCACCCTGACGCACATGGGGTCGGTGCCGTTCGACGACTATCTCCGTCGAGCCGTGCAGCGCCAGAAGACCGTCGTGCAGCTCTACGGCGGGGCCAAGTCGGCCCGGGCCTTCACCTCCATGGCCGACCGTGTCAACCACTGGCCGGCCCCCCGCGGTCCGCAGGGTCAGCTGCAGTTCTTCGTCGAACGGCTGGTGAACAACGTCGAGCTGGATCCCGAGAATCTGCTATGAACGCTCGTGCCATGTATCAGAACGTTCAGGCCGGATCGACCGAGGCACTGGTCACTAAGCACGCCGGCCTGGTCAAGCGTGTTGCCTTCCATCTGCTCGGCCGTCTGCCCTCCCACATCCAGGCCGAGGATCTGATCCAGGCCGGCATGGTGGGGCTGCTCGATGCCGCCCGCCTGTTCGACGGCGACAAGGGCGCTTCCTTCGAGACGTATGCCGGGCTGCGTATTCGCGGGGCGATGCTCGACGAGGTCCGTCGCAATGACTGGGCGCCGCGTTCGGTCTACCGCCGTCAGCGCGAGATCGCCCAGACGGTCGCCGAGATCGAATCCGAGACCGGCCGCGAGGCGCGGGATGCCGAGGTCTGCGAGCGCATGGGCCTGACGCTCGACGAGTATCACGCCGCGATGAGCGATGCCTCGACAGTGCACGTCACCTCGCTGGACCACGCCGGCGAAGGCGAGAACGAGACCTACGACGTCGCCGACCCGCACAGCCAGCAGCCCGACGAGGCGCTCGCCGAGAACCACTTCCAGCGCGATCTGGCGGGCTATATCGACGAGCTGCCCGAGCGCGAGAGACTGGTCATGTCGCTGTACTATGTCGACGAACTGAACCAGAAGGAGATCGGTGCCGTGCTCGGCGTCAGCGAATCGCGCGTGTGCCAGATCCACAACAAGGCAATCATGCGGCTCAAGACCGCCATGAACGCCTGGAAATAGGCTGCCGATCGCGGAAAGGGCTCAATCTTTTCCGCTTGGCGCCGATAGACCCTCTTACCCACGTTCTAACAAGGCAACCTGCCTGGTACTGACAACCATTCCAGGGGCGAAAATGGACCGAAACATGAAGATCCTCGTGGTGGACGACTTCTCCACGATGCGCCGGATCATCAAGAACCTTCTCAAAGAGCTCGGCTTCACCAATATCGAGGAGGCCGACGATGGCCAGACGGCGCTGCCGCTGCTCAAGCAGGGCAACTTCGATTTCCTGGTCACCGACTGGAACATGCCGGGCATGACCGGCATCGACCTGCTGCGCAATGTGCGTGCCGATCCGGGACTGGCCGGCCTGCCGGTACTGATGGTGACCGCCGAGGCCAAGCGCGAGCAGATCGTCCTCGCCGCCCAGGAGGGCGTGAACGGTTACATCGTCAAGCCTTTCAACGGGGCCACACTCAAGGAGAAGATCGACAAGATCTTCGAGCGCGTCGAATCGTAGGGGCGCGCGAGACATGAGTGGAGCAGACGAACAGGACTTCCAACCGCTGGTCGACCGCGACAAGCGACTGGCCGACGCCCGTGCACTGGTGGCAGCGATCGAGAACGAGGATGTCGCCGGCGAGGCGCGTCTGATCGGCGATCTCACCGCCGCCTATTCCGGCAACATTTTCGACGAAGTCGGGCGCATGACCCGCGAGGTGCACGACACCCTGCGGAGTTTTGCCGAGGACGAGCGCCTCGGTGCCCTGGCCCAGGACGAGATGCCCGATGCGCGTGACCGGCTGCGTTACGTGATTACCCTGACCGAACAGGCGGCGACCCGCACCCTCTCGATCACCGAAGAGGCCTCGCCCATGGCCGACAAGATCATCGATCGATCTCAACGGCTGAAGGACGAGCTGGCTAAAGTCGCGGCCAGCGAGGCCGATAACTCCCGACTGGAGAGCGTGGTCGAATCGATGACCCGCTACCTGGACTCGGCGACCGGCAGTGGCGAGCGTCTCAGGGGGCAACTGACCGAAATCATGATGGCCCAGGAGTTCCAGGATCTGTCCGGGCAGCTGTTGATGCGGGTGATCGACCTGCTCGAGCAGCTCGAGGAGAAACTGGTGGGACTGCTGCAGATCACCGCCCCGGTGTGCGGCAGCAAGGCCGACGGCGCCAAGGGCGGCAAGACCGAGAGTGCCGAGGACGGCGTCGGGCCGCAGCTGCCCAATGCCGGCGACAACGTGGTGAAGAACCAGGACGACGTCGACGATCTCCTGGCCAGCCTGGGGTTCTGACTCCGGCCGGACAGGAGGCAGCCCGCCGAGCGCGGTCGGGCAGGACACGTGGCCGCGGCATGAGCCGCGCCACAGAGTGAATGAGAGGCAATCATGGCATTCGAACCCGACAACGAGCTGCTGCAGGACTTCCTGATTGAGGCCGGCGAGCTGCTCAATGGACTGGATCAGCAACTGATCGAGCTCGAGCAGTCGCCTGATGACGCGGACAGGCTCAACTCGGTGTTCCGTGCCTTCCATACCGTCAAGGGCGGGGCCGGCTTCCTCGAAGTGCATCCGTTGGTGGAGGTCTGCCACCGCGCCGAGGACATCTTCAACCTGCTGCGCAATCACGAGATCGCCATGAACAGCCGCATCATGGACGTGATGCTGCAGGTGATCGACGTGCTCAACGGCATGTTCGACGACCTTCGAGCCGGTCAGTATCCCGAGGCCGTCTCGCCTGCTTTCCTCGACGAGATCGAGGGCCTGGCTCGTCAAAGCGATGAGCCGGCACCCGGCGAAGCGCCGGCGGCCGAGCCTGCCGCCGAGGACGAAGCGGTCGTGGCAGAAGATGACGCCTTCGACCGGATGCTGGCCGATCTCGATGCCGCCGAGTCCGACCAGGCCCCGGCTGCGGAGTCGAGTGGCGCTGCCGACGATGACCTGATTACCGACGACGAGTTCGAAAGCCTGCTCGACGAGCTACACGGCAAGGGCCAATTCCAGGCCCCGACGCCAGCTGCCGCGCCCGAGTCCGAGGCCAAGGCATCGGCGGCGGCCGATTCCGACGAGATCACCGACGAGGAGTTCGAAGCGGTTCTCGACGAGCTTTACGGCAAGGGCAAGGCGCCCACGGCAGCGGTCAAACCCGCCGAGGCCGTCCCGCAGCCCAAGGTCGAGCCGGCGCCGAAACCGGCGGCGTCCACTGCAAGCGCGTCCGGGTCAGGCAAGCCGGCGGCCAAGGCTAAGCCGGCCGAATCCGCCAAGGCGGCGGAGACCACCGTGCGGGTGGATACCGAGCGACTCGACGGCATCATGAACCTGGTCGGCGAGCTGGTGCTGGTGCGCAACCGCATGAACACGCTCAAGACCAGCTTCGAGAACGAGGAGATCGCCTCGGTGATTGCCACCCTGGATATGGTCACCTCCGACCTTCAGGGCGCGGTCATGAAGACCCGCATGCAGCCGGTGAAGAAGGTCTTCGGCCGCTTCCCGCGCGTGGTGCGCGACACTGCCCGGACCCTCGGCAAGGAGGTCAACCTGGAGCTCGAGGGCGAGGACACCGACCTCGACAAGAACCTGGTCGAGGCGCTTGCCGATCCCCTGATCCACCTGGTGCGTAACGCCGTCGATCACGGCATCGAGATGCCAGACGACCGCGAGACCAACGGCAAGCCCAGGGCGGGTACCGTGCTGCTGTCGGCCGCTCAGGAAGGGGATCACATTCGCCTTGCCATCCAGGATGACGGTTCGGGGATGGATGCCGACGTGCTGCGCCGCAAGGGCGTGGAGAAAGGCATCGTCGACCCGGACAGCGCCGAGCGCCTGACGGACCAGGAGTGCTTTGAGCTCATCCTGCATCCGGGCTTCTCCACCAAGGAGCAGATCTCCGACATTTCCGGTCGCGGCGTCGGCATGGACGTGGTCAAGACCGCGATCACTAAGCTGTCCGGGACGATCAGCATCGACTCGGAGCCTGGGCTGGGCACCCAGATCAACATCAAGGTGCCGCTGACGCTGGCGATTCTGCCGACGCTGATGGTCATCGTCAGTGGCCGCAAATACGCCATTCCGCTGTCGGTGGTCAACGAGATCTTCGAGATGGCGGACAAGGAGGTGAACGTCGTCGACGGCCAGGCAACGATCACCGTGCGCGACCGTGCCGTGCCGCTGTTCCGCATGACCGACTGGCTCGCCCTGCGCGGCGAGTCGCCGGGGCAGCGTGCCGAGACCGACCAGGTGGTCATGGTTCAGCACGGCGCGCAGCTGATGGCGTTGGTGGTCGACTCGGTGATCGGTCAGGAGGAAGTGGTGATCAAGCCGCTGGGCGAGCTGCTGCGCGTGGTCGAGGGCTTCGCCGGCGCGACCATCACCGGCGACGGTCACATCGCGCTGATCCTCGACCTGCCGGGCATGGTCCGTCGACATGCCGGCAGTCGTGGGCGGAACCGTCTGCGTTCGGTGGCCTGATCCATGCCGATTCGTGTCCTGATCGTCGATGATTCGCTGTTTTTCCGCCGCGCCCTGCGCGAGGTGTTTGCCGGCGACGAACGCCTGGAAGTGATCGGCGAGGCCTCGAACGGTCGGCAGGCCGTGCTCAAGGCCTGCGAGCTCAAGCCCGACATCATCACCATGGATGTCGAGATGCCGATCATGGACGGCATTTCGGCGGTGCGTCGTATTGCCGAGCGCTGCCCGACACCGATCCTGATGCTCTCGGCGCTGACCAAGGCCGGTGCCGAGGCGACGCTCGATGCACTGGATGCCGGCGCGGTCGACTTCTTTCCCAAGAACGGCGATGACCCCGAGGATACGCTGGCGCGCTCCGGGCGGCGGCTGTGCTCGCGCGTACGTATGCTCGCGCTCCGCGCACAGCGCGAGAACGGCGGCACACTGGCCTCGGCGCGCCCCGAGCCGGCAGCGCGGCCCTCGGGCAGTGCTCGTTCCGGGCAAGGGGCGCCAAGTGGCTTTCTCTCACGGCAGGGGCTGGTGGTGATCGGCGCCTCCACCGGCGGGCCCGCTGCGGTGCCGGCGGTGCTCGGCAAGTTGCCGACCGACTTCCCCGTGCCGATCGTGATCGCCCAGCACATGCCGGGCGCGTTTACCGGGCCGTTCGCCCAGCGCCTGAACGATTCCATGCCGATCCGGGTGGTCGAGGCCGGCGACGGCGACCTGCTGCGGCCGGGCACCGCCTACGTGATTCCCGGCGGCAAGCACGGTGAGGTGGGCGGTCGGCACGGTTCCTACAAGCTCAACCTGCGGGACCCGGTTGCCGACGAACACTATCGCCCCAGTGTCAGCCTGGCGTTCTCCTCGGCTGCCCGCGTGGCCGCCGACGACCTGCTCACCGTGGTCCTGACCGGGATGGGCGACGACGGGGCCGAGGGCGCGCGACAGGTAGTCGCGGCGCGTGGTCACGTCTGGGCCCAGGATCAGGCCAGCAGTGTGATCTACGGCATGCCGGCGGCGGTGGCCAAGGCCAATTTGGCCGAATCGGTTTTGCCCCTGGGGCAGATCGGTGCGGCCATCGGAGGAGCATTGCGATGAAGATCTGGGCCGTAGCCAATCAGAAGGGCGGGGTCGGCAAGACGACCACCAGCGTCAGTCTCGCCGGTCACCTGGCCCGGGACGGCAAGCGCGTGCTGCTCGTCGATCTCGATCCTCACGGGTCGATGACGGTCTACTTCGGCATGGAGCCCGAGGCGCCCGGCGCCAGCGTCTACTCGCTGTTCAAGTCGGCCGCCGACGGTCAGCCGCTCGACCCGGCGCGCGTGGTGCATCCGACCGCCTTTGATGGCATCAGCCTGATGCCGGCGTCCACCGCTCTGGCGACGTTGGACCGTCAGCTGGGCATGCGTGATGGCATGGGCCTGGTGCTCAAGCGGGCGGTCGAACGCATCCGCGACGATTACGACTACGTGTTGATCGACTGCCCGCCGATCCTCGGCGTGACCATGGTCAATGCGCTGGCGCTGGCCGAATTCCTGATCGTGCCCGTGCAGACCGAGTTCCTCGCGCTCAAGGGGCTCGAGCGGATGCTGCGCACCCTGGCGATGGTGCAGCGCTCGCGTCGCGAACGGCTCGAGTACGTCATTTTGCCGACGATGTTTGACCGTCGCACGCGGGCGTCGCACGACACGCTGCGCATTCTGCACGACCGCTATGACGACGATGTCTGGACCGAGGTGATCCCGGTCGATACCCAGTTCCGCGAGGCCAGTCGGCAGGGCAAGCCGTTGCCGCTGATCCAGGCGGATGCCCGCGGCAGCAAGGCGTACCACCAGTTTCTGCAATGGCTGGAGACCCATGTCGGCCAGCAGGCGATGGCGCCGGCGCCCGACGTGGCCTCCAGCGGTACCCGCCTGCAGGAGTCACGCTGATGGCCGCCGAGAAGCGCAATCCCTCCGGAAGCCAGTCGATCGTCGACCAGGATGCGGCGATCACCGCCTACCTCGATGGTCTGCTCCGGGACCCCGAACAGGACGAGGCCCCCGAGTCGTCGCGGTCACGCAAGTCGCCGGGGCTGACGGTGGTCAACAACGTCGAGGCGGCGGAGTCCGTCGTTGCCGACGAGCCGGTGGTGGACACCCCGGCCGAGTCGGCAGAAGAGGAAGCTCCGACGGCTGCGGAAGCTCCCGCCGATCCGGTTGTTGCTGATGAGCCGGAGTCGTTCGCCGAAGAGACAGGCTCTCGGGAAGCGGACGACGAAGACGAAGCGACTGACATGGCCGCCGTTGTGGCGTCCGAAGACGAGGGGAATGCCGAACCGGTGGCCGAGGAGGCCGCGGCAACCGATGAGTCGGCATCGCTCGATACGGCGACCCCCGTAGCGGCCATTGGGCAAGAGTCCATGGCGCTCGACGAACCTGCCGAGGCCTCGCCGTGGGCCTGGCTGCGCGTCGGTGGCATGACCCTCGCGCTTCCGGCCGAGGCGGTGGTCTCGCGTCACGTCGATGCCACGCTCGAACCGGTGCCGGGTGCCCCGGAGCAGGTGGCCGGGGCGTTGACGGTCGATGGCCGGCCGCGGCTGATCCTGTCGCTGTCGACCGTTACCGGCGCGCGCTGCCGCGGGGATGCCACCGAGGTGCTGTTGCTCGGCAACGGCGGCCTGTGGGGCGTGGTGGCCGAGCCGGTCAGCGAGGCGCCTTCGTTCGATGAAGACGCTGTGCAATGGCGCAGCGAGGCGCAGAAGAATGAGCGGCGTGGCTGGCTGGCGGGCACTGCGCCGTCGGCCGGAGTGGCGGTGCTCGATGTGGCCGGACTGAGAGCGGCACTGAAAGGATCCCGATAAGGTGCGTGCCCCGACGAGGGGCCGCGGACGAGGTGAGAGATGACGAATCAAGCGTTGGAAACGACACACGCCCCCGAGCAGTACGACGACGAGCTCGAGGCACAGGACCAGGGCCCCCTGTCGCGCTGGGTCAGCTTCACCGTCGATGACGAGACCTATGCCCTGAACGTCCTCGACGTGCAGGAAGTGCTGCGTGATGCCGAGATCACCCCGATCCCGGGGGCGCCGGATGCGATTCTCGGCATCATCAACCTGCGCGGCAACGTCGTCACGGTGGTCGATGCGCGCACATTCTTCGGCCTGGAGGCCAAGGAGTGGGACGAGAACAGCCGCATCATGGTGATCGAGGTCGCCTCCGGCGAAATCGTGGGTCTGGTGGTCGACAGCGTCGCCGAGGTGATCGTGTTGCCGCAGTCGGTGGTGGACAGGGCAACGCTGTCGGTGGCGGATGATCGGGCGCGCCATATTCTTGGAATCGTGCCTCAGGATGAGAAACTGATTATCCTTGTCGATATGAAAAGCCTCTCCGACCTCGCTACTCCATGACGATACCGCCGCTCTGGCTCGCTGCCGCTGCTCTGATTCTTGCCCTGATCGCCCTGCTGGTCAGCCTGTCGCTCCACCGGAGCGCCAGGAACGCCCGGCTGACCCGCGAGCGCTGGTTTCAGAGCCAGATGGAGCGACTCGAGCGCGAAAACCGCGGTCTCGAGTCGGCGCTAGCCGGATTCGGGCGGCACATCGATCAGCTGGACGAGCAGGGGAGGGAGACGCTGGAGCGTCTGACGCAGCTCAATGCCCGGATCGACGCCGTGGCAGCGGACGACGACCAGCCCGGATTCGGGCATGCCCTGCGTCTCGCCTCGCAGGGGCGGGTCAGCGTGGAGGAGCTGATCGAGGACTTCGGGCTGTCCGAGAGCGAGGCTCGGCTGCTGATGCGGGTCAACCGCCCGGACGAGGATCGTCGCCCGCCACGGTAATCACGTGTACTCACGGCAGGCTGGCTGGAAACCAAAGAGGCCCGCGCCAATCGGCGCGGGCCTCTTTGCGTGCGTGGGCCTTGTGGTCAGTCCGTCTCGGCGGATTCGGCAGCCAGACGGATATCCTCACGCAGCAGTTCGCGTACCGGGGCCGTGTCCGGACGTTGACCGTGCCACAGGGCGAAGCTCTCGGCCGCCTGCTCGACCAGCATGCCCAGCCCGTCGAGGGCGCGGGCGCCGCGTTCCTCGGCCCACTGCATGAAGACGGTCGGCTCGGCGCCATAGGCCATGTCGTAGGCCACGGTCCGCGCCCCGACCAGTGCATCCGGCAGGGGAGGGAGCTGCGCGGAAAGGCTGGCGGGGGTGGCATTGATGATCAGGTCGAACAGGCTGTCCTCGATGCCGGCGAGCGGGCAGCCGGACAGCCGGCATTCGCCTGCCGCGTCGCTGAATTCCTCGACCAGGCCGTAGGCCCGCTCGGGGTTGCGGTTGGCGATCAGGATCTCCTGCGGATTCTGCCCGAGCAGCGGCGCGAGAACGCCGCGAGTGGCCCCGCCGGCGCCCAGTATCAGGACGCGCTTGCCCTCAAGCTTTAGGCCGTGGAAGGCAAGATCGTTGACCAGCCCGACGCCGTCGGTGTTGTCGGCAAAGATCGGCTCGTCCACCGACTCCGGGAACGCCAGCGTATTGGCGGCCAACGCCCGCTTGGCGCGTTCGCTGTGACGGCCGGCGAGGTCGAATGCCTCGAGCTTGAAGGGGACCGTGACGTTCATGCCGCGACCGCCCGCCTCGCGGAACGCGTTGATCGCCTCGTCGAAGCCATCGATCGGCGCCCAAAGCTTCTCGTAGGTCAGGTCGATACCCAGCTGACGGGCGAAGGCCTGATGAATCAGGGGAGAGCGTGAGTGTTCGATCGGGTTGCCGATGACGGCGTAGCGCTGAGGCATGGCGTGAGTCACAGGTTCATGGGGGCGAGATTCGCGCGGGACCAGGCGGCTCGTTCGGCGGCGTTCTCGTGGCCGTCGAGGTATGCCATGTGCCGGTCGATGCGCTCGATACGGTGACGCAAACCCTCACCGTTTGCAACCTGGATGGAAAGCCCCGGGCGGGCGTTGAGCTCGAGGATCAGCGGGCCGAGATCGTGGTCGAGAACCACGTCGACACCGATGTAGCCAAGGCCGGTGATGTCGCTGCACTTCGCCGCCATTTCCAGCAGCGACTGCCACTGCGGGATCGCCACGCCGTTGATGGGTTCGTGGGTATCGGGGTGGTGGGTGACGTGGGCATTGTGGGCGACGCCGTCGAGCGTCTTGCCGCTCGACATGTCCACGCCCGCACCGATTGCCCCCTGGTGGAGGTTTGCCTTGCCGTCCGACTGGCTGGTCGGCAGGCGCACCATCGCCATCACCGGATAGCCGCGATAGACGACGGTGCGGATGTCCGGAACCCCCTGGAAACTGATCTTGGCGAACAGAGGCGAGAACTTGACCCGGTATTCGATCATCGCCACGTCGGGGCGCCCGCCGAGACTGTAGGCGCCGGCGAGGATGTTGGAGATGTGCAGGGCGATCGCGTCGATGTCGATCGGTCGCCCCGAACTGCGCCGATAGACCAGCGGTCGATCGGACTGCTTGCCGTCGATCACCAGGATGCCGTCCCCGCCGGCGCCGTTGGCCGGCTTGATCACGAATTCCTCGTGCTGCCCGACCAGCTCAGCGAGCCCCTTGATCTCGTGTGTGGTGCGGATCACGCCGTAGAGCTGGGGCACGGTCAGGCCGGCTTCCTCGGCCAATTCCTTGCTCAGCATCTTGTCGTCAACCAGCGGGTAGTAGCGACGGGCATTCATCTGGGCGATGAACTCGCCGTTGCGCTGGTTCATGCCCAGCACCCCGAGCTCACGCAGTCGACGCGGCGAGATGGGCCAGTTGATGCCCATCAGCGCGAATCCTCGGGCGGGTTGGGACGCCGGGCATGTGCCAACGTCTTGAACGCGCGGAAGCGGAACAGTTCGGTCAGGCGGTAACCGGTGTAGCGGCCCAGCAGCAGGGTCAGCGCGAGCACGACCAGCAGCAGTTCCGGGAAGACGAAGAACAGGTGCGTGACGTAGGTGTTGACCATCACCAGGTAGGCCAGTGCCGCCACGGCCAGCGAGCCGGCCCCCTGGGCGAGTGCATCACCCGGGCCATGCTCCTCCCAGACGATCGATACGCGCTCGATGGTCATGGCGAGGATGACCATCGGGAACAACCCAACGGACAGGCCGATCTGCAGTCCGAGTCGGTGGGAGACGATGCTGATCAGCGCCATGAGCAGGATCACCACGATCACGACCGAGGCCAGCCTGGGCACGAGCAGCAGTTTCAGGTGCTCGAGATAGAAGCGGATCGCCAGCCCGAGGGCCACGATCAGGGTGAACATCACCACGCCGCCGACCAGTTGCGTTTCCCGGAACGACAGGGCGATCAGCACCGGCATGAAGGTGCCGAAGGTGCGGATGCCGATGATGTTCCGCAACAGCACGATGATCAGCGCACCCAGCGGCACGAGCAGCAACACCCGGTAGGTGTTCTGCACGTCGATCGGCAGCTCCAGCAGGGAGAAGTCGAGCAGTCGCGACTGGGCGATGGTCGATTGCAGCTCGGCGGTCTCGACGGCGTCGCGCAGCGTGCGGGTGGTGGCGAAGGTTACCTCCCAGCCCTTCAGCCCGGATGCCTCGATGGGCGGGCGGTCACCATGCCACCAGACCAGGAAGTCGCGCGGGTAGCCCACCTTGCCGGAACGTGGGTCGATCGGGACCCAGCGCCGCGAATTGTGCACCTCGAGCCAGGTGGTGGGGTGCAGGTTGCGGCCTTCGTCCTCGAGCATGACGCCGTGGGTCATCCGTGCCGGAATGCGGGCGATGGCCAGCAGGCGGATCGCCAGACGCGTGCGCTCGACGTCGTTCGCGTTCGGCTTGAGGTAGGCGGCCATGTTCTCGTGCGGATTTGCGGCGTTGATCTCCTTGACCAGCAGGGTGGCGAAGGTCTGGATGTCGGCCGAGCCGGCACGGATTTCCTCGATAAACGCCTCGGCAGCCGACTTGAGCGGTTCCTCGAGTTCCGGCGGCTCGGCCGGTCCCGGATAGGGGGAGGGCTCGATCTCGTCATCCGCCCGGTAGACCGTGGACTGGTAGTAGAGCGTCTGGTCGCCTTCCGGGTTGCGCTTGGTCCAGATCGCCTCCTGCTGCTTGTCGGTCGACTGCGTGGTCAGGCCCCAGCCTCGCGAGACAAAACTCTCGTCGAGAACCGAATAGTGGGGCGGGTCGGTCGGCAGGGCGAAACGCACCGACACCGGTGCCGTGCCGGTGTCCATCGCGATCTGTGCCTCGACCGTCCAGGTCTCGGTCTCGCGGTCCGGCGTGAGCGGAAAGCCCAGAGCGCTGTGCTTGTAGTACGCCACCGAGAGGCCCACCAGGGTCAGCAGGAAAACAACGGACAGCAGGTGGATTTGTCTCATGATGGCGTGTTTTGCTCCGGTGGGTAGGACGGCAAAACCGGGCGGTCATGCGCCCGGAATAAAGCGGCCGGCGACATGCCGGCCGGGTGGATCTGGCGTTACTTGCAGTCCGGGTCGTCGGTGAAACGTTCTTCCGGGTCGACGATGATTCGTCCTGCCATGTGGTTGCGACCGACCAGTACCGGGTAGTTGAACCCGTCACGGTTGTTGAGGGTAACCTCTTCCTCGATCTCCGTGCTGTCGACGCAGATGGTCAGGTTGACCACGTAGCGGGTATCCGGTTTGCCTTCGTGGCGCTTGATCTTGACCGTGCGCTCGACCTCGCGCTCCAGCCAGGCTTCGGTGCCGGTGTCCCGATCGACGACCTTGAAGCGAACCCACTCCTCGTCGTCTTTCTCGAAGGTTTCGATCTCGCGGGCGTCGATCGAGGAGGTGGTGGCTCCCGTGTCGAGCTTGGCTTCCATTATCCAGCCGAGTTCCATGACCTTGACGTCCTCGACGTACCCGAAGATTTCCTTGTCGTCCGCCTGAACCGGCGCGACGAAGGAGAAGGTCAGCAACGCGGCCGTCAAGAGATGGCCTGTGCGGGTCAAGAGTTTGACTGCATGCATAGAGAACATTACCCGTCGATTTTGCGGATGTCGCCGTCCGCCGTGCCCAGGATCAGGACGTCGGCCGGACGCAGGGCGAAAATACCGACGGTTACGACGCCGGGAAGGTCGTTGAGTTCCGCCTCGAGTTTCGCCGGTTCCATGATGCGCAGATTGTGCACGTCGAGGATCTGGTTGCCGTTGTCGGTGACGAAGCCGTCGCGGTAGACCGGCTGGCCGCCGTGCTTGACCAGTTCGCGGGCGATCATGCTGCGCGCCATCGGGATGACCTCGACCGGCAGCGGGAAGGCGCCGAGTACGTCGACGAGCTTGGTCTCGTCGGCGATGCAGACGAACTTGTCGGCCATCTGCGCGATGATCTTCTCGCGGGTCAGGGCACCGCCGCCGCCCTTGATCAGCTGCAGGTTCTCGTTGGACTCGTCCGCCCCGTCGATGTAGACCGGCACGGAGTCGACGCTGTTGAGGTCGAAGACCTCGATGCCGTGATCCTTGAGGCGCTGGGTGCTGGCCTCGGAGCTGGAGACCGCGCCTTCGATGCGGTTCTTGATCTTGGCGAGTTCGTCGATGAAGTAGTTGACCGTCGAGCCGGTGCCCACGCCGACGACGCTGCCGGCCGGGACGTATTCGATCGCGGCCTGGGCGGCCAGTTTCTTGCCTTGTTCGGTGTTGCTCATTCTTGCCTTCACTCTGTACTCGATAGGCCCCGTCAGGATGGCGCGACGCCGCGGGGGCTCGGGTTTCTGGTAATCTCCTATCGTATATCACTACCACGGTTTGGCGGGCAAACGTGCCCGCGATCCATCGATGACGAGGTGCGGATTTGACGCCCCTGCTGCGTGACTATCTCGAGGAGATCCTCAAGGCCCGGGTCTATGACGTGGCCATCGAGTCCCCGCTGGAACCGGCCGTCCAGCTGTCCGAACGCATCGGCAACCGGGTGCTCTTGAAGCGCGAGGACATGCAGCCGGTGTTCTCCTTCAAACTGCGTGGGGCGTATCACAAGATCCACAAGCTCTGGCGCGAAGGGCGCATCGGTGGCGGGGTGATTGCCGCCTCGGCCGGCAACCACGCCCAGGGCGTGGCCCTGGCCGCACAGACGCTCGGCCTGCGCGCGGTGATCGTGATGCCCGAGACCACCCCGGCGATCAAGGTCGACGCGGTTCGGCGTCGTGGCGCCGAGGCGGTGCTGGTTGGCGATGCCTTCGACGATGCCTTCGCCCACGCCACCACCCTGATCGAGTCCGAGGGGCTGACCTACATCCCGCCCTACGACGATCCGGATATCATCGCCGGCCAGGGCACCGTCGGCGCGGAAATCCTGCGGCACCATCCCGATCCGATCCACGCGATCTTTGTCCCCGTCGGCGGGGGCGGGCTGATCGCCGGCGTGGCCGCCTACGTCAAGGCGCTGCGCCCCGAGATCCGTGTGATCGGCGTCGAGCCGGCGGATGCCGCCTGCCTGGCCGCCGCCATGGCCGCCGACGAGCGGGTAGTGCTCGAGCAGGTCGGGCTGTTCGCCGATGGCGTGGCCGTGCGCCAGATCGGCGAGCATTCGTTCAAGGTCGCCCGCGAGGCGGTCGACGAGGTGATCACCGTCGATACCGACGAGATGGCCGCGGCGATCAAGGACATCTTCGACGACACCCGCAGCATCAACGAGGCCGCCGGAGCACTCGCCACTGCGGGACTCAAGCGCTATGCCCGCGAGCGAGGCCTGGCCGACGAGACCCTGGTGGCAATCGCTTCCGGGGCGAACATGAACTTCGACCGGCTGCGTTTCGTCGCCGAGCGTGCCGAGATCGGCGAGCACCGCGAGGCGCTCTACGCGGTGACCATTCCGGAGCGCCCGGGTGCCTTCCTCGCATTCTGCGAGTTGCTGGGGCGCCGACAAATCACCGAGTTCAACTACCGCTATGCGGACGCCGATCGGGCGCACATCTTCGTCGGCATCAAGCTTGCCGAGCAGGCCGATCGAGCGCGGGTGTTCGAGCAACTCAAGGCCGCTGACTACCCCGTCATCGATCTCACCGACAACGAGATGGCCAAGCTCCACGGGCGGCACATGGTAGGCGGACACGCCGGCGATATCGCCGACGAGCGGCTGTTCCGCTTCGAGTTTCCCGAGCGTCCCGGCGCGCTGCTGAAATTCCTCTCGCATCTGGGTGCGCGCTGGAACATCAGCCTGTTCCACTACCGCAATCACGGCGCCGACTACGGCCGGGTGCTGGTCGGCATCCAGGTGCCGGAGGGCGAGGTCGCCGAGCTCACCGCTTACCTGGAGCGATTGCGCTACCCCTACTGGGCCGAGAGCGACAACCCGGTCTATCCGCTGTTCCTGGCGTAACCGGGATCCTTGGTTCTTGCTCCATCAAAAAACCGCGCCTCGGCGCGGTTTTCTCGTTGGCGCGTTCGCCGGGCGTTCTCAGCCCTGATCCTCGATCGAGAGGATGTGCTCCCACTGGTCTTCGGTCACCGGCATGATCGACAGCCGGTTGCCGCGGCGTACCAGCGGCATCTCCTCGAGCGCCGGATCCGCCTTCAGTTCGGGCAGCGGGATCACGCGCTTGGTATGACGGACGTACTTGACGTCGACCAGCAACCAGCGCGGCTTGTCCGGATCCGATTTCGGGTCGTAGTACTTCTCGTCCGGGTCGAAGGCGGTAGGGTCCGGGCGCGCCTCGCTGACGATGTCCATGATGCCGACGATGCCCGGGACCTTGGTGTTCGAGTGATAGAAGAAGGCGCGGTCGCCCGGCTTCATCTCGTCTCGGATCATGTTGCGCACCTGGTAGTTGCGTATGCCGTCCCAGGGTTCGGTTCCGACGCGCTCGAGGTCGTCGATGGAGAAGGCGTCGGGTTCGGATTTCATCAGCCAGTAGGCCATGAGTATCTCCTGTGCGTCGTGATAGGCGAGTCAGTCCGAGGCCGCGGGGCCGGCCGAGCGGCGGGCATCGATGATGCCGCTGTCGGTGACGACGTAATCCAGCGGCTGGTCCCAGGGGTCGACCGGCAGGCTGTCGACCTCCTGGCAGCCGAAGGCCACGCCGATGGCCAGGGGGCGCCGGCCGTGGCGCTTGGTCAGTGCGCGGTCGTAGAAGCCGGCTCCCATGCCGAGTCGGTTGCCGCGCGCATCGAAACCGACCAGCGGGATCAGCAGGGCATCGAGGCTGTTGATACCCCGCCGACGCGGATCGCTGGATTCGATGATGCCGAAGCGGTTGGTGCGCCGGCGTGGCATGCGTCGGTGCGAGCAGGCGGTCAGCGGGTCGGCATGATGGAAGGCCAGCCGGTAGTCCGGCAGTACCCGTGGCAGCCAGATATGGCCTCGATGACGCTGCAGCCAGCCGTCGAGCTCGGGTTCGCCGTCGAAGGCGCAGTAGGCAGCGACGGCATGCAGCGAGAGCCCGCGGGTCAGGCGCTCAAGCCGGGCCTCCAGACGGCGGATGGCCTGGAATCGCTGAAAGCCGCCCAACGCCTTGCGGCGGGCGCGGAGCGCTTTTCTCAGGGCGGCTTTGTCAGGCTTGAGCATCAGAATGAGGTGTCTTCCAGGGCGCCGCTGGCGACGCTACGACCTTGAACCGGTAGGGTTCAAGTCGGGGGCCACGCCCGGCTCATTAGGCTTTCCGCGCTGGGCGCGGACATGCACACAGAACCGTTTTGCCGCCCCCTGTGTCGCAAATTAAGGCTCAAGGGATTGAGCGCCACCTGGCGAACGTCCCAGAAGACTGTCTTCATGCTAGGGGCGGTGGTCCGGGCTTTCAAGCGGTGTCGTGTGGCACGGCGATCTGTTCGCCGGCTTAGTGTTGCTCCATGGCCGTCAGCAATCGGTCGATCCGGCCGGCCAGCTCGCCGTTCTCCAGATCATCCGGCAGTTCGAGCTCCCGGCCTTCCAGCAACTGGCGGGTGATGTTGAGCGCAGCAAGCACGGCGATCCGTTCGGTACTCAGCACCTTGCTCGTGCGCCGGATCTCCGCCATCTCGTCGTTGAGATATTCCGCCGTGCGCAGCAACATGCCCTGTTCTTCGGCTGGGCAGACGATGCGGTAGTCCTTTTCCATCACCCGCACGGTCACGGGATGCGTCGGCTGGCTCATGGATCAATCCTCGGGTTGGGAGTGGACGGCCTCGTCTTCCAGACGCCGCAACTGGCCGGCCAGTTCCTCGATGCGGGCATGGCTGTGTTGAATCAGCCGGCGCAACTCCTGATTTTCCTCGGCCAGCGCGGCGGCCTGTTCGCGCAGCGCGCTGCGTTCGTCGTGGGCCCGCTCTGCGGCGGCAATCAGTCGTTCGATCTTGTCGGCAAGCCGTTCGGCCATGGTTGCGAATCTCCGCGTGTGGCGCCCCTCGGGTCACGGGCGGGGCGGCGCCCGACCCGCTGGAGTCTATCATTTGCCTGGCATAGCGGTGACAATGTGTCCCGCGACGATCCATGCAGAATGCCAACGGGGAGCCAATGACCGAATACCAACGACTCCAGCAGGCGCTCGACTCGATCGGGGCGCTGGCGAATCCGGCCGAAGCACACGGGGTGCTGATCGGCATGTGGGTCGGCGGCGGGCCGGCCGAGCAGTCGCGCTGGCTGGCTGAACTGGTCGAGGAGGACGAAGAGCCGCAGGCCGTGCCGGCAGAGCTTTCCGGTCTGTACCGGCAGTTCGTCGAGCAGGTCACCACGGCCGACAATCTGGGTCTCGATTTGGTGCTTCCCGACGATGACGCCAGCCCCCGCGACCAGGTCGAGGGGCTGATCGACTTCGCGCAGGGCGTGCTTTACGGCTATGCGATCGAGAACGGGCCGGCACGCCGCGCGTTGACCGACGAGGCACGCGAGGTATTCGACGATCTCGGCGACATCGCGCAACTCGACCCCGAGTCGGTCGGTCGCAGTGAGGACGATGCCTTCGATCTCCACCAGATCGAGGAGTACCTCAGCTCGGCGCTGTTGGTCATGTACCTGCAACTGCATCCGCCGGTGCCGGAGAGTGCCGGCTCCAATCGGCTGCAGTAGGCAACGTCGGGCTCCACGAACTTTCGACACGAGAGACGAGATGCAGACGATCGGTCCCTCAGCCACCGAGCGGCGGGAATACCAACGCCGCCGCAAACACTTGCTCAAACGGATCGGGAAGCGTGGGGCGGCGATCGTCACCGCAGCCTGCGAGCAGCAGCGCAATCACGACAATCCCTGGCCGTTCCGGCAGTCGAGCGACTTCTACTACCTCACCGGTCTCGCCGAACCGGACGCCCTGCTGGTGCTCTGCTCGAAGCGCGAGGCCGGCGAGGTGATTGCCTTCGTCAGCCCGCGCGACCCGGAGCGCGAGCGTTGGGAAGGCCCGCAGCTGGGCGTGGAGCAGGCACCCGCGGTGCTGGGCGTGGACCAGGCCTTTCCCATCGACGAAATCGACGAGCGGCTCCCCGAGCTGCTGCGCGGTTACACCAAGTGCTACCTGCCGTTCGCCGAGCATGACCTGGTCATGCAGGCGCTGGGGTGGTTCGACGCATTGCGTCGCGGGGCGCGGGCCGGTGTTCAGCCGCCGGAGACGCTCAAGGACGTCACCGTGCCGCTGCACGAACTGCGTCTGATCAAGTCGGCCCACGAGATCGACCGGCTGCGCCGGGCTGCCGCGGTTTCCGCCGAGGCACACCTCGCGGCGGCCCGTGGCGTGCACGGTGGCCTGTTCGAATACGAGATTGCCGCGATCCTGCAGAAGGTGTTCGCCAGCGCTCACGGCGAGCCGTCGTTCGCGCCGATCGTGGCCGGCGGGTCGAATGCCTGTGTGCTGCACTATCGTGCCAACGCCGCCGAGCTCAAGGACGGCGATCTGGTCCTGATCGACGCCGGTGCGGAAGTCGACTACTACGCCGGCGACATCACGCGCACCTGGCCGGTCAGCGGCCACTTCTCCGAACCGCAACGCGAGCTCTACCAGCTGGTGCTCGATGCGCAGATCGCCGCGATCGAGACCATCGCTCCGGGCGTGTCCTTCGATGCCCCCCACCAGGCTGCCGTGCGCGTGATCGCGGAAGGGCTGATCTCGCTCGGCCTGATCGACGGGCCGGTCGAGGAAGCGATCGAGGAGGGCCGTTACCGGACGTTCTTCATGCACCGCACCGGCCACTGGCTGGGTTCGGACGTGCACGACGTCGGCCGCTATCGCGTCGACGGCGAATGGCGCCAACTCGAGCCCGGCATGGTGATGACGGTCGAGCCGGGCATCTACGTCGATCCGCAGTCGAATGCACCCGAGGCCTACCGTGGCATCGGCATCCGTATCGAGGACGACGTGCTGGTCACCGAGGAGGGGCACGAGGTGCTCACCCGAGAGGTGCCCAAACGGATCGACGAGATCGAGGCGCTTTTCGCCGGCCGGCGCGATCCGGTCAGCCTGCCGCTGGAGTGAATCGCCCATGAGCCGAGCCATCGACGACAGCCAGATGCCATTCGACACCGACGTGATCATCGTCGGCGGCGGCATGGTCGGCGGTGTGCTGGCGCGGGCGCTGGCGGCCGACGGTTGGCGCGTCGAGGTGGTCGAGCCCCGTCCGCCCGGTGAGTCGGCCAGCTTCGACCGCCGGCTGACGGCGGTAGCCGACGCGGGTTGGCAGTACCTCGACACCCTCGGGCTGGTGGATGCATCGCTCTCCGCTGCCGCCGAGCGCATTCGCGAGGTGCGGGTCTTCGATCGCGGCCATTTCGGCCTGACGCGCATCACCGCCCGCTCCGCCGGTGTCGAGGCGCTCGGTTACGTCATGCCCAACCGGGCACTGGGCGACCGTCTCGAGGCGCTGCTCGCCGAGCCGCCGTCGGGCGACGCCCCGGTGACGTATCGCCGTCCGGCCCGTTACGAGCACCACGAAACCGATGCCGACGGGGTGACCGTCACCCTGAGCGAGGGAGCCGATGAGCAGCGTGTCTCCCGCCATGCCCGATTGGTGGTCGCGGCCGACGGGGCCGAATCGGCGGTACGCGAGCAGGCCGAGATGGGCGTCAAGCGGCGCGAGTACGAGCAGGTAGCGACCGTGGCGACCGCCATGCCGTCGCGTCCACACGGGGGCGTCGCCTTCGAGTGCTTCACCACCGGCGGGCCGCTGGCCGTGCTGCCGGCGGCAGATGACCGGGTCTCGCTGGTCTGGGTCGCGCGCCGCGAGGAGGCCGAGCGCCTCGGCGGACTCGACGACGCGGCCTTCGCCCGGGCCGTCGACGAGGCCTTCGGTCATCGTCTGGGCGGCTTCTCGGCGGTCAGCCCGCGGGGGCAATATCCCCTGAGCCTGGTGACTGCCACCGAGCCGGTCGACGAGCGGCTGGTGGTGTTGGGCAACGCCGCCCACGCCCTGCACCCGGTGGCGGGGCAGGGCTTCAATCTCTGCCTGCGCGACATTCGTGATCTCGCCCGGGTGTTGCGTGCCGATCGGGGTGCGGCGGTCGACCCGGGCGATCCCGAGCGCCTCGAGCGATATCGCTCACTGCGCAAGGCCGACTACCGCCGCACCATCGGCCTGACCGACGGGCTGGTGCGCGGTTTCTCGCTCGACCTGCCGGGGCTGGGACACCTGCGCGGCAGCACGCTGTCGCTGTTCGACGGCCTGCTGCCGCTTAAGAACCGCCTGGTGCGGGCCACGCGGGGGATTGCCTGATGGCCGCGGCGCATCACGCCGACGTGATCGTGGTCGGTGGCGGCATGGTCGGTGCTGCCGCGGCGCTTGCTCTGGCGCGGCGCGATTTCGAGGTGGTGCTAGTCGAGCGCGAGCCGCCCGCCCCACTGGCTGGTGACGATCCCTTCGACCTGCGGGTCTCGGCGCTCGCGCCGGCGAGCATTGCGCTGCTCGATCGACTGGGTGCCTGGCCCGCCATTCGCGCCGAGCGCGCCGCCCTCTATCGGCGCATGCGGGTCTTCGATGCCGTCGCCCCGGGCGATCTGACCTACGAGGCGGCCGAGATTGGCCGTCCGTATCTGGGCTACATCGTCGAGAACCGGCGCGTGCAGCTGGCCTTGTGGGAACAGCTGGCCGGCTGCGACAACGTCGAGTGCCTGACCGGCAGCGTCCCGCAACAGCTTGAAGTCGGCGAGCGCAACGCCAGGGTGACGCTGTCCGATGGACGGGCCGTGACTGCCGATCTCGTTATCGGTGCCGACGGTCAGCGTTCCTGGATACGCGAGGCGGCCGGTATCGGCGCGAGCAGCCGTGATTATGCCGTGGCCGCGCAGATCCTGTCGGTGGAGACCGCCTACCCGCAGCAGGACATTACCTGGCAACGTTTCACCCCGGACGGCCCGCAGGCCTTCCTGCCGCTGGCCGGCTCGCGGGGGTCGCTGGTCTGGTACGACGCGCCGGAGCGCGTGCGAGCGCGCCACGCTCTGTCGCCGACCGAACTGCGTGATGAAGCGATCCGCCACTTCCCCGAGGAGCTGGGCGAGATCGACCGGGTGGCCGGCCAGGCCTGGTTCCCGATCCGGCGCCTGCACGCTCATCGCTATTGGGCCGAGCGGGTCATCCTGGTCGGCGACGCGGCCCACTCGATCCACCCGCTGGCGGGGCAGGGGGCGAACCTGGGGTTCGCCGATGTCGACGCGCTGGACGCGCTACTGGGCGAGTCGGATGGTCACGCGCCCGGCGCCGCGCGGCTGGGCCGCGCCTACGAGCGCCGCCGGCGGGCGGACAATCAACTGGTCCAGTCGCTCATGGATGCCTTCGACTGGGGCTATCGACGCCGCGATCCCGTGACGGTGGCGGCGCGCACCGCCGCGACGCAGCTGGTTGCCGGCGTGCCGCCTTTGCGCCGCTGGATGACGCGCATGGCGGGAGGGCAGCGCTTTGGCGGATAAGCCCTTCCTCGATCCACCGGAAAAGCAGACCGCCCGGCGCATGATCTACTGGGGCGTGAAGCTCACGCGCGTTCTCGGCATCGCCGGGGTGGCGGACTATGAGGATCGGGCTGCCCAGCGATGGGCGTATCGGCTCGAACTGCCGCTGCTGCTGATTACCCTGTGGATTCCGTTTCAATGGTATCTGGCCCAGACGGGCCGGATCGAGTTCGGCCAGGGGTTCTGGATCGACCAGCTGATCTGGGGGTTCTTCCTGGTCGAACAGCTGATCCTGCTGGCCCTGGTCAAGGACAAGGTCTTCTACCTCAAGAGCAACTGGCTGCTGGTGAGTGTCGTCGCCATCGGCCTGCCGTTGATCCTGATCCAGGCCGTGGAGTTCCTGCTCGGGCTGCGCCTGTTGCGCGGGCTGCTGGTACTGATTACCGCCCTGCGACTGGGGCGGCGCTACTTCCGCGAGCTGGGCCGGCATGTCTTCTTCGCGATCGGTCTGATGACCGCCTTCCTGGTGATGCTCGGCGGCTCGCTGATGCCCCTGCTCGATCCGGAGACCTTCGAGGATTTCGGCGACGGCGTGTGGTGGGTCATGGTCACCCTGTCGACGGTCGGTTACGGCGACATGGTGCCGCAGACCGAGGCCGGGCGATCGCTCGGCCTCCTCTATGTCGCGATCGCCGTGATTTGGCTGAGCCTGATCAGTGCGTCGATCGCGGCATTTCTGGTCGGCCTGAAGATGGAGGCGACCAGCGAGGATGAAGAGCGCGTCGAGACACGGATTCTCCATCGCCTCGACCGGATCGAGGCGTTACTTGAGCGTCAGCAGGATGCCCGCCGCTCGAACGAGGAATGGTCGGCGGGAAGCGAGGAAAGCGAACGCGAGCCGCCGGCGCGCTAGCAGCGCCGGGTTCGGCTTCAGGTCGGTCGGTGACCGGCCACCAGAGCCCAGTCGCCCAGTTCGCCGAACGTGTCCACCCGGCATCCGGCGGCCTGCCAGGCAGCAGCGACGGCGTCGGCCTGATGGGTCAGGATGCCCGACAGGACGAAGCGCGCACCCGGCTTGAGATGGCGGCTCAACATGGGCGCCAGTTCGATCAGCGTTGGTGCGAGGATGTTTGCCAGCAGGCCATCGACCTGCCGGTCGGCAGGGTAGTCGGCGGCCAGATACAGCGAGAAACGCGCCGGGTCGATGTCGTTGAGCTCGGCGTTACCACGACTGGCCGTCAGTGCCTGCGGGTCGATGTCCGTGCCGTCGACTTGGCCCGCACCAAGCCGCAGGGCGGCGATGGCAAGAATGCCCGAGCCGCAGCCGGCATCCAGCCAGTGCTGGCCGGCGATATCCTGCGTTTCCAGCCATTCGAGGCACAGGCGAGTGGTCTCGTGCTTGCCGGTGCCGAAGGCGAGCCCCGGGTCGAGCCGGATCGGCAGGCGGTCGCCTGTCGACTCGCTGTCGTCCCAGGCCGGTTCGATCATCAGGCGTTCGCCGATGGGCATCGCCTGGAAGTCCGCCTGGGTGCGCCGCACCCAGTCTTCCTCGTCGAACACCGAGTGGCCAAGTCGATCCAGCAGGGCAGGGCGCAGTAGTCCGTGCAGGGTGCCGACGATCGTCGCCGGCGAGACGTCGCCCTCGAACAGGCCCACCACGCGGGTTTCGGCCCACAGCGGTGACTCGCCCGGTTGCGGTTCGAGCACCGGCTCGTCGCCGAGCTCCTCGAGTGTTACCGACAGGGCGCCGGCCGCCAGTAGGGCATCCTCGACCGCTTCGACGTCGTCACGCGGCACTTCCAGCCAGAGGTGCTGCCATTCCTGGGCCATCAGGTGATCCCGAGGCGCTTGTGCAGGAAGTGGATGTCCATGCCGCCCTGGACGAAGCCGGCGTCGGCCATCAGGTCGCGATGCAGCGGGATATTGGTCTTGATGCCGTCGACCAGCATTTCCTCGAGCGCGCCGCGCATGCGACGGATGGTCGCGTCGCGGTCGCCGGCATGCGTGATCAGCTTGCCGATCATCGAGTCGTAGAACGGCGGCACCGAGTAGCCGTTGTAGACGTGCGTGTCGACCCGCACACCCAGTCCGCCCGGGATGTGCAGATTGGTGATCTTGCCCGGGCTGGGGGCGAAGGTCGTCGGGTCCTCGGCATTGATGCGGCACTCGAGCGCATGGCCGCGGAACTCGACATCGTCCTGGCTGAGCGTGAGCGGGATGCCGGCGGCGATGGCCAGCTGTTCCTTGACCAGGTCGATACCGGTGATCATCTCGGTGACCGGATGCTCGACCTGCAGACGGGTGTTCATCTCGATGAAGTAGAACTCGCCCTTCTCGTACAGGAACTCGAAGGTGCCCGCACCGCGGTAGTTCATACGCTTGCAGGCCTCGACGCAGACCGCGCCGATCTGGGCGCGCTGCTCCGGCGTGATGCCGGGCGCCGGGGCCTCCTCGATCACCTTCTGGTGGCGGCGCTGCATCGAGCAGTCGCGCTCGCCCAGGTGAATGGCGTTGCCCTGGCCGTCGGAGAGTATCTGCACCTCGATGTGACGTGGGTGCTCGAGGAACTTCTCCATGTAGACCTCGGGGTTACCGAAGGCCGCGCCCGCCTCGCTCTTGGTCATCTCGATGGCGTGGTGGAGATGGGCCTCGGTGTGCACGACGCGCATGCCGCGCCCGCCACCGCCGCCGGCCGCCTTGATGATCACCGGGTAGCCGACCTCGCGCGCCAGACGGTGATTCTCGTCCGGGTCGTCGGACAGCGCACCTTCCGAGCCCGGCACGCAGGGCACGCCGGCCGCCCGCATGGTCTCCTTGGCGGTGACCTTGTCGCCCATCAGGCGGATCGACTCGGCGGTGGGGCCGATGAAGATGAAGCCGGACTCCTCGACGCGCTCGGCAAAGTCGGGGTTCTCGGAGAGAAAGCCGTAACCGGGGTGGATGGCCGACGAGTCGGTCAGCTCGGCGGCGGCGATCAGCGCCGGCACGTTGAGGTAGGACTCGTTGGAGCGCGCACCGCCGATGCAGACGGACTCGTCGGCGAGGCGCACGTGCTTGAGGTCGCGGTCGGCGGTGGAATGGACCGCCACGGTGCCGATGTCGAGTTCACGGCAGGCGCGCAGGATGCGCAGCGCGATCTCGCCGCGGTTGGCGATCAGAACCTTGTTCAGCATCTTGGGGAAACTCCTGGGAAGACGAAAGCGGCTGGACGTGTCGGGCGCAGGCGGTGCCTTACTCGATCACGAACAGCGGCTGGTCGTATTCCACCGGCTGGCCGTTTTCCACCAGGATCGACTTGATGGTCCCGTCGACCTCGGCCTCGATCTGGTTGAACATTTTCATCGCTTCGATGATGCAGAGCGTGTCGCCCTTCTTCACCGTGGTGCCGACTTCGACGAACGGGCTGGCTTCGGGGGAGGACGCCCGGTAGAAGGTGCCGACCATCGGCGAGTTGATGGTTTCGCCAGCGGGCTCTGCCGGTGCCTCGCCACCCGTCTCCGCGGCCGCGACTGGTGCGGCTGGTGCCTGCGGGGCCGCAGCCGGCATCATCGCCGGTTGCTGGGGCGGCTGCTGGGAATTGCGCGAGATGCGCACCGACTCTTCGCCTTCCTTGATCTCGATCTCGGCGACGCCCGATTCCTCGAGCAGCTCAATCAGCTTCTTTACCTTGCGGATATCCATGGTGTGTCTCTTGCGTTTTTCGTGTCTATCAGACGGACGCGGCGTCCAGGTGTTCAATCAGGGCGGTCAGGCCGAGTTCGTAGCCCAGTGCGCCCAGCCCGACGATGCTGCCGACGGCGATGTCCGAGAAATAGGAGTGCTGTCGGAACGCCTCGCGGGCGTGAATGTTGGATAGATGGATCTCGACGAATGGCCGATCGATCGCGAGCAGGGCATCGCGCAACGCGATGCTGGTGTGGGTCCAGGCGCCGGGATTGATCAGCACCCCGTCTAGCCCCTCGTCGGCGGCGCGATGCAGCCGGTCGATGGCCTCGCCCTCGTGGTTGCTCTGGAAGTGCTCCAGGGAAACACCACGGCCGTGAGCGGCCTCGTCAAGCCGCGTGCCGATGTCGGCGAGCGTCAGCCGGCCGTAGCGCTCCGGCTCGCGGCTGCCGAGACGATTGAGGTTGGGGCCGTTGAGTACCAGGATCCGTTTCATGGGAACTCGCTGCTTATCGCCGGTCGGGACGACCATGTCCCGGCTGGACCGTTGATTTTCCGGCATTGTGCCGGCTGGAAGCGGTTAAGTCACGTTTTCCTGCGCGTTTTTTTGCCAATCGCCGCCGATTGGCCGATTTTTCACGAACTTGTGCTTTTGTGGTCTGCGTGGGGATCTCGCCGATTACCGGCCGCCACCGCGGCGCGAGAATAGGTGGGTCATCGGCTCCCCCAAACGAAGAACGCCCCGCACGGGGCGGGGCGTCGGGGGCTAGCGCTGGCTCACCCCTCGCACGTGGGTGAGGAATTCCTCCGGCGGCTGATAGCCCACCACCCAGTGCTCGCGGACCCGCTCGCCCTGGGCGTCCCAGAAGATGATGCCCGGCGGCCCGTAGAGGTCGAATCGCTTCAGCAGGGCCTTGTGCTCCTGATTGTTGGCCGTCACGTCGGCCTGCAGGACGAGAAAGCCGTCCAGTGCCTCGATCACGTCCGGATCGCTGAAGGTGTTGTGCTCCATCTCCTTGCAGGACACGCACCAGTCGGCGTAGAAGTCGAGCATCACCGGCTGGCCGGCGGCCTTGGCCTGGGCCAGGGCCTCGTCGAGCTCGGCCTCGTTGTCGATCTGGCGGAAGGTCAGTTCGTCCGGCGCGTTCGCGCCCCCGCCCACCGACAGCCCCGCGAGCGGAGCGAATACGGTGCCCTTGCCGCCACCGGCGACCCCGATCAGGATCAGGGCGCCCCACAGCAGCAGGACCACACCCAGCGCTTTCCACAGACGGCGCCAGCCGGAAGCCGCCTCCTTCAGCGACTCGGTCGCGCCCATATAGACCGCGGAGGCGATCAGCAGTACCGCCCACATCATCTGGGTGACGGTGATCGGCAGGAAGCGTTCGAGCATCCAGATCGCCACGCCCAGCAGCAGGACGCCGAAGACCGCCTTGACGGCATCCATCCAGCTGCCGGCCTTGGGCAGGTACTTGCCGCCGACCGTGCCTACGAGGATCAGGGGTAGCCCCATGCCGATCGACAGCGCGAACAGCGCCAGACCGCCGATCACCGCATCGCCGGTCTGGCCGATGTAGATCAGCGCGCCGGCCAGCGGCGGCGCCATGCAGGGGCCGACGATCAGTGCCGACAGGAAGCCCATCACCGCCACGCCAGTGAGCGTGCCGCCCTGCTGGCGGTTCTGTGCCTGCATGATGCGCGACTGGATCGACGAGGGCAGCTGCAGCTCATAGAAGCCGAACATCGACAGGGCGAGCAGGACGAACAGCACCGCGAAGCTCGACAGCACCCAGGGGTTCTGGAAGGCCGCCTGCAGGTTGGCGCCGAACACCCCGGCGAGCACCCCGGCCACGGTGTAGGTCACCGCCATGGCCAGCACGTACACCAGCGACAGCACGAAGGCCTTGCGCGTGGTGATGTGCTCGCCCTGACCGGCGATGATGCCCGAGAGGATCGGGATCATCGGGAACACGCAGGGCGTGAAGGCGAGCAGCAGGCCGAAGACCAGGAAGCCCAGCACGATCGCCCAGGGAGTGCCCTCGACCAGCCGCTGCGTGATCAGGTCGGTCTCCGAGCCGCCTGCCGCCGGCGTCGAGGCGGCGGGCGGCGGCGTGGTGCCGGTGCTCGACGGGCTCTCGTCGCTGGTCGTGTCGTCGAGGGCCGGCAGCTCCTTGACGTTGGTCGGTTCACCGAGATCGTCCGGCACCTCGTCGAGGCGCTCGGCGGTGCCTTCGGCCGGATCGATGCGCCAGGCCTTTTCCATCGGCGGGTAGCACAGCCCCATGTCCGCGCAGCCCTGATAGCCGATCACCAACGTGTACGGCGAGTCGGCGTCGATGCTCAGGCGGGTGTCGAGCTGGTCGTGGAAGACCCACACGGTGCCGAAGTTGGGATCGTCCTTGCGCTCGCCCTCGGCCAGCTCGGCGCCCTCGAGCGTTGCCCCGTCGCTGGTAGTCGCCTTGAGCCGGCCGCGGTAGAGGTAGTACTCGGGGACGATGTCGAAGCGGACGAACACCGAGTCGCCGTCGGCGGTGACCTCGGGGCGGAACGCCTCCTCAGGGTCCATCGGCTCGTCGCTGCCACCCAGACCGAAGCTGCCGAGGCTGATGCCGCCGTCACGGCTCGAGGCGCCTTGCGAGGCACCGTCGGATTCCGGCTCCGATGCGGCCGGCGCCTCGTCCGGCAACTGCACGGTCAGCTCGCGGGTTTCCGGCGGGTAGCAGACACCGTGGATATCGGAGCAGCCCTGGTAGTCGACCGTGATGAGCGCCTCGCCGCTGCCCTGCGTGACCGGCACCCGCGCGGAGAAGTCTTCCTTGTAGACCGGGGTCTTGCCGAAGACGGGGTCGTCGTCGATGACGGCCTCGGGCAGTTCCGGCTTGCCCAGCGAGATGCCCTTGCTGTCGCCGACCTTAAGCTTGTCCTGGTAGAGGTAGTAGCCGTCGGTGACCTCGAAATCGAGACGGATGTCGCCGTCGTCGTAGGCAGCCTCGACGCCGAATGCCTCCTCGCCGGAGAGCAGTTCGGGCTCGGCCATGACCGCGGTCTGCCAAAACAGGGCAAATGCCGCGAACAGGAGGGCGCCGAGGCGCGCCGGGTTGACGGTCAGTGAGCGGTTTGGACGCATTGTTGAACCCATTCTGAGTAGGACTGGCTGCTTTCGGCCGACAGGATGACCACCTCGGGGCAGTCGTACGGGTGGTAGCGCTCGATCGCGTCCTTGAGATCCTCGATGCGCTCGGGACTGGTTTTCATGTGGAGTTGGTATTCCTCGTCACGACACAGCTCGCCCTGCCAGTGATAGGCCGAGCGGACCGGACCGACGACATTGACGCATGCCACCAGGCCGTCGGCCAGCAGCCGGGCGCTGAAATCGTCGGCGGCCCGGGGGTCGTCCAGCGTCGTGATCACCAGTGCTATTGTGCTTTGCTCGATCGTCATTACTGTCAGTCGGACGGGTTAAGTCGAAGGCGTGAGGGCCGTTGGTGACGGTCACACGTCGTTTGGTTCCGTCGAGAGACTAGCGTTCCAATCGTTAGTCGGCAAACAAATACATTCTGAGCACGAGTCGCCATGCGAAAACTGTCCGGATTCATTCTGTTTCTGCCGCTGGTCGAGCTGGTCCTGCTGATCGCGATGGGCGCTGCCATGGGCTTTCTGACCACTCTGCTGTGGATCGTGGCCACCGGGGTGTGGGGCGCATGGCTGATGCGCACCGCGGGACCCAATGCCATGGCCCGTGCCCAGCGGGAGATGGCGAGCACCGGTCGTGGCGAGATCGACAGCCTCGGCGTGGCGGCCAACTTCGTCGGTGGCCTGATGCTGCTGTTGCCCGGGCCGATGACCGACGTGCTGGGTCTGGTGCTGGTCACCCCGTTCCTGCGACGCCTGGCCTTCGGGGCCTGGCTCGCCGGTCGACTGCAGCAGGTCGTGGTGGAGCGGGGCGGTTTCGGCCCGGGGCGCGGCCCGTTCGGCCCCGGTGGCCCGGGAGGGGACGGCAACGTCTACGATGCCGATCCGGATGACGTCTCCCGCCGCGATTCCCACTCCTCAAGGCATCTCGACCACGACGATCGCGACTGAGCCTCAGTCGTCGGCCAGCAGGCGTTCGCCCAGCGCTCGGCCGTTCTCCAGACAATCGCCTACGGCAATGCCGTCCCGCCAGTTGCCGATCAGCGACAGCTGCGAATGGGCGGCCAATGCCTGATCGAGTCGTTCGATGCGCGCCAGGTGGCCCAGTTCGTACTGCGGGATCGCCTTCGGCCAGCGGCTGACGCGTTGCCAGACCGGCTCGCCCTCGATGCCGAGCAGGTCGCCCAGGTCCCGAGTCACCTGGCGCACCAGCTCCGCATCCGTCATGTCCACCGCCTCGGGGTCCTGCCGTCCGCCGATGAAGGCGGTGATCAACTTGTGTCCCGTCGGCGCGCGGTGGGGGAACAGGGTCGAGGAGAACAGGGCGCCGAGGGTGCGGCGTTTCTGATTGCGCGGCAGGAGTACACCGAAGCCGTCCAGCGGGTGGGCCAGCATGCCGGTGGGGAAGCCCAGCGCCACCGAGGCGACCGGCGGGTAGACGATCTCGTCGAGTGGTTCGGCAAGCAGCGGGTCGACCGGGCGCAGCAACTCGGCGCTGACGTGTGCCGGCGTGGCGAGCACCAGATGGCGGGCCTGCCATTGCTGTCCCTCGGCATCGGTCACCCGCCAGCCACCGTCACCGCCGGTCACGGTCTCGATCCGCCGGCCGCAGACAATCTCGCCGCCGGGCGACGCCGTGATGCGCTCGGCAAGTCGGTCGGTCAGGGTCTGGATGCCGTCGGGAAAACTCAGCAGCTTGCCTCGCCACGCCGGTGGCAGCGAGTCGGTGCCGTCGCGCCGCTGCTGCCGGGCGTGTTTCATGGCAGCGAAGCCGCCGCGGATCAGTGAACCGTGCTCGCGCTCCATGGCGGCAAGTTTCGGCATGGCGGCCTGCACGGAGAGCCGGGCGGGATCGCCGGCATAGACGCCCGAGACGAACGGATCGACCAGGTTCTCGAGCACGTTACGGCCGAGACGGCGCTGGACGAAGTCGGCCAGGCTTTCCTCGTGGGCGGCGCGGCGGACCCAGGGTTCGCGCATCAGGCGAAGCAGGGTGCCCGGCCCGACGAGCGGGTTGAACGGTGCGGCCAGCGGGTTGCTCGGCAGGGCGATCAACTGCTTGCCCTGGGCGACGTAGCGCTTGCGGCCGGCCTCGCCGGCGAAGATGGCCGTTTCGGCCAGATCCAGTTCTTCGAGCAGCTCGAACAGCGGCTGCTTGACCATCAGCGTGTTCGGACCGATCTCAATCTGCCACTGGTCGTCGCGGTGGCTGCGGATGTTGCCGCCGGGCTGGTCGCCTGCCTCGAGGACGGTGACTCGCTTGCCCTCGCGCGCCAGGGCATAGGCGGTAGCCAGTCCGCTGGCACCGGCGCCGACAACCAATGTGTCCGTGGCCAGCGTGTCCGTGGATTGCGTCCCGGTGGAGTCGGGGTGGTCGCTTGCTGTCATGGCATCTCGTGACGTTGCCGGGCAAGTGCATGATCTTGCCGTGGTGGGGTAAGGCTATGTCTGTCCGCGGGGTCGAGTGTACTCTACCGGTCCGCTCATTTTCGGCAGTCGGACTGTCAGGGACGTTATGGACGAATCACACGCCGTTGGTGGGATTACCGACCCGCGGGGGCAGCGCCGCGCGGTCGTCCTGGGAGGAACCGGTTTCGTCGGCCGCCGGATCGTGCGCTTGCTGTCGGAAGCCGGCTGGGAAGTCGTCGTGCCTAGCCGTTTCGCGGCACGTCACAAGGACATGGGGTTGTGGCCGAGCGTCGTGCTGGTCGACATGAAGTCGGTGGCGCAGTCGGACCTGGCCACGCATCGCGAGGCCCCCGGGCTGGCCGAGTTGCTCGATGGCGCCGATCTCCTGGTCAACCTGGTCGGCATCCTCAACGAGCGCGGCAACGATGGCCAGGGCTTCAAACGCGTCCATATCAAGCTCACCAAGGCGGCGCTGCGAGCGGCCGCCGACGCCGGCGTGCCCCGTTACCTGCACATGAGCGCGCTGGGTGCCGACGAGGAGAACGGCGCCAGCCACTACCAGCGCACCAAGGGCAAGGCAGAGAACTGGGTGCACCGTTTCGGTCGCAAGCACGACATCGCGGTCACCAGCTTCCGCCCGTCGGTGATCTTCGGACCGGGCGACTCCTTTCTCAATCGCTTTGCCGGGCTGGCGAAGCTCATGCCGGGCATCTTCCCGCTGGCCTGCGCGGGCGCGCGCTTCTCGCCGGTCTACGTCGGCGACGTCGCCCGTCGCTACGTCGAGGCGATCAACGACCCGGCCACCTTTGGCGAAAGTTACGATCTCTGCGGTCCGCACGACTACTCGCTCGGCGAACTGGTCAGCTATGCCGCATCGACCAGCGGTCACCCGCGCTGGGTGATCGGCCTGCCCGGCTGGCTCGCCCGTCTGCAGGCGCGCGTGATGGAGTGGTTGCCGGGTAAGCCGTTCAGCCGCGACAACCTCGCCTCACTGCAGCGGCCCAATACCTGTGAGCCGGACTGTCAGCGCGAACCCACCCGCCTGGAAGATATTGCGCCGTCCTATCTCGCGCCGGACGCCTGTCTGGCGCGGTGGTAGGATAAGCGGCCCCGTGCGCCCGCCCCGTCGCGAGCGGCCAGCGGGATATCGCCCGTCTGATGTCTGAATCGAGGTCCACCGTGGAATCGGAAACCCCCAATCCTCCCGAGCGGCGTTCGAGCAACGCCGAGCACTATTTCGAGCACTTTCTGTTCGGCAGCCGCTGGATCATGGCGCCGGTCTACCTGGGCCTGGTCGGCGCGATGCTGATCCTCCTGGTCAAGTTCGGCTCCGAGCTCTGGCATCTGCTCAGCCACGCTTTCAGCCTGAGCGAGTCCGAGATCATCATCGGCGTGCTGACGCTGGTGGACGTGGCGCTGATCATGAACCTGCTGATCATCATCATCTTTTCGGGTTACGAGAACTTCGTCTCGAAGATGGAGGATCTGCACAGCCATCATGATCGACCCGAATGGATGGGGCATATCGGCTTCACCGATCTAAAGATCAAGGTGATCGGCTCGATCGTCGCCATCTCGGGTATCGAGCTGCTGAAATCGTTCATGAACGTCGAGAACCTCAGCGATCGGGACATGGCCTGGATGGTCGGTATCCACCTGACCTTTGTCGTCTCCGGTGTGCTCTACGCCGTGATGGACAGGTTGCAGGGCAAGGGACACTGACTGCCCCAATCGAGCCTGCGCATACGAAAACCCCGCCTGATGGCGGGGTTTTTTTCGTTGGGGATATGGCTCGGCGTTCAGGTCACCAGCGCAGCAGACGCGGACCGAACCAGGCACCCATGCCGGTCGGGATCAGTATGCCGAGCAGATACCACGTGGCGATGAAGGGAGCGCTCATCTCCGGGCAATGCACCGAATAGACTAGCGCGGCCAGCGATCCGGCGAACAGTCCGGCCGCGGCACCGGCCAGCCGCAGACGGGTGGGTGCCATGCCTCGCATCGCCCACAGGGAGCTCGCCAGCAGCGGCGCGGACAGCAGGGCGATCAGGAAGGCGCAGCTACTCCAGGTCTCGCCCATCAGCAGAGTGGCGCGTTGAGACGGTGCCGCCTGGCTGAGCGAGGCGATGGCCAGCATCCACAGGAGCAGCACAGGAACGGCAGCGGCGGACGTCGGCAGCCGACCCAGCCGCAGGCCCGGGTGGCCCAGGCGCAACGTCGCCGCCAGTCCCGCCACCGCTAGCAGGCCGGCAAAGCCGATCTTGATCCAGAACATCGGCGCCGCGGCGGCCTGGGACAGGTCCGGGCGGATTCCGAGCAGCCCGAGCATCAGGGCCAAGCTTGCGAGGAGGCCGGTGGCGGTGGCCATGGCCAGCCGGTTCGGTAGCGCGCGACGCGGCACGGCCACCTCGCCGGCGGCGAGTACGGATACGAGTTGCTCGGTCTTCATGTGTCCCCCCGAATGAGTCTGGCCAGTGTCTTGAGTCCGCGGTGGACGCCGACCTTGACCGCCGATTCCGACATGCCGGTGCGTTGTGCGGTTTCCATTACCGACAGACCTTCCAGCTTGGTGTGCCGGATCGACAGTTGCTGGCGTTTTGGCAGCAGGGAGAGCAGGTGCTCGAGATCCCGGCCCGCCATCTCGTCGTGTTCGGGGGCACGCGGCTCCCGGATGGCCGCCTGATCGAGCGAATCGGTGCGCTGTTCACGCCGTTTCCGTCGACGCAGCAGGTCGGCGAGCTTGTAGCGGGCGATCGCGTACAGCCAGGCGGTGACCGGCAGGGCCGGATCGTAGGTCTGGCGCTTGTCGTGGATCGCCAGCAGCGATTCCTGCACCAGGTCCTCCACCTCGTCCGGCAGGCTGCCCAGTCGGCGGCGGAAATAGCGCCGTAGCAGGTCGCTGGTGGCCTGGAGGAAGGCGTGATAGGCACGGCTGTCCCCGGACAGTCCGTCCAGCAACCGCCCCCGCAGCTCTTCCTCGCTCATCTCTTGCCCACCATGCCCTGTCATTCGTCCGGACCATGGATGTGGTTACAGCATTGATTGTAAGCGCGCCGAATGATGGTCGCCCTGCGAATTCGATCGCGGTTGTAACCGAGGAGCGTCCCGCGGCGAATGGATGGATATGCCTATCGTGATGCAGGTCGGTTGTTCGACCTTCGCCTTTCCAGGAGGCAGTCCATGGATTCGCAGTCCGTCATGACCAGCAGGTTTCGGCGTGGCAGGTCCGGTGACGGCATGTCGCCGGTGCACCCCTTGTGGCTGCGACTGACGCATTGGCTCAACGCCCTGGCGGTGGTGCTGATGGTGATGAGCGGTTGGCGGATCTACAACGCCTCGCCGCTGTTCGACTTTCGCTTTCCCGACGAGATCACGCTTGGCGGCTGGCTCGCCGGTGCGATCCTCTGGCACTTCGCGGCCATGTGGCTGCTGGTGGCCAACGGCCTGATCTATCTCGCGGTCAACGTCGGTACCGGCCGGCTGTGGTGGCGCTTTTTTCCGCTCTCGCCGCGCGGATTCGTGGCCGATCTGAAGGCCGCCTTTCACGGTCGGCTCTCGCATGCCGACCCGCGGCACTACAACTCGGTGCAGCGGGCGGCCTACCTGTTCGTGATTCTCGATCTGGTGCTGCTCGTGGTTTCCGGCCTGGTGCTGTGGAAGTCGGTGCAGTTCCCGCTGCTGCGTGAACTGATGGGCGGCTACGAGGCGGCGCGTTACGTCCACTTCTTCACCATGGCCGCGCTGGTCGGTTTCGTGGTGATTCACGTGGCGATGGCGCTGCTGGTGCCGAGTTCGTTGTGGCGCATGATCCGTGGTCGATGAGGGGAGGGCCGGCATGAACGATCGAGAGAGGCGAATGCGCCCGATAGACATCGGGCCGGCAAAACCGGACCGGCGGCGCTTCCTGCGTGGCTCGCTGGCACTGGGTGCGATGCCGCTGGTCGGCGGGTGTTCGATCAGCGACGAGCCGCTGGTGGAAAAGGCCCTGCTACAGGTCTCGCGCTTCAACGACCGCGTCCAGGCCTGGTTGTTCGACCCCGAGCAGCTCGCACCCACCTATCCCGAGTCGATGATCACCCGACCATTTCCCTTCAATGCCTACTATCGTCTGGACAAGGTGCCGCGGGTCGACGGCGAGCGCTTCCGTCTGCAGGTCGGCGGCCGGGTCGCCGATCAGCGGCCGTGGTCACTGGCCCAGCTGCGCGATCTGCCGCAGACCGACCAGGTGACTCGGCTGATCTGCGTCGAGGGCTGGAGCGCGATCGGCAAGTGGGGTGGGGTGCGCTTCTCGGACTTTCTTCGCCGCATCGGCGCCGATGTCGAGGCCAAATACGTGGGGTTTCGCTGTGCCGACGGCTATTACACCAGCATCGATATGCCGACCGCGCTCCATCCGCAGACGCTGCTGGCACTGACATTCGACGGGGAAACGCTGCCCGCCCGCTACGGCTTTCCCCTGAAGCTGCGCATGCCGACCAAGCTTGGCTACAAGAACCCCAAGCACGTCGAGGCGCTCTTCGTCACCAACACGTACCCCGGCGGCTACTGGGAGGACCGGGGCTACAACTGGTTCGGCGGCAGCTGAGCATCCGGCTCGACTGCGCTGAGGCATGGCAGTCCCGCCATGCGCTATTGAGCAATCGACATGAGGGTATTCCCATGAAGACGATGACTGTAACGATGATCTGTGCCGGCCTGATGACCATGGGCAGCGCCGCCATCGCGGCCGATTCCATGCAGAAGGACGTTTACGCCACGCTGGCGATGTCTCACGAGGACGGTGAAAAAGACGCCATGGGCCATGACGAGATGGGTGGCGACGAGATGTCCGGCGAGGAAATGGGCGACGGGATGGGCCATGACGAGATGGGCAAGGACGACATGAGCGGCGACGAGATGGAAAAGGATGACGAGATGGAAAAAGACGAAATGGGCGGCATGGACGAATAATCCCGCTGCTCTCGACTCGATCGAGCCCGTCGCGGCCCTGGTGGTCCGGCGGGCTTTTTCGTTCCCAGGTGCTGGTCGGGCACAAAAAAACCCCGCCGAGGCGGGGTTTCCTGGTGCGATGTCCGGCCGGTTTGGCCGGACGAGTCGCCCGTTTCTTACATCATGCCGGGCATGCCGCCCATGCCGCTCATGTCGGCCGGCGGGGCACCGCCATCGTCCTTGCTCGGGATCTCGGCGATCATGCACTCGGTGGTGATCATCAGGCCGGCAACGGATGCGGCGTTCTGCAGGGCAGAGCGGGTGACCTTGGTCGGGTCCAGGATGCCCATCTCGACCATGTCGCCGTACTCGCCGTTGGAGGCGTTGTAGCCGTAGTTGCCGGAGCCCTGGCGTACGCCCTGGACGACGACCGACGGCTCGCCACCGGAGTTGGAGACGATGAAGCGCAGCGGATCTTCCATGGCGCGCAGGGCGATGGAGATACCGGTCTGCTGGTCGACGTTCTCGCCCTTGAGCTCGCCGAGGCTGGTCAGCGCGCGGATCAGGGCGACGCCGCCACCCGGGACGATGCCTTCCTCGACGGCGGCACGGGTTGCGTGCAGCGCGTCGTCGACACGGTCCTTCTTCTCCTTCATCTCGACTTCGGTTGCGGCACCGACCTTGATGACGGCAACGCCGCCGGCCAGCTTCGCGATGCGCTCCTGGAGCTTCTCCTTGTCGTAGTCGGAAGAAGTGTTCTCGATCTGGGTGCGGATCTGCGAAACCCGATCGTCGATGTCTTCCTTGGTGCCCGAGCCGTTGATGATCGTGGTGTTCTCCTTGGAGACCACGACGCGCTTGGCGGTACCCATGTCTTCCATGGTCGCCTTCTCGAGCGTCAGGCCGACTTCGTCGGAGATCACCTGGCCGCCGGTGACGATGGCCAGATCCTGCAGCATGGCCTTGCGGCGGTCACCGAAGCCCGGTGCCTTGACGGCCGCGACCTTGACGATGCCGCGCATGGCGTTGATGACCAGCGTGGCCAGGGCTTCGCCCTCGATGTCCTCGGCGATGATCAGCAGCGGCTTGTTGGCCTTGGCCGCGCCTTCCAGTGCCGGCAGCAGATCACGGATGTTCGAGATCTTCTTGTCGTGCATGAGGATGTACGGATCCTCGAGCTCGACCAGCATCTGCTTCTGGTTGTTGACGAAGTAGGGGGAGAGGTAGCCACGGTCGAACTGCATGCCCTCGACCACGTCCAGCTCGTCCTCGAAGCCCGAGCCTTCCTCGACGGTAATGACGCCGTCCTTGCCCACGCGCTCCATGGCTTCGGCGATGATCTCGCCGACCTTCTTGTCGGAGTTCGCGGAGATGGTGGCAACCTGGGCGATCGCCTTGTTGTCGGTGCACGGCTTGGAGAGCTGCTTGAGCTCGGTAACCGCTGCCTCGACGGCACGGTCGATGCCGCGCTTGAGGTCCATCGGGTTCATGCCCGCGGCGACGGCCTTCACGCCTTCGCGCACGATGGCGGCGGCCAGTACGGTCGCGGTGGTGGTGCCGTCACCGGCGACGTCGGCGGTCTGGGAAGAGACTTCCTTGACCATCTGCGCGCCCATGTTCTCGAACTTGTCCTCGAGCTCGATCTCGCGGGCGACGGAGACGCCGTCCTTGGTTACGGCCGGCGCACCGAAGCTCTTCTCGATAACGACGTTACGACCCTTCGGGCCCAGGGTGACCTTGACCGCGTCGGCCAGGGTGTTGACGCCACGCAGCATGCGATCGCGGGCGCTGGTAGAAAAGCGAACTTCTTTGGCAGACATACTCGATATGCTCCTTGGATTAATCGGTTCCGGTGGAAAGGGTTGGGTCTTTCCCGGGGATTAGTCTTCGATGACGGCGAGGATGTCGTCTTCGCCCATCATCAGCAGTTCTTCGTCTTCGACCTTGACCTTGGTGCCGGCGTACTGGCTGAACAGCACCTTGTCGCCGACCTTCACACCAATCTGGCGGACTTCGCCCTTCTCATTGGACTTGCCCGGGCCGGCAGCGACGATTTCGCCACGGTTGGGCTTCTCGGTGGCCGAGTCCGGCAGGACGATGCCAGCGGCGGTCTTGCGTTCTTCTTCTTCGCGCTTTACCAGCACACGATCATGCAAAGGACGGATTTTCATGCGGTTACTCCATGCGTTGACACAGAAAAAGGGATTTCGACAAGTTTGGTCTCGCCGGGACGCTGTTAGCACTCGCCCGACTCGAGTGCCAATAGTAGGAGCGGTCCCGGTGATTTCAAGAGGTGGGAAGCAAAAAAATTTCACCGCCCGTTCGAGGGTGGGAATGCCCGTCGCATGCGGCCTGCCGCTGTGCCTCGGTGGGCGGGACGGAATCGGTATAATGCGCCGCATCCAAGGGAAGGTCTGCGTGAATCCAATACCCCTCTGGCCAGGCCCCGAAGGGCGAGCCTTGAGGCGGACATCTGCTGCGTTGCCGTCCTTGGAAAGGGAGGGACCCTTCCACGGCGGACGGTCGCCTTGCATCTGTCCGCCTCAAGACCCGCAGAGAGGCATCGGATTCACGCAGACCTCCCCTACGGCCGGATTAGTGTCGGCCGTTACTCACGAATCAAATCTAGGAGAGAGCGCATGAGCTTCGAGAAGATCACCATCCCCGAAGGCGACAAGATCACGGTTGATGCCGACGGCAAGCTGAACGTGCCGGCGCGGCCGATCATTCCGTTCATCGAGGGTGACGGCATCGGCATCGACGTCACGCCGGTCATGAAAAAGGTCATCGACGCCGCCGTCGAGAAGGCCTACGACGGCAAGCGCCAGATCTCGTGGATGGAGGTCTACGCCGGCGAGAAATCCACCGAGGTCTACCCGGACGGCAGCGGCCTGCCCGCCGAGACCATGGAGGCGATCCGCGACTACGTCGTCTCCATCAAGGGCCCGCTGACCACGCCGGTCGGCGGCGGCTTTCGCTCGCTGAACGTCGCCCTGCGCCAGAAGCTCGACCTGTACGTCTGCCTGCGCCCGGTGCGCTACTTCACCGGCACGCCGAGCCCGGTCAAGCACCCGGAGAAGACGGACATGGTCATCTTCCGCGAGAACTCCGAGGACATCTACGCCGGCATCGAGTGGGCCGCCGGCACCCCGGAAGTGAAGAAGGTGGTCGACTTCCTGCAGAACGAGATGGGTGTCGAGAACATCCGCTTCCCGGAGAGCTCGGGCATCGGCGTCAAGCCGGTCTCCGAGGACGGCACCAAGCGGCTGGTGCGCCGCGCGATCGAGTACGCGATCGCCAACGACCGCGATTCGGTCACCCTGGTGCACAAGGGCAACATCATGAAATTCACCGAGGGCGCCTTCAAGAACTGGGGCTACGAGCTCGCCAAGGAGGAGTTCGGTGCCGAGCCGCTCGACGGTGGCCCGTGGATGAAGTTCAAGAACCCGAACACCGGTCGCGACATCGTCATCAAGGACTCGATCGCCGATGCCTTCCTGCAGCAGATCCTGCTGGTGCCGGAAGAGTACGACGTGGTCGCCACTCTGAACCTCAACGGTGACTACGTCTCGGATGCGCTGGCCGCTCAGGTCGGCGGCATCGGCATCGCGCCGGGCGCGAACCTCTCCGACACCGTCGCCATGTTCGAGGCCACCCACGGCACCGCGCCGGACATCGCCGGCAAGGACCTGGCCAACCCGTCGTCGGTCATCCTCTCGGCCGAGATGATGTTGCGCCACCTCGGCTGGACCGAGGCGGCCGACGCCGTCAGCAAGGCGATGGAAGGCGCGATCGCCAGCGGCAACGTCACCGGCGATCTTGCCCGCCTGATGGACAAGCCCAACCAGGTCGGCTGCAAGGCCTTCGGCGAGGAGCTGATCCGCCAGATGGGTTAATCGCTCCACGGCCGGGGCCGTGCGACGAAACATGACAAGGCGCGTTCGGAGCATTCCGGGCGCGCTTTTTGTTTGCCCGGCACATATGCGGCAGACAGGTTGGCTATTTTCGCAGGGCTTCCCTATGTTCGAGGGGCAGGGGAGTGTCCTGCGTCGTTCCCGGGAGGCCCGCCATGGAACCACTCATCGAAGCCAGTGCCGTCTGCCCCTACTGCGGCGAGCCGGTCGACTTCTCGATCGACACCAGTGCCGGGGAGCAGACCTTCGTCGAGGACTGCAGCGTTTGCTGCCAGCCGATCGTCGTGACCATCAAGTGGACGAACGAAGGCCCGACCCTGGAACTGCACCGCGAGAACGAGTGACAGGGCCGTCGAGCGAGGCTCGCAACTAACCCTTTGTCGGTCCCGCGGAGACGCGATCGACTCGTGCAGAGGCGGTCTGGAGGGCGGTTCGGCGCGCGTGTTACCATCCCGCTTCCTTCCGACTGCCCATGTAGCTCAGCTGGATAGAGCAACCGCCTCCTAAGCGGTAGGTCGCAGGTTCGAATCCTGCCTTGGGCGCCAGATTTAACTTGATCTTCCCCGCTCGCGGCTTCCTAGTCGCGGCACGTAGACTGTCCCTAATTCACTAGCCCCCTAGGGACAGCGGCAATGCACGACAACGTTATTTCATATTTCGAGATGTGTTCGCGTGAGGGCATGAGTCTGCAGCGTGGCATGAACTTTCGGATCCGAGGTCGGCATTCGGTCGTTCTGATGTCGGTCCGCGCAAACGCGCCCTACCAAGATCGGCTGGAAGAGGGTGGTTCTGTTCTTGTCTACGAAGGCCATGATGCACCCGCTTCTGCTGGGTCTGTGTATCCCAAATTACTTGATCAGCCAGAAACGCTTCCGTCAGGGCGACTGACGGAGAATGGGAAGTTTCATCAAGCTGCTCAGGAGTACAAGAATGGCTTGAAGCCGCCGGATATGGTCCGTGTTTACGAGAAGATCAAGAAGGGTATTTGGTCTGATAACGGCTATTTCCAACTGGTTGATTCTTGGAAAGAGCATGACGGGCATCGGCAGGTTTTTAAGTTCAAGCTGCTGGCCGTTGAGGCTGAACATGAGGATCTGGCTGCGGAATTGCCGTCACATCACTCAAATCAGCAGCCACGCCGGCGAGTGATTCCGAGTGCGGTGAAACTGGAAGTTTGGAAGCGTGACGGAGGTAAGTGTGTGGAGTGTGGCGCGACTGACGAGCTTCACTTCGATCACATCGTCCCGTACTCCAAAGGAGGCACATCCTTGAAGGCCGAGAACGTTCAGTTGCTATGTGCCCGCCACAACTTGGCGAAGAGTGCCAAGATCCAGTAGCAGGGTCTGCTTGTTGGGCGTTCACCCCATTGAGAGTGAGGACAGATAGGGGAACAAACCGGACTGCGCGGCATCGAAATAGCGGGACCGTTTGAGTGGCCTGGTTTGTGCCGGCCTTCGGCGCCATTTTTATTGGGACTTTCGCGACATCATGATGGATGAACAGTCGATGTCCGTCGTGGATGGCGCGGCGGCCGTGGGAGTGGGACGTGCGGGCTGGTATCGGTGGGAGTGTCACAACTACAACGCGGTACCCGTCGAGCTTGAACTGCGCTGCCCGGCGACCGGAGTCGTATCCCGGTTGCGGGCCCGCCCGGGACGGGACACCCGTCGGTTGGTGCCGGGCGATGCGCTCGGCTCGGGTTGTCGTTTGACGGTCCTGTCGTCCGATGCCGCGGGCGATACGTGGAGTAGTTTCCGCCGGGTGAGTCGTTTCGCTGCCTGGTCGGGGCTCTGGTCGCGCCTTCGCCAGCTTGACCGAGACTTCCGCGGGCTTTCGCGGCTGGCGTGCCTGCGCATCTGGCTTTCGTGGTTGGGTTCCCGCCGGGCGCGTGAGTCGGCGTGGCGCCGTTACGAGCGGACTTGCCATTCCCTCCCCCCCACCGAGGAGTATTCCTCCTGGCTTCGATTCGAGTCGGAACGGCGCCTGCCGCCTGATCCTGTGACGACCGAAGGCAGCGGGCGACCCGTGCCCGACGTGCGTTTCTCCTTCCTGATGCCGCTGGTCGACGCGAGTCCAAGGAGTATTCAGGAAACGCTGGATTCGTTGCGGTCGCAATCGTTCTCGGATTGGGAGCTTTGCGTCTTGATGCCTGCCGATGCCCCCGCCGATATTCAGCGGGAGTTGGCGGAGGTGAGTGGGCAGGATTCGCGTATCTCATCCATGCCGTGGGCGCGGGGAGAAGACCTGCCCACGGTGATGAACCGGGGTGTGTCCGGACTTTCCGGCGATTACGTCGCCTTGCTGGGGGCCCGGGACTGCTTGGCGCCGGGCGCCTTGATGGCCGTGGCGCAGGTGGTTCGGGACACACCTGAATTGCAGTTGCTGTATTCCGACGAAGATCGTCTGACGGCAGACGGTGAGCGCGTCGATCCGCATTTCAAGCCGGACTGGAACCCGGATCTCGCCCTGGCGCACAACTACGTCTCCCGCCTATGTGTCTACCGACGGGATCGGCTGCTGGCCATGGGCGGATTTCGTGAGCTGGTCGACGGGGGCTGGGAACATGACCTGCTTTTGCGTTTCACGCATGGTTTGGCCCCCGAGCAGATCCATCATATTCCCCGGGTGCTGTATCACCGTTCGGCGAATGGCGAGGACCGTATCGGCAGCCCCGCTGTGCGTGCTGTTGCCGATTATCTTGCCGAGGCAGTGCCGGGAGCGTCTGCCGAGCCAAGCGAGGTGCCCCATGCCTACCGGGTGCATTGGCCGCTTCCGGACCCGCCGCCTCTGGTCAGCCTGATCATCCCGACGCGGGACGGGGTGGATATCTTGCGGCCCTGCGTCGATGCCATTCTCGAGCGGACCGACTACCAAAACCTGGAAGTGCTGATCGTCGACAACGAGTCACGATGCCCGGAGACGCTCGCCTATCTCGACGATCTCAAGCGCGATCCGCGCGTGCGGGTGCTGGAATGGCGCCGTCCGTTCAACTTCTCGGCGATCAACAACTATGCCGTCGCGCAGGCCAGGGGCACGCTGGTCGGGCTGGTCAACAACGACATCGAACCGATCAACGCCGACTGGCTGGACGAGATGGTCCGGCAGGCGTGCCGCCCGGAGATCGGCTGTGTCGGGGCGAAGCTCTATTACCCGAACGGGCGGATTCAGCATGCCGGGGTGATTCTCGGCATCGGCGGGGTGGCGGGCCACGGTCACAAGCATTTCCCGGGTGACCATCCCGGGTACTTCTCGCGATTGAAGCTGGCACACAACGTTTCGGCGGTCACCGCCGCCTGCCTACTCGTGCGCCGATCGGTATTCGACGAAGTGGGTGGGCTGGACGAGGAAAATTTGCCCGTGGCGTACAACGACGTCGATTTCTCGCTGAAGGTCCGTGAGGCCGGCTACCGCAACCTGTGGACACCCTACGCCGAGGCCTACCACCACGAGTCCGTTTCCCGCGGCGGGCGCGATACGCCGGAAAAGCGTCGCCGCTTCGAGCGGGAAGTCGCCACCATGCGGGCACGCTGGGGCAGGGCACTCGACAACGACCCGGCCTACAACCCGAATCTGACACTGGCGCACGAGGATTTTTCTCTGCGTTGATCGGACTAACCGGGGGCGGCGATGGCCGGGATGATTTTCTGGATTTTGCGAGGGCTTGGCCGCATCGGCGGCGATTCACATTGATGGTGTTGCATGAGATCTGACCAGCCGCGTGTTACTGCCGGCCGCCAGACGATCGTGGTCGAGGAGCGGCGGAACCCGTCAACCGACTTCTTCGTCCGCCCCCATGTGACTGCCTTCAGCGGGCACGACCCCGAGCTGGTGCGACTGGACTCGCCGCCCGCGCAAGCCCCGCCGTCGGGGGTGTGGCTGGTGTTCAGCCGCTATGTCACCGATGCCTGGCGCCGATGGGTGACCCGATACCGGGACCGGATTGCCGGCGTGAGCTTTTTCATGGATGACGACCTGTTCGACCCGGCGGCCTGGGTGGGCCTGCCGTGGCGCTACCGCTGGAAGCTTTATCGGCTGGCAGGGCGTCACCAGGCATGGCTTCGGCGCATCGGGGCGGAACTGCTGGTCTCCACACCGTATCTCGCCCAGAAATATGCCGCCTGGTCACCGACCGTGCTGCCCGCGGTTTCGCCGTATCGGGACCCGGCGGGGTTCGATCCCGACGCAACCCGCGTCTTCTATCATGGCTCGGCGTCCCACCTGGCGGAGCATCGCTGGCTTCGCCCGGTGATGGCAGCGGTGCTGGACCGGGTGCCGTCAGCAACGTTCGAGGTGATCGGTGACCGGCGCGTGGCGCGTGCCTACGAGGGGCTGTCGGGCGTCTCGGTGGTCTCGCCGATGGGCTGGGAGGCCTATCGCGCTTTTGTGACCCGGCCGGGCCGCGCGGTCGGGGTCGCACCGCTGCTGCCGTCACGGTTCAATGCCGCCCGCGCGCCGACCAAGCTGCTGGACATTACCGCCGCGGGGGCAGTCGGCGTCTATGCCGATGACCCCGTGTATCGCGACACGGTTGCCGACGGCGTGAATGGTCGACTGTGTCCTATGCAGCCGGAATCCTGGGTGGAGGCGATCGTTGCCCTGCTCGACCAACCCGATCTCCGACGGGCCGCTTGGGAGGCGGCACGCTCATGACGCGGGTAGGGCATTTCTCCGCCGGCATGGCGCGCATGGCCACCTTGCCGGCCTTTCTCGACGCGGAGCTGGAGCGTATCCGTCCCTGGCGAGCAACGTCTTTCGACGTGGTGGCCGGCTGGGGGCGCAAGCCCAGCTGGGAGGCGGCGCGCCGCTATGCACAAGACCGACAACTGCCCTTGTGGACGCTCGAGGACGGTTTCTTTCGCTCGCTCGGTCTGGGAGTGACGGGGTCGCCCGCGCACAGCCTGATCGTCGACCCGATCGGCATCTATTTCGATGCCACCGCACCCAGCCGACTCGAACAGATGATCCTCGCGGACGACCTCGATACCGAGACTCGACAACGGGCGCGGCGGTTGATGCAGCAGGTGGTCGACTGGCGCCTGTCCAAGTACAACACCGCGCCGGATGTCCCGTTGCCCGCAGGCGATGGTCGCCCCCGGGTGCTGGTGATCGACCAGACGCTCAACGATGCCTCGGTGCGCTACGGGCTGGCCGATGTCGTCACCTTCCGGCGGATGCTGGACGAGGCCATCGCGGACAATCCGGGGGCGGAGATACTGGTCAAGATTCACCCGGACGTGCTGGCTGGCAAGAAGCAGGGGTATCTGCTCGAAGCGGCGCAGGAGGCCGGCTGCACGCTTCTGGCCGATCCGCGCTCTCCCTGGGCGGTGCTCGATGCCGTGGACGCCGTCTACACGGTCACCAGCCAGATGGGTTTCGAGGCGTTGCTGGCCGGCAAGACGGTGCATTGCTTCGGTATGCCGTTCTACGCTGGTTGGGGCCTGACCCACGATCGCCAATCCAGCCCCCGGCGCGGGGCGAGTCGGGACCTGGTGGCCCTGTTTGCCCATGCGGTGCTGCGCTATCCCCGCTACATCAATCCCTACACCCAGCAGCGATGCTCCCCGGAGGAAGCACTGGGGCGTATCGCCGAGCAATACCGACAGCAGGAGGCCAGCCGGGGACGGTGGCTGACCGTTGGTTTGTCGCGTCGCAAGCGACGATTCGTCTCCGATTTTCTCGGGCCGGCGGCGGATGTGTCCCATGTCTCGGCCGGGCCGTTGCCAGCCGCGATGGACGACAACCGGCCGGTGGTCGGCTGGGCCGCATCGATGCCGCCGGAGATGCCGGAGCGCGCCGCGCGGGCGGGCAGGGCGCTGTGGCGCGTCGAGGACGGGTTTCTGCGCTCGGTCGGGCTGGGGGTCGATCTGGTCGAGCCGCTGTCGCTGGTGCTCGACTCCCGCGGTATCTATTTCGACCCGACAGCCCCCAGTAACCTCGAAGTGTTGCTCGCCGAGACCCGGTTCGACGAGTCCCTCCGTGCTCGGGCGCGTGCCTTGCGCAAGCGCCTAGTGGCGTTGCGGCTGACCAAGTACAACGTCGGTCGCAGCTGCGATCTGAATGCCCCGCCGGGCCGCAAGGTGATCCTCGTGCCGGGGCAGGTCGAGACGGACGCTTCGATCCGGCGTGGCGCCGGCACGGTGCGCACCAATCGGGCCCTGCTCGAGGCGACGCGAGCGGCCAACCCCTCGGCCTGGATCGTCTACAAGCCGCACCCGGACGTGATGAGTGGCGCAAGAGTGGGCGAGGTGTCACCCGATGGTGGGCTGGCCGATCGCGAACTGGTCGATGCGGACATGACGAGCCTGCTCGACCAGGTCGACGAAGTGCATACCATGACCTCTCTGGCCGGCTTCGAGGCGCTGCTCCGCGGGGTGTCCGTAACTACCTACGGCATGCCGTTTTACGCCGGCTGGGGATTGACGACCGACCGACTGGAAAGCCTCCGACGTGGCCGTTCGTTGTCGCTGGACGAGCTGGTTGCCGGCACCCTGATTCTCTACCCGCGTTACCGCGATCCTGTGAGCGGCGAGCTGGTCGATGTCGAGACTGCGGTCTCGTTGCTGGAGGCCTGGAAACAGGCACGGCCGGCCGAAACCCTGTCGTTGTTCCAGCGGGTCTATCGTCTGGTACGTCGCCGCCGCTGAACGTGGATTGTTATCCTCGAAGGCGTTCCATACACTTCCGAATCACCTCCGGATTCACGCGACGGAAACGCCCGGGAAGTGCTCTTTAAAACAATCGCTTGAGGTTTTCATGGCGAGAAAACGTTTTTCGCCGGACGAAGTCAATCGTCGTCGTCGAGAGGCAGTCAAGCTGAGGCTTGATGGCCTGACGGTGGCAGAGGCGGCCAAGCGGGCCGGCGTGAGTGCGCCTACCGTGACAGCGGCCTTTGCCGCCTTCAAGCGCGGCGGCTGGCCGGCCGTGGATGTGGGTCGCCGTGGGCGGCCCCGCAAGGCGGAGAGTCAGCCGACCGAGAATCTCGGTTCCGTCTTGCGTGGCGTGCTCGTCGAGGAGCCGGGGCGGTGCTGGGATGTGGAGCAGCTCGGTGAGGCGGTCGAGCGACGCATGGGGACGCGTCCCGATGCCCGCGAAATCCGCCGGCAGTTGAGCGACTGGGGGCTGGTGCCGCCCCGCAGTTCCATGCCGCGCGGCAAGACCGGCCCGATCGGCAAGGGCCTTGAGTGGGCGAGCGCCCATGATGCCACCGTGCTGGTGGGGGCCTTGCGGAACGTGCCGGCCGATGCGCCGTTGGCGGGCGGTTACCAGTTGACCCTCCAGGACGCGCGCGGACGGCTGTTGTTTGCCTTGTTCAGCCAGCCGGTGCGGGCACATGAATACGTCGAGTTCTGGCTGGCGGCGGCCGAGCGGATCGGCGACCCGCTGGCGATCGTCACCCGCGGCATCGCGGTGCAGACGCCGGCGTTGCAACAGGCGTTGCGGCCACATCGGGACCGCCTGCGGGTGGTGGGGCGTCCCCGTAGTTCCCGGTCGTCGCCCCGGCAGGAGTATCAGGCGCACCCGAACAAGAGTCGGCAGGGAAGCCGGACGGTGACCACACTGACCCATCTGCAACGGCTCGAAGCCGAAAGCATTCACATCATGCGTGAGGTGGTGGCCGAGACCGAGAACCCGGTCATGCTGTACTCGATCGGCAAGGACTCGGCGGTGATGCTGCACCTGGCCCGCAAGGCATTTGCGCCGGGACCGCCTCCGTTCCCGCTGATGCACATCGATACCCGCTGGAAATTCCGGGCGATGTACGAGTTTCGCGACCGGATGGCCGAGGAAGTCGGCATGGACCTGCTGGTCCACGTCAATCCGGAAGGCGTGGAGAAGGACATTAACCCGTTCACGCACGGCTCGGCGCTTCACACCGAGATCATGAAGACCGAGGGTCTCAAGCAGGCGCTCGACAAGTACGGCTTCGATGCCGCCTTCGGCGGGGCGCGCCGCGACGAGGAAAAATCCCGCGCCAAGGAGCGCGTGTTCTCGTTCCGCACCGACCAGCACCGCTGGGACCCGAAAGGCCAGCGCCCCGAGCTGTGGAAGCTGTACAACGCCCGCAAGCACAAGGGCGAGTCCATCCGGGTCTTCCCGCTGTCCAACTGGACCGAGCTGGACATCTGGCAGTACATCTACCTCGAGAACATCCCGATCGTGCCGCTGTACTACTCCGCGGAGCGCCCGGTGGTCGAGCGTGACGGCACGCTGATCATGGTCGACGACGATCGCATGCCCTTGAACGAGGGCGAGGTGCCGATGATGAAGAAGGTCCGTTTCCGGACGCTCGGCTGCTACCCGCTGACCGGGGCGATCGAGTCGGAGGCCGACAAGCTCACCGACATCATCCAGGAGATGCTCCTGACCAATACCTCGGAGCGTCAGGGCCGCGTGATCGATCACGATTCGGCCGCCTCGATGGAGAAGAAAAAGCAGGAAGGCTATTTCTGAGCGATCGGCGCGACAACGCCTGAAGCGGGGATGGAAAGAAAAAAGGGGGCCTGAAGGCCCCCTTTGTCATGTTGCCGGGTTGCCGCCCGGCGATAGCGATGCTGTTCCCTGCGGTCGGGTGTCAGTCGCGATGGTCACGAATGATCAGGATGAGCATGTGCACGATCACCGCCAGGAACAGGGTGATCAGCGCGAACACCACCGAATTGTAGGTGCGCTCGGGCTCGACCGGGTATTCCGGCATCAGCGGGCTCTGCAGTATCGAGACCTGCTTGAGCTTGCGGGCGGCCTCGATGCGCGTGTTTTCCAGCGCAGCAAGGGCGCTGGAGTAGGTTTCCTGCGCGAACTCGGCCTGGATCTCCAGCGTCTGGTAGTGCGCGGAGACCTGGTTGAGTGACTCGCCCGTCGCCTTGGCCAGTCGCTCCCGCTCGAGCTTGATCTGCTTCTCGAGGGCGTCCATCTCGCTCTTGACCCGCACCATCTCGGCCGACTGATTGCTCTGGTAGCTCGCAATGGCCTTCTGTCGGGCCTTCAGTTTGGAGAGCTCCCCCTCCAGTTGCGCGACGACCTGGTTCAATGCCTCGACGGTCTTCGTCGGTGCCACCAGGCCTTCTTTGTTCTGGTAGGCCAGCAGGTCGTCACGAGCGTCCATCAGCCGGGTGTGCAGGCGCTCGACCTGCTTTTCCAGGAAGCGCACCTGCTCCTCGGCCAGGCGCTGCCCCATCTCGTTCATGTGCGCTTCGCCTGCTTCCAGCAGGAGATCGGCCAGCTGCTTGGCAAATTCCGGGTTGAATGCCTGAACCTTGATGTTCAGTACCCCGGCGTAATCATCCAGCTCGACGCTGACGCGTTTCATGTAGTAGTCGTGAAGGTCCTCGATCGGCGCCTCGGCGTTGTGCAGCCGGGTGAACCAATCGCCGTTCTGGCTGTAATGCTCGCGAAACGGCATCTCCTTGCTGACCCGCTTGAGCATGTCGACCGACAGGAGGTGCTCGCGCAATAGCAGCAGATCCTTTTGACCACCGGTGCCGCCGCTCATCAGGGAAGAGAACGACAGTTCCGGCGGTGCAATCTGCGGGCTTTCCAGGACCACCGTCGCTTTCGAGACATAACGGTCCTCGGCCCAGAGGTGCCAGTAGAGGGTAACGGCCGTGATCGCGACCAAGGCAATCAGCCAATGAGGTTGGATCTTGGATTTCATGAGTGCGGAGATTCTTGCTGATTGGTGTTAGAGGGATTCGTCGTCTCGTTACCGTCGCCAGGCGCCGGGTTCGAGGCGAGAAAGGCTTCTAGCTGTTCGATGCTCTGGCGTGTGGCCACCATGGCCCTTTTTCGCTCCGTGATTTCCGGGGCGGGCAGGCGAAGCTGTCGCGCCTTCTTCAAAGCGGTGTGCTGCTGTTGCCATTGCCGGCGATATTCCTTGAGCCACTTGGTCGCCTGCTTGTTGTCGGCCGGGGTCAGGTCGGCAGGCGGGGCGTCATCGGGGTCCTTGTCGGCCTTCGACTCCCCGCCGGTCGCGTCGTGGTAGACCTTGATGGCATCGTTGATGTCGTCGAACCAGGTGGCTCGCCCGTCTTCCAGGTAGATGCCGGCGTGGCACAGCTCCTTGAGGATGCCTTCCTGGTGCGAAACCATGATGAGGCTGGCCTCGCCGACCTTGTCCTTGAACGCCTTCTTCGCCTTCTCCTTGAACATCCGGTCGCCGACGGCCGTGGCTTCGTCGGAGAGGTAGATGTCGAAGTTGAACGCGAGCGACATGCCGAAGGCCAGGCGGGCTCGCATACCCGTGGAATAGGTGTTCATCGGTTCGTCGAAGGCTTTGCCGATCTCGGCGAACGACTGCACCTGCTCGATCACTTCATGGACCCTGGACTCGCCGCCATGGATGCGTGCCACGAACTTGACGTTCTGCCGGCCGGTCATCGAGCCCTGGAACCCGCCGGTCAGACCGATGGGCCAGGACACGCGGCTGTGCCGAACGACCTCGCCCCGCTCCGGGGCGTCCATGCCGCCGATCAGGCGCAGCAGCGTCGACTTGCCGGCGCCGTTTCGCCCCAGCAGGCCCACGTTGACGCCGGGGGGAATCGTCAGGTTGATGTCGCGCAGTACCCACTCACTGCCGTGGTGATTGTGATAGCGCTTGTACAGGTTGCGGATTTCGATCATTTGGCCTTGAGCCTCATCTCGAAACGAAGGTGCAGCATCAACCCCAGGGCCATGAGCCCCAGCGCCCAGTACCAGAGATAGGTGATGTCGGTTCCCGGGAGCGCGTGGTAGTACGGGAAGAAACCCATCCGCATGTATTCGATGCCATGCACGATCGGGTTGTACATCAGGTACACCAGCAGGTCGTGCGGCAGCAGGTGCAATGGGGCGATGACGTTGGAGAGGATCAGCAGCGGCAACGAGACGATGCGCACGAGCTTGGCGATCTCCGGCACCAGCGCGGAGAGTGCCGACAGCGTCAGTCCGGCGCCGATACCGAGGGCCCAGAGCGAAAGCCAGCCCCCGATTGCCATCACCGGACGCTCGGGCACCAGATCGATCTGGATCAGTGCGGCCACCGCGATGAACAGCAGCATGAGCACGCTGCGCGTCATGCCCTCGAGGTAACAGCGGACCAGCACCGGGTCGACCGGCTTGACCTGTCGGTAGGCAAACAGCCCCTGGTTGGCCTCGATCGCGCCGATGGGGCGCTGCATGTTCTCGCGGAAGAGGAAGAACCCCATCAGCCCGGTGATCATCCAGGGCACGAACTCCGCCCCGGCAATCTGCGCATTCTGGCCGAGCACCACCACCCGTACGGCGATCATGATCGCCACGAAGGCGATGGGCTCGACGATCATCCAGAACCACGCCAGCCGGTCGGCCATCAGCCGCGCGAGGAATTCCCGCACGAACAGCGCGCTCCAGACCGACCGGGCGACTTCCCAGGACGTGCGGCCAGTCTGCGGCTGCTCGTGGGTCTTGTCGGTACTCGTGGCCATTACAGGTCCAGCGCTACCTTGGCGGCGATCGCGATCTGGTAAAGGATCTGCGTGATGTTGGTCGCCAGCTGCAGGTTCTTGGTCGGGACCTTCGGCAGGACGAGAATCTCGTCGCCCGGACGGATGGTCGTCTCGCCGGCCTGATCCACCTCGCCGTTGGCGTGTACTACCAGGATGCGATCGTCATCGGCGCGTGAGCTGAAGCCACCGGCGCTCTCGATGTAATCCTCGACGTCGCGGTCCGAACGGAAGACCACCGATTGCGGCATGACGACCTCGCCACTGATCAGGATCGAGTCGGATTTCTCCGGCAGGGTCACCACGTCGCCGTCACGCAGACGGAGGTCGGTTACCTCGCCGTTATCGGCGACCACGAGTCGGCCGCTGGGCTCGACGTCACGGGCCCGCTTGACGAACTCGGTGATCAGCTCGGCTTCCTTGACCCGGATTTCGGCTTCCTCCGGTGTGGAGGACGAGGCGCCGAGATAGGTCGATTCCAGCCGCTGCAGGTTTTCCTCCAGCGCGATCTTCTGTCGCTCGGCGATGCTCTTCCGGCGGATAGAGACGTCCTTCGTCGCCGTGAGTTTCGGCGGCACCGCGACGGCGTCGAGCAGCTCGTGCAGCGAGGCATCACGCGGCAGTACGTAGCGCGACGGGCCGAAGAAGCTTCCCTCGAGCTGAACCACGATGTACTCCTCGCGCTTGTCGCTGGAGAACAGGATGTCATCGCCGTTCTTGAGTGCCGTCTTGGTGAAGTTGTCGAGCGGCACGTACTCGGAAATCGGCTTGTTGCCGCGGAATCCGCGCAGCAGCACGTGCGAGACATCAGATTTCAGGCGGGCCAGATCCAGGAGGGTCCCACCGGTGGCGCCGTCCTTCGAGAGTTCGAAGGCGTACGGTCGCGCCACCTCGCCGGTGACTGCCACCGTCGGGCCTTTCTCGCGCACGATGATGGTGTCGCCGTCCTTGAACTGCGGACGGGGAAGTTCGCCCTCAAGCAGGAAGTCGTAGAGGTCCGCCGAGGTAATGACCTTGCCATTGCGCATCACGTCCACTTGGCGATAGCTGCCCAGTACCGGATCGATACCTTCGGCCTGCGCGACGAAATACAGCAGCGAATCCGTCGGCACGCCGGCATAGCGGCCCGGGTTGTTGACGAAGCCCGTGACGTACACGGCAACCGGCTGCACGCCCTGCAAGTTGGTGTAGACCTCGACGTTGTCCGGATAAACCGAGCGGATGGCAGACGTGATGCGGTTGTTGAGCTCACCCGCACTCGCCCCTTGAACCGGGACGGGGCCGACGCCGCTGATGAAGACATTCCCCTGCGAATCGACCGAGAGGACGCTCTGCATTTCCACGGCGCCCCACACGCGCAGCGTGATCTGGTCACCTGGCACGACGCGGTAATTCGGGTTCATGCCATCGGCACGCGTATCCCGAAAGCCGCCCTCGAACAGGTGGGCCCCGAATGGAGGCAGCGACTCTTCGTCGACGTTCTTGTTGCCCTTGCCCGGGTTGCCCCAGGAGCCGACGGACCAGTCGGCTCGTGCGCCTTCGCCCTCGTCGACTTCCTCGGGAACGGGTTTCGCACGCTCATCTTCGCTGAGCCCGCTGGTGCCCGATCCCGGCGTTTCCTGTGCCGAGGCCACGGGTTGCCACAAGGCCACCATCAGAAGACTGGCCATGAATATGGAAAAAAGGTGTGGGAATCGAAGCATGGTGGTTTAGCCGGTAAAGAAGTGAATGCGTACTGGCAGTGATCGCTGGATCAGCGGGTCACGTTCCGAACCCAGTGCCAGGTGTTGTCGTGCCGGCAGGCCAGACCCGCCAAGGAACCGCTGGCCGGTGTGGAGACATCGACCCGGCGGCATACGCGCCCGCTGGCGGCGTTGTAGGGAGGACGTGCGGTCAGCGTGGCCGGCGAGCCCCACGGGCTTTCGGAAAACTTGGCCTGATCATCCGCGGCTGCCTTGCTCAGAAAGGTGGCGATGTCCGCGGGCAGGCGTTTCTCGCCTTCCACGTCGAGGGCAGGGGAGTCATAGTCCTGGGTGGTCGGCTTGGTGGCCATGTGCTGGCAGCCAGCAAGCAGGGTCAGGGCCAGAAAGCCGACGGTGGCAAACGCTGATCGTGATATGAGAGAAGATAAGGTTTTCACGTAACTTCCTGATGATATGGGGTGTATGTCGATCGGTTTCGACCCGGCGGTCGGGCCGCAGTTCGGTCTATGCGCAAATTGGTATGCACGGTCATGACCGAACTCGGTGGACTACGACGACCTCACAGCCATGCCTGAAGCCGGTCGAGGGTCGTGTCGATCTGTTCTTTCGTGTGCTCGGCCGAAAGAAAGAAACGCAAACGGGCGGCACGTTCTTCGACGGCCGGATAGATGATTGGTTGCACGTTGATGCCCTGATCGAGCATTGCGTTCGAGCAGTTGGCCGCCTTGATGGAGCTGCCGAGGATCGCGGGCGTCACGCAATAGCCCTCGCTGTCGCCGGTGTTGATGCCCCGTGCCTTGGCTGCATCGAGGAAGTGGCGTCCGTTGGCCTGCAGCCGCGCCACCCGTTCCGGTTCGTCGCGCAGGATGGTCAGGGAGGCCAGGGCGGCCGCCGCCAGCGGCGGGGCCAGCCCCACGCTGTACACAAAACCGGGGGCGCCGTAGCGGAGCATCTCGATCAAGGCCGTGTTGCCGGCGATATAGCCGCCGCAACTCGACAGCGTCTTGCTCATCGTGCCCATCCAGATATCGACCTCGGCCGGGTCGATCCCTTGCGCTTCCCACGTCCCGCAGCCGCGCTCGCCGAGCACGCCCAGGGCGTGGGCCTCGTCGAGCATCAGGAAGGCCCCGTGGCGCTTCTTGATCTCGATGGCTCGCGTCAGGTCCGGCATGTCGCCGTCCATGCTGTAGAGCCCCTCGATCACGATGAGCACGCGATCGACCTGGTCACGTTGTTCGGTAAGCAGCCGGTCGAGTGCGTCCCAGTCGTTATGCGGGAACATGCGCCGCTTGGCCCCGGAGAGCTCGGCTCCGACCAGTGCGCTGTTGTGAATCAGCGAGTCGTGGACGATCAGATCCCGCGGCCCGAACAGATGACCGATCGTGGTGACATTGGTGGCATGCCCACTGACGAAGGTGATCGCGTCGTCCGTTTGGTACAGATCCGCAATGGCCCGTTCGAGCTCCCGGTGAATGGGACGTTCGCCGGAGACGATGCGGCTGGCGGAAACCGAGGTGCCGTATTCGGCGATCGCCTTTTCGGCGGCAGCCGAGACACGCGGGTCGCCATTGAGACCGAGGTAGTCGTAGTTCGAGAAATTGATGCACTCGACACCGTCGATCCGACTGGTGCCCCCGGCCCGGACCTCATGTCGGCGGAAAAACGGGTTGCTGATGTTCAATCGCTCGGAGGCCTGCCGCTGGACTTCGATGCGCTGGTAGGCATCGAAGTCCTCGAAGCGCGCGCGCGCAGTCTGGCGTCTGCGCGGCTGCCCACCGCCCCCGCCACCGGTTTTCGGGCCCCGGAAGCGATTGATGAGCGCCATCTTTCTGTCGCGGCTCAGCCCCTTCATGCTCGGCGTGCCTCCCTTGCTCTCGCGTCGTTGGCCAGCTCGCCCAACGTCGCTTCATCGATGTCGGTTTCGTGCTGTTCGGCCAGCTCCCGGATCATGCGGCCGGTGTCGTCCTCCTCGTCGCCGTCGCCCTTGAGCTCGCCCCATAGCCGCGAGGCCAGACCGTCGATGTTGGCCGTCTCGCTCAACGCCATGGTGGGTACGCGAACACCGAGGCGCGTTTCCAGCGCCAGGGTGAGTTCGACGCCCATCAACGAGTCCAGGCCGATGTCGAAAAGGGACCGCTGCGTGTCGATTTGCTCGGCGTTCAGGCCCAGTACCTCGGCGACTTCCTCGGCGATCCACTGGCCGATCAGCGCCTTTGCCTCGGGCTCGCTCAGCTCGGCCAGCAAAGCCTCAAGGTCGTTCTCGTCCTGCTGTTTCGGTCCGGCCGTTCGTTTGACCAGGTCAAACAAAGGCGACTCGGCGGTGGGGAGCGAGCGGGCGAGGGCGTGCCAATCCAGCGGCGATACCGCGTCACCGGACAGCCCCTGATCCAGCGCCGCTTCGAGCTCGGCAATCGCCTGCTCGCCGGTCAGCGCCGGGGCACCCAGTCGTGCTTCCAGGCCCGTTTTGACCGCCTCGTTGTCGGCGAGCATGCCGATGTCCCCGATCGGCCCCCAGTTGAGGCAGGTCGCCGGAAGCCCTTGCGCCCGACGCGCCGCGGCCAGTCCGTCCAGGTAGCCATTCGCGGCGACGTAGTTGCCCTGACCGGGGTTGCCCAGCAACGTCGTTACCGACGAGAACAGGACGAATGCATCCAGCGACAGGTCGCGGGTCGCCTCGTGAAGATGCCAGGCGCCCTTGGCCTTGGCGGCGATGACCGTCTCGAGACGGTCGTCGTCCAGATTGGTCAGCAGCGAATCGTCGAGGACGGTCGCGGCGTGGAACACACCGCGCAGCGTCGTGTTTTTCCGGGTCAGGGAGTCGATCAGGGCGGTGACCTGCTCGCCATCACTGACGTCGCAGGCGCGCACGGTCAGGCGGTCGGCCGCCTCACCGAGGTTGGCCAGGCGCTCGTCGAGTCCCGGGGTGTCCGCCCCGCGGCGGCCGACCGCGACCACTTCGCCCGCGCCGCGATCGAGCAGCCAGCGGGCGGTGGCAAAGCCGAAGCCGGCAAGACCACCCGTGACCACGTAGGTGCCATCGGCACGCACGGTGAACTGGCCGGACGGCTGCGGGGCCGGGAGCATCGGTGGGGTATCCAGCGAGACGACCACCTTGCCGATCTGCCGGGCCTGCTGCATGTAGCGGAAGGCCTCGACCACGCGGTCGGCGGCAAAGACCCGGTGCGCCAGCGGGGTGATCTCGTGGGTCTTCATCCAGGTCATCATTTCGCCGAAGACACGGCTCGCCACGTCGGGCCGCACGGACATCAGCTGGTCGACGTCGATGCCGAAATAGCTGAGGTTGTTCTTGAACGGACGCAGACCGACGTGGGTGTTCTCGACGAAATCGCGTTTGCCCAGCTCCAGAAACCGACCGAAGGGTTTCAGGGCATGCAGATTGCGGTTGATCGCTTCGCCAGCGAGCGAGTTGAGAACGACGTCCACACCACCCCCATCGGTCTTGGCCAGGATCTCGTCGGCGAAGTCCACCGACCGTGAATCGTGGATGTTTCCGACCCCGATCATTTCGAGGAAGTTCCGCTTTTCCGGGGTGCCGGCAGTGGCGAAGACCTCGGCGCCAACCTGCTGGGCGATCGCTATCGCCGCGATGCCCACGCCTCCCGCGGCGCCGTGGATCAGTACCCGCTCGCCCGGCTGCAAATGGGCCAGTTCGATCAGGGCGTAGTAGGCGGTGAAGAACACGGTCGGCACCGTTGCCGCCTCGTTGAACGACCAGTCGGTCGGCTTGGGATGCACCGCGCCTTCATGCGTGACCACGTGGCTGGCAAAGCACTGCGGACCGAAGCCGAGCACCTCTTCACCCACGCTGACGTCTTCGACGTCGGGCCCGGTCCGCGTGACGACGCCGGCGAATTCCAGGCCCATCGTCGGGCCCGAGAACCCGTCCTCGATAATGTCGTCGCCCAGCAGACCGAGGGCATACATCACGTCACGGAAGTTCAGGCCGACGGCCTTGACGGCAACTTCGACCTCGCGCCCGGACAGCTCGCGGGCGTCGACCCGGCGCCAGGCCAGATTCCGCAACTGGCCGGGCAGATCGAAGCGCAGTTCGAAATGCTCGTTTGCCTCGGCCGGCCGGCGTTCCGTTGTCGCCTGGTGCAGTCGAAGCGCCTGCCGCGATGTGCCGCGCAGCACGACCTCCCGCTCGTCGTCGGGGCGGGACAGGGCATGGTGCAGGGCGTCGGCGTACCGTGTGGCTTCGGGGCCCGGGTCGATCAGTTGCAGGTCGAGCATCGGGTATTCGTTCATCACCACGCGGCCAAAGGCCCACAGGGCGCTGTTCCAGGCGTCGGTCGGCCCGGCGGCGTGGGTCACCGCGCCGTTGGGCAACAGCCAGGTCAGCCGTGGTGGTCTTTTTGCCTTGGCCAGCTGGTTGCACCAGTCGAGAAGACGCGCCAGGGCCCCGGTGTCCGGGGTGCCCGCAGTACCCGTCGTCGCAAAGGCGATCACGACCTCGTCGAACGACGGGATATCGGTGGGCCGGCCTTCGAGCTCGAGTCGGGTGACACTCGCGCCTGCCCGGGTCAGGTCGTCGGCAAGGACAGTGGCAGTTGGATCATTGCTCGACGCCGGGCCGATGACGGCCCATCGACCGGTCTGCGCGGCTACCGCGTCCTCCGTCGGCACGGTCTCGCGGCGGGCCAGCAGTGCAAAGCCGGACTGCGACCCCTGGCCGGGTTCGGTCGCGGTGGCCACGGTTTGAATGCTTGCCCAGCCCTCGGCACGGGCAGGCAGCGACTCGGTGGCTTGCGGTGCCGAGCCGGTCGCCGCTGCCATCAGGGCCTGCCAGTACGGTGCCCCGTTTACGCCGGTGACGAGCAGCCGGCCGTTCGCGGCCAGCTTGTTGTTCAGACTGTCAGCGAAGGCATCCGAGCCCGTGCTCATTCCCTCGTCCACCCAGACGATCAGATCGAAGGCCAGGTCGTCGGCAGTCGGCAGGTCGAGCGTGCCGGTCTCGTCATCCATGCCGGCAAGCGTGACGCGTGGGTCGCGACCGTAACGCGACTGCATGGCCTCGCGGTCGGCGGCCTGCGGGCTGGTCAGGAACAGTTCGACCTGGTGCCAGCCCAGGCGTTGTTCAAGTCGATCGGCCAGGTCGAGCCAGTGGCCACCGACCTGCAGGATCCGCAGCGAACGGCCGGGTTCGACGGTCTCGAGCAGGGCGTCGACGGCACTGACGGTCAACGTGTCTCGTCCGGCCACCGACAGGCTCGCCCGACGGAGCATGCTGGCATGCGGGCTGTTCGCCACGGCCTCCGCCAGCCGTTCGGCCAACGGGGTCGCGTCGTTTTCGGTCGGGTCGAGAAGACTCGGCAGCAGCCGGCCAAGCCGGCCCAGCAGGATCAGTTCCGGTGAAAGCGACGGATATTCGGCGAGCAGGCTCTGCCAGATGGCCTCGACGGGCGGGGGCGGTTCGTCCTCGCTGCGCTCCCAGCCGGAGTCGGTCGGGGTCAACCAGCCGTGAGCGACCAGTTGGTCGGCCAGCCAGTGGGCCCAGTCGAAGCTCAGATCGTCCGCGGTCCGGTCGGACAGCGCCTGGTGGCTGACCGGCGCGTCGCCGAACGCATGCTGCCAGGCCTCGAAGGCGGCCGAGGCCAGTAGTGCATCGAGCAATGGCCGCGCCTCGTCGAGAAACGCCTGGTGCGCCGGGTCGGTGTTCAGTTGCTCCAGTGTCGTCGCGAGTGCCTGCTGCCAGCCTTGGTGGTCCGGCCAGTCCACTGCGGACAGCCCGTTGGTCGGGATGGTGTCGATGCGCCAGTGTGGCGTCGTCTTGTCGCGCCGTGCCACCGCCGCCAGGCGGAACCGGCAGCGTTCCATCACGGCAATGGTCTGCCCGGCCTCGTCGAGCAACGCGAAATCCGCGAGGATCGACTGCGGGCTCTGGCGTCGAATCTCGGCACGGCAGCCGGCGGCGCGTCCGCCGCCCGAGTGCCACAACAGGCGACCGATGCCGACCGGCAGCATGGTCAGGCCGCGGCGGGCCAGTACCTCGAGTGCCGGATGGCTGATCAGCGACTGGAAGCACAGGTCGAGAATGCCCGGATGGCAGTGGTGCGCGGTGTCCGCGGCGACCGACTCGGGCAAGGCAAACGTGGTGTCCAGCCGGGAGCCGGCCTGCTCGATGCGGGCAATGCCCTGGAAGGCGGGTCCGTAATCCAGGCCGATGCGACGGGCCTTGGCGTAATGATCTTTCGCCTCGAGCCGGGTGGGGGGCTCGGGCGGGTCGTTGGCCGGTTGCTCGACCTCCACCGGCCGTGTGGGCGCACCCAGGACACGGCCCACCGCGTGATCGGTCCACCCGTCCTCGCTCAGGCGCGGGCGTGAGCGAATGACGAATCGGCCGTCATCGCCCTGCAGGATCAGGCGCAGGACGCGGCCGTGTTCCGGCTCGAAGATCAGCGGCTGGCGGACCTCGAGGGCTTCGATGTCGACCGCGTCGAGATCGAAGGCCATAGCCCCCGCCGCCACGGCCATCTCCGCAAACCCGGCCGCCGGCATGATTGCCGCCTCGCCAACGCGGTGATCCTCCAGGTACGGCAGCACGCTGGGATCGAGCGGATTTTCCCAGCCGTGCGCGATTTCCCTGAGCGGATACCCGAGCAGGGGGTGAACGCGATTGCGCAGGATCAGTGAATAGCCCTCGGACGTTGGCTGCGACCAGTAGCTCTTGCGATCGAACGGCATGAGGGGCAGGTCGACGAGCGGCGCGCTCTCCGGCAGGCGACAGGCGGCGGTCGACAGACCGGCGAGAAGATGGATCCGGTGTGCGCTTTCCTCGATGTCCAGGCGGCTGTCGGCTTGGCGGTTGACCATCGAGACGACCCGGGCATTGGCTTCGGCGGCCTTGATGGTCTGAGTGAGGTAGCGCGGCAGAATCGCGTTCGGACCGATCTCGACCAGCACGTTGCTGCCCGCGGTCAACAGGTCGCGGACCGCTTGTTCGAAGACCACCGGCTGGCGGACGTTATCCCACCAGTACTCGGCCGTCAGCTCGCGGCCATCCAGAACCTGTCCGGTAACGCTGGAGACGAACCGCCGCTCGCCGGAGGCCGGGGCAAGGCCGTCCAGGCGCTCGAGCAGATCGGCCCGGATCGGTTCCATCGCCCGGGAGTGGAAGGCGTAATCCAACCCCAGCACGCGGGCGAAAACGCCCTTGTCCTCGAGGTGTTCGGCCAGGCGCGTCAACGCCTCCTCATCACCGGCCAGCGTCAGCTGATCGGGGGCATTGGTGGCGGCGTGCTCGATCCAGGCATCGCCGAGACGCAGCGCCTCGATCTCGTTCTGCACGGCCTCCCAGCTCAGGTTCACGGCCATCATGCGGCCGTCGCCGTGGGTGGCCGCCTGGGCACGGCTGCGGTGGCAGACCAGTTCGGTGGCCTGCTCGAGCGTGTAGATGCCCGCCGCCCAGGCCGCGGCCACCTCGCCGACGCTGTGGCCCAAGGTGGTTTTCGGGGTAATGCCCTGTCCGGCGAGCAGGCGGGTCAGCCCCACCTGGATGGCGAAGAGCAGCGGCTGGGCGACGGAGGTGTCCTCGAGATGGCTTTCCTCGGGCGTGGCCTTCAACTCCTCGATCAGCGAGAAGTCGCTGTGTTGTCGTACCAGCGCGTCGATTTCCGCGATGGCCTCGGCGAACACGGGCGATTCGCCCAGCAGCTTCTGGCCCATGCCCAGCCACTGGGCGCCGTTGCCCGAATAGACAAAGGCGATATCCGCCGGGGCGCCGAGCGCCTTTTCCTGCACTACGCCGCGCAGGTCCGGGTCGTTCGGTTCACGCGCGAGTTGCCCGAGTCGATCGATCAGCTCCTGCGGCGAGTCGCCGAAGACCGCGCAGCGTTGCTCCAGCCAGTCGCGTCGGTGAGCGGCGTTCCAGGCCACGGCAGGCAGCGTCTCGGGCGCGCCGTCGAGCTGGTCGTGATAGGCCGCGGCCAGCGAGCCGATGGTCGCCGGGGAGCGGGTGGAAAGGAACAGTGCCGGCGTGGTGTCGCTTACCGGCAGGGCAGCCGGCTCGGTGGCTGGCGCGCTTTCCAGAATGACGTGGGCGTTCGCGCCACCGAAGCCGAAGGAATTCACGCCCACACGCAGGGGGCGATCCGTCGCTTCCAGCCGTTTGGGGGCACGGACCACCTCAAGGCGGTTTTCCTTCAGTTTCAGGGTCGGGTTGAGCGTTTCGGCATGAATCGACGGCGGCACCTGCCCATGCTTGAGCGTCAGTACGGCCTTGATCAGTCCGGCCATGCCCGAGGCCGGCTCCAGGTGGCCGAGATTACTTTTCACCGAGCCGATGGGCAGGGGCGTTCCCTTGCGGGCGCGGCCCAGCACTTGGCCCAGAGCGCCCGTCTCGATCGGGTCGCCGACGGCGGTGCCGGTGCCATGGGCCTCAATGTAGTCGATGTCGTCGGCACTAAGACCCGCCTTGTCCAGCAGGCCGGACAGCAGCTCGGCCTGACCTTCGCCGCTGGGAATCGTCAGCCCGTTCTTGCGTCCGCCGTCGGTGTTGTTGCCGGTCGCGCGGATGACCGCGTGGATGCGATCGCCGTCGGCCTGGGCCTTGGCCAGCGGCTTGATCAGCAGCATCGCCCCGCCTTCGGCGCGGACGTAGCCATCACCGCCCTCGGCAAAGGCCCGCGACCGACCCTGGGCCGACAGCATGCTTGCCTTGGTAAAGCCGACGAACGGGTAGGGGTGCAGCAGCAGGTTCACTCCGCCCACCAGAGCCGAGCCACATTCCCCGTGGCTAAGGCTCTGGCAGGCGTGGTGCAACGCGACCATCGACGAGGAACATGCCGTGTCCACGGCCAGGCTCGGGCCATGCAGGTCGAATACGTACGAGAGACGGTTGGCCGCGACACTGAACGTACTGCCCGTCATGGAGTAGGCATTGAAGCTGGAGAGGTCGTCCAGCGAACGGATGCCGTAGTCCAGTCCAGAGATGCCCAGGTACACGCCGCAATCGCTGCCGGCCAGGCGCGATGCCGGGGTGCCGGCATCCTCGAGCGCGTGCCAGGCCAGTTCCAGCATCAGGCGTTGCTGCGGGTCCAGCTTCTCGGCTTCCCGCGGCGAAATGCCGAAAAAGCCCGGATCGAACTGGTCGATATCCGACAGCACCCCGGCGGCGTAGGTGATGCTGCGGCCGGGCTCGCCACGGCGGTCGTGCTGGAAGGTGTCGGTTGCCCAGCGATCGGCGGGCACCTCGGTGACCAGGTCCTGACCCTCCATCAGGGCAGACCACAAGGCATCCGGATCACTTAAATCCCCCGGGAAGCGGAAGGCCAGGCCGACAATGGCGACTAGGTCCGATTGGTTTTCGTGTTCAGTGCAGGTTGCCAAATCAATTCACCCGACGGACGGAGTTGGTAACGACCGGCACGCCCATCCCGGGGCAGGGTGCCGGAGCCAGATCGCGTGGTGCGCGATGCTGCCGGGCTCCCTGCCAGCGGAACGGTCGTCGCCTCTTGGTTTGGTAGCGCGTCGCTCGAAGCGAGGTGTTCTCGCTGGACGCGTCCTGAGTGGCCTCTGTGGGGCGCACTGTCGAAGGACTGCGACAACATTCATACGAAAGTGTTCCTGAAATGCGCTGAGCCCGACGCCATTTCTTTTCGGTGTTTGACGCGGCTGCGACGCATTTATCCGCTTCTTTGTGCTTGTTTTTCACGGATTGACGCGGATTTCAGTCAGTCGTTTTGTTTGAACCATTTTTCGCGGTTGGTGGGTGTGGCCCTGCGAGCATATGTTGGTATACGGATATCGCGACTGTCGGATTTATGCAGGCCGAGTAACGGTTGTTGAATATCGTGGCCGAAAGATATTCCGGTATACGAATGGCGTTTTCTGTTGTTTGTTTGGAACAGTGTTCGGATGAACTCGATTGATCTCGACTAGTCGGATCGTAATAAGCGCAAATCAGGGCAGCGGGATATCCCGTTAATGTTATATCTCATGGTCCGAATGCGCTTTAATTGGACGCTGGTTAAGTCATCACTCTGGTGAACTCATGTGTCCGCAGTATGTCGGATCCGGTCTAGCGACCTATCAGGGGTCTTGTGGAGCAGCGGAGGGACATTCGTTGGTCCGAATGCGGGTCGTTTTCGTCCCTTTGAAACAGTCACTTGTTTGAACTCAATTGCCCTGGCTGGGTCTGAATTGGCCTAACGAAGAATGCGGGGTGATTTCGTATTCCGTTATTGGAATATTTCGTTATCTGCATGGATATTCCAGTCGTTTCGGAATCCGTCACGTTGCCGTCATTTTGCTGAACTAAGTTGCCGCTGGTGTGTCGATTCGTCGTAAAGGAATGTCAAGCGCACCGAGGATTCGGCGATTGCAATATTTCATTGGCCGAATAGGGGTTGTTTGTCGCTGACAAATCAGTTGCTTGACTGAACTCAAACACCCCTATTGGGTCGGATCCGCTTTAAGGAAATGCGGCGGTCGTTAGGCGTTCCGCGGTTTATATATTTGATGCTAAATATCAGGAATTCGTAATACCCATGATTTTTCATCGGGCCCAGCAAAAGCCGGTTCCCGCCATGGCGGGAGATGCCCTGGGTGTGGGGGTAAAAGCCCCCTCCAAGGCTGCGGCCTATGGTCGCGCGATCCGTGTCGGCCTTAGCTGTGGCGATGCTTATCTGCTGCGGTCGAGTGCCGGCCGCGTTTCCCGTGGGCACCGGAGAGACCTGGGTTCGAAGGAGGCGCTGGCTTGGTCATGACTGTTCAGCCGCATCAGTTTTACGGGCCTGCCGGCGTGGGCGTGGAGTTCGAGTACTCCCACCCATTCAATCAGCCGGTTGACCTGCCGTTCGATCTCCCGACCCGGATGTACGGGGGGATGTACATGATCTGGCTTCTGCGTCCCGGTCTCCAGACACGCTTTCCTCTCCAGAAAGGTCGGCGAGATGACTACCTGAGGTACCTCGCGTGGTGCGTGCGCCACGGGCGGCGCGAATACAAGTTACTGCGGCAGATTCAGCCCTGGAACGAGGAGTTGATGCGCCCCGCGGCGATGGACGAGATCGGAGGCGACTTGTGGCAGGGCGCCTACACGGTCGGCATGTTCCTCTGCGGGGTCGCTCGGTCTCGTTACTGGTCGGCGCAGGTTCGCTACAACAAGCGCGCCCGGCATCGGACGGCACGCTGGTATTTCCGCGGTGGCCGTCAGGAGATCGGCCTGGCCACGACGCTGCCCGTGTGGCAGATGCGTGCGCTGCGCCAGGTCTTCCCGTCGGCAAAGGGCTTTCTGAGCAGCCTTTACCTGCCGAAGGATGAGGCCGATCCGCACGCCGCCGAGCGCATTGCCCTGTACAACCAGGATGTGGTGCGCGCCTGGGATGAGGGTGACGAGGCCGCCTCGAACGCACCGAAGGCGATGACGTTTCCGCAGCAGCCACCGTGGTGGAGCCGGATTGCCGCCCGTCACCTGCCCGTCGGTATCAAGGAGCTGGCGAGGGCCCGACGCCTCCGCTCGACCACGCCGACCCAAGACGAGATCGAACGCCTGGTTTCGGGCTTGTCCTCATCGCTTCGGGACAAGCCATCGGCCAGTACAGGCGGCGGTTTGCCCGGCATCAACCTGTACGGCTATGCGCGTGGCGAACTCGGCATCGGTGAAGACGTGCGGATGGTGGCTCGTGCGCTCGAGGCAGCGGGCGTCCCGTTCTGCGTGATCAATTTCGAACCCGGCGGCGACGTCAGCCAGGAGGATCGAAGCGCGGAAGACTGGCTGGCGGACGAGCCGCAGTATCACATCAATCTCTTTTGCATGACGGGCATCGAGATGACCCGGCTGGTCTGCGAGCGCGGCCTGGATCTCCTGGAAGGGCACTACAACATCGGTTTATGGCCCTGGGAGTTGCCGGAATGGCCGGCTGCCTGGCGCCATGCGTACTCGTTGATCGACGAGCTCTGGGCAATCAGTTCGCACGTGGCGGAGAGCTATGCGAAATCGCCGCTACTGACGCGCGTGGTGCCGCTGCCGGTGGTGCTTGGCGACTTTGCCGCATCGAGTCGCGAGGACTGGGGACTGCCCGAATCGCCCTACCTGTTCCTGTTCTCGTTCGACATGAATTCCCGGCTCAGCCGAAAGAACCCGGAAGGCCTTGTGCGTGCGTTCAAGAAGGCATTCCCGGACGAAGGCGTCGACGAGGTCGGTCTGGTTCTTAAGGGCAGTCACGTCGATACGGAATCGGCCGCCTGGAAACGGCTGCTGAATGTCATCGGCGGGGACCGGCGCATCCACCTGTTCACGAGCGTGTTTCGGCGCCCGGATGTCCTGTCCCTTTACGACCAGTGCGATTGCTACGTCTCCCTTCACCGGGCCGAAGGGTTCGGTCGAGGCATTGCCGAAGCGATGCTTCTCGGAAAGGACGTCATCGTGACCGCCTATTCCGGAAACATGGATTTCTGTAATCAGCCCGGCATCGGCCTGGTGCGGCATCAGATGCGCCGTCTCGAGCCGGGTGACTACTTCTATGGCGAAGGCCAGTTCTGGGCCGAGCCCGACCTGAACCATGCAGCCGAACTCATGCGGCAGCGGGCATCAGGAGGGCGGAATCGTTCGCCGCCGGAATACGACGTCAGTCGGTTCTCCCCGGAGTATTGCGGTGTCTACATAAAGCGCCGTTTGCAAGCTCTCCAACAAGCCAGTGGTTCTGAGTTCATCAACACACAAAAGGAACGAAGCACATGATTACTCCAGTTATCTTGACAGGCGGTAGCGGTAGCCGTCTGTGGCCGTTGTCTCGCGCGGGCTACCCGAAACAGTTCCTTTCGCTGACTGGCGAACGGACCATGTTCCAGGAAACCCTCCTGCGGGTTCAGGGTGAGCAGTTCGGCGCGCCGTTGGTGGTCTGCAATGAGGAACATCGTTTCGTCGTCGCCGAGCAGCTGCGTGCACTCGGGATCGAGGCGGACCGGATCCTCCTGGAGCCGGTGGGCCGGAACACGGCACCGGCGGTTGCCGTCGCGGCACTGAGTTTGATGGAGCATGAGCCGGACTCCCGCATGCTCGTCATGCCCTCCGATCATGTGGTCTTCGACAACGAGGCCTTTATCGCCGGAGTCGAACGTGCCGCCGAGGCCGCGGATACCGGCTACCTGGCTACCTTCGGTGTCGAGCCGAACAAGCCGGAAACCGGCTACGGCTACATCGAGAAGAGTTCGGAGCCCCTGATGTCCGGTGTGCACCGCGTCTCCCGGTTCGTTGAAAAACCGGACCAGACCACGGCCCAGCAATATTTCGATTCCGGCGACTATCTCTGGAACAGCGGCATGTTCCTGTTCCGCGCCGAGGACTACGTCGTCGAGCTGCAGGGCCATCATCCGGACATGCTCAAGGCCTGTGAAGAAGCGCTCGCCAGCGGGGAAGACGACCTGAACTTCCGCCACCTGGATCGCGAGGCGTTCTTCTCTGCGCTTTCCGAGTCGATCGACTACGCCGTCATGGAAAAAACCGAGCGGGCTGCCGTTGTTCCCGTCGACATGGGCTGGAACGATGTCGGCAGCTGGTCAGCCCTCTGGGAGACCAAGGACAAGGACGAAGCCAACAACGCGGTTAGTGGCGACGTGATTCTCCACGACACCCGCGACAGTTACGTGCACTCCGAGAAAGGGCTGGTGGCCGTTTCCGGGCTGGACAACGTCGTTGTGGTGAACACCGATGACGCGGTACTCGTTGCCGATCGTCGCAACGCCCAGGACGTGAAAAAGCTGGTCGAGACGCTGAAGAAGCAGGGTCGCGAAGAACACTACCAGCACGCCGAAGTCCACCGTCCGTGGGGTGCCTATTGCGGCATCGATCTGGGCGATCGCTACCAGGTCAAACACATCACGGTGAAGCCGGGTGAGCGCCTCTCCCTGCAGATGCACTACCACCGGGCGGAACACTGGATCGTGGTCAGCGGTACCGCGCTGGTGACCCACGGCGAGAAGACCTTCCTCCTGCGCGAGAACGAGTCCACCTACATCTCCTGCGGTGAGACGCACCGTCTCGAGAACCCGGGCATGGTGCCGCTGCACCTGATCGAGGTGCAGTCCGGTTCCTATCTCGGCGAGGACGACATCGTCCGATTCGAGGATGGGTACGGCCGCGCCGAGCAGTGCGCCTGAATTCTGAAGCCAAGGAGCATGGGGAGGTTGGCCGATGGCCACGATCTGTCTGGTAGGTGATTCGCAAAAGGACTTGGACCTGCTTCGAGGCATGCTCGAGTCCGCGACTCACATCCCAACGGACGAACAGTTCGGTGTCATCGCAGGCGATGCCTTTTCCACGGAAAAGCTCCAGGAGGCGGGCCGGTCACGACCCGAGGGGCATTTCCTGATCCTGTCGCGATCGCTCAAGGAAACCATCGCCGACGGCATTCGCCGTCGGGCTGGTGATCCGCGCGAAATGCTGTCGGGCTGGTTGCGCAGTCAGCGGGAAAAGCTGTCCTTCTGCAAGGACCACCCGTCTCGCTGTCTGATGGTGGCTCATCAGGCCGTCTGTGATCACCCGGACTGGGTGGCAGAGGTCGTTCGGGAACGCTGGGATCTTCCCAGCGGTGGCGGCAACCCCATCACACCGTCGACACCCGAGGGAGAGGCCGGCGCAGCCGACCCGCTCCCCTGGATGCTGGCACAGATGTTTATCGAGCGGCTCGACTCGGCCACGACGGCCGAGATCGACAGTCTGGAGACACGGATTGTCGGTTGTCCGCTTTCCTCCGAGCGTTTCCACGATGACACCGGGAGGGTCGACGAGGCGATCCGGGGGTATGGGCAGCTCGTCGAGCAGGCCGGGGCAGGTGACCGGACCTCGCCGGAGCAGGGCGAGGCGGCAACGTTGCTTGCCCAGCTCGACGAGTGCCATCAACGGATCGAGCGTCATGCGCAGTTGGCCAATCGACGCGAACAGGCGTTAATCGAGGCGCGCGAGACCGTGGACGAACTGCGCTCAGGCGCCCAGCAGCTGCTCACGCAACTGCAAGAGACACAAACGGAAGTCGTCAGGCATGCATATCTGGCCAACCACCAGGAGGCCAGCGTGGACGAGTTGCGGCATGAACTTGGCGAATACCGCGCCATGGTGGGGGAGTTGCTGGTGGCACTGCATCGGTCCCACGAGGAAACCGAACACTTTGCCAGCAAGTTCAACGATCAAAGCTGGGGCCACATCGGGAAACGGTTTACAGGCACGAGCAAGGTCCTCGAATACGACTCCGTGCGGCTTGTCGGCGTGAAGAACAACCCGGATTACGAACACATCGTCCTGATGCTGGAAAACGTGCGCTGGGGCGGACAGAAACTGGATCGGTGGGGGTTCCGCCTTTCCAGCGCCAATCTTGGCCCGTGCCGTTTCGGTCAGCGCCCGAAGCTCGAAGTGCCCGCCCAGCCGCACCAGTGGTTGCAGGGCTGGTTTCCCGAATCTCGGGATACCCATGGGGGCAAATGGGAGCTTCGTTTCGAGGCACCCAACACGTTGGACATGGCGGTGCTCAAGCGCCTGCCCCGGTCGGATCGGACACGCGTGGGGGAACTGCTCGAACGGCTTCCCGCGATGCTCCACGAGGTTTTCGACATGGGAGGCAGCAACCATTCCCGGGCGGACTGGGTGCGCCTTGCGGAGACCATGCGCGATATCCACCGCGATCGCGTGAGTGACAAGGGCGGCCGCGTCACCGACAAGGTTGCTGATGCCGGCATCCGCTTCAAAAATTTTCGCTTTATCAAGACTTAAGCAGAGGGAACACAAAGGCAAATGGCTATCGATATCGAGTCATTACGCAGACGACATTGCCAGGAGCTGGTGGGCCACGCCTTCCACTTGCTGGCAGACCCGTCCGATAGAGAGAAAGCCCAGCTGGACGAATGGGTGGATTTTCTTCTGCAGGAGGGCGATGTCCACCAGTTGATCGAGCGGTTGAAGGCCCGCGGTGACAAGGCCGCCGCCGAGAAGGCTGCTGCCGACAAGGCCGCCGCGGAGAAAGCCGCTGATGAGAAGGTCGCCGCGGAGAAGGCTGCTGCTGAGAAGGCCGCCGCTGAGAAAGCAGCCGCTGAGAAAGCAGCCGCCGAGAAGGCGGCCGCTGAAGCGGAGGCATCGGCCCCTGTCGAGGCTCCGGCTCCGGTTGAGGAGCCGGCCCTGGCTGAGGCTCCGGCAGAAGCAGCGGTTCAGGAAGAAGGCGGGGAGTATGCCGGCTCGGCGGAAATCGTCGATGCACCCCGCGAATTCCAGGCCGGCATGCCCGAGACCATCCTGGTATCGATCGAGAACAATGCCTCCTTTACCTGGGAGAACACCGAAGATTGCCCCATCAATGCCTCGTATCACTGGCTGAATGCCGCCGGGGAGATGGAGTGTTTCGACGGCATTCGCACGCCGTTGGAAGGCGCGATTGCTCCCGGGGAGCGCGCCGAGGTCGAGGTGCGTGTCGAGCCGCCCTCGGAGCCTGGCGATTACGAGCTGGTCCTGACCATGGTCCACGAAGGGGTGACCTGGTTCGAGGAGCAGGGATTCAAGGCGTGCGTGCGCAAGATCCAGGTTGACGAATACAGCGGCTACGGGCTGTCTCGTCAGGCCCGAGATATCTTCATGTCGCTGAACCGCCGGTCCCAGGTTATGGAGGTGGCTGCCTGATGCGCATCGTGATCGACATGCAGGGTGCACAGACGGAGAGCCGTTTCCGCGGTATCGGGCGCTACACCCTTTCGCTGACCGAAGCGATTGTCAGAAACCGTGGGCAGCACGAGGTGATCCTGGCCCTGAACGGCCTGTTCCCGGAGACCATCGAAGGTATCCGGGCGGCCTTCCAGGGTCTGCTTCCCCAGGAAAACATTCGGGTGTGGGAAGCACCCGGCCCGGTTTCCGACAATACACCGGACAACACCGAGCGCCGACTGGTGGCCGAGCTGGAACGCGAGGCGTTTCTGGCCAGCCTGCAGCCCGACGTCATCCACGTTCACAGCCTGTTCGAGGGCTTTGGGGATGATGCCGTGGTCAGCGTTGGTCGCTACGACCGGAAAACGCCGGTCAGCGTGACGCTGCACGACCTGATACCGCTTCTCTATCCGCAGCAGTATCTGGAGCCCAACGAGGTCTTCGCCAGCTACTACAACAACAAGATCGAGCACCTCAAGCGCGCCTCGCTGTTCCTGTCCATTTCCGAGTCCTCCAGCCGCGAGGTGGTCGATCACCTGGGCGTGGAACCCCGGCGGGTGTTCAATACCTCGGAGGCCGCCGAGGACCGATTCCGCGAGGTGGGCATCTCGCCGGCCGAAGCCAAGGCGCTCAAGGCGAAGTTTGGGCTGAAGCGACCGTTCGTCCTCTATACCGGCGGGGCGGATCAGCGCAAGAACCTGCCGCGCCTGATCCGTGCCTATGCGGCATTGCCCGACAAGATGCGCGCCTCCCATCAGTTGCTGTTCGCCGGGAAGATGCCCGAGGGCGAGATTGGTGACCTGCAGGAGGTTGCAGAGCATGCGGGTCTGGGCAGTGACGAGTTGTGCTTCACCGGATTCGTCGCCGACGAGGAGCTGGTTCAGCTGTACAACCTCTGCAAGCTGTACGTCTTTCCCACCTGGCACGAAGGTTTCGGCCTGCCGGCACTGGAGGCGATGCAATGCGGCGCGCCCGTGGTGGGGGCGAACACGTCCAGTCTTCCCGAGGTGATCGGCCTGGAGGAGGCGCTGTTCGATCCAGCGGACGTGGACGACATGTCGGCCAAGATCGCGCAGGCGCTGAAAAACGAGAAGTTCCGGCAGCGGCTCATCGCCCATGGCCGGCAGCAGGCGAAGAAATTCTCCTGGGAGACGTCGGCCAGGCGCGCCATCGCCGCCTGGGAAGCCCTGCACGCCGGTCGCCGGAAGGAAAGCACCGGGGAAAACGCCGCGCCGCGGCCTCCGGTGGTCGTCGACGAGGCGCTGGAGAGCGCGATCGTCGAGCAGCTGGATCAACCCAACAAGTTCGTGCTGAGCGAGATTGCCAGCAGCCTGGCCGTCAACCAGCAGGCGAGCGTTACCCGTCAGCTGCTTCTGGACGTTTCCGAAATCCGCAACAGCGATGCCGCGACGGGCGTGCAGCGCGTGGTGCGCAGTTACCTGCAGGGGTTGCTGACGAACCCGCCGGCCGGATTCCATGTGGTGCCGGTCTACGCAACACGCGACGACGGCTATCGCTATGCCTGGCAAATGGCGCGTCAATTCGGGGCGGTGTTGCCGGAAGGCCTGAGCCGACAGGCACTGGAAGACCGGGTGCCCGTTCGCTGGCAGCGCGGCGACGTCTTCTTCGCACTGGATATGCAGCATCACGTCCAGCTGGCGCATCAGCCGTTCTACCGGCAGTTGCAGGCCGATGGCGTCACGGTCAAGTTCCTGGTCCACGACCTGCTGCCCATCCAGCTGGCGGATCTGTTCAAGGACGACGACGCCAAGGACCTGCACGAGCAATGGCTCACCATGGTGGCCGGCACCGATGGGGCCGTCTGTGTCTCCAAGGCGACGGCGGATGCCTTCGATGAGTGGATCGCCGAGAAAGGCATCTACCGCACGCCCGGCTTCCACATGACCTGGGTGCATAACGGCGGCGACCTGGATGGCTCCAAACCCTCCACCGGTATGCCGAAGGATGCGGAAAAGGTGCTGACGAAGATTCGCCAGCGGCCGACCTTCCTGTGTGTGTCGACCATCGAGCCGCGCAAGGGGCAGGACCAGGTGTTCGATGCGGTCCAGGCGCTCTGGGACCGTGGTCACGACATCAACCTGGTGCTGGTGGGCAAGCAGGGCTGGAAGGTGGACCAGTTGGCCAAGTCGCTGCGCAAGCACCGGGAGAAAGGCAAGCGCCTGTTCTGGCTGGAGGGCATCAGCGACGAGTACCTGGAGAAGGTCTACCAGTCCAGCAGTGCCCTGGTGGCCGCCAGTATCAACGAAGGCTTCGGTCTGTCGCTGATCGAGGCGGCGCGGTACGGCGTGCCGATCATCGCGCGCGACATCCCGGTGTTCCGTGAGGTGGCCGGCTCGAATGCCTTCTACTTCAAGGGGCAGGACGGACAGGTGCTGGCCGACGAGCTGGCCGACTGGCTGCTGATGAAGGAGGAGCAACCGCAGTCGACCGGGCTCGAGTGGTTGACCTGGGCACAGGCCACCGAGCAGCTCAAGCGCGAGCTGGTCGAGAAGCATCACCCCAGGCACCAGCTCCTGGTCGATGTCTCGGAACTGGTCATGCGCGACGCACGCAGCGGCATTCAGCGCGTGGTGCGCAGCATCCTCCGGGAATGGCTGAACAATCCGCCGGAAGGCTACCGGGTCGAGCCGGTCTACGCCTCGGTGGAGGAAGGCTATCGCTATGCCAGGCGCTTCACGCGGGACTTCATGGGGTTGCCGTCAGGGGATCTGGAAGACGAGGTCATCGACTTCGGGCCCGGCGACGTGTTTTTCGGGCTGGACATGCAGCCGCAGGTGCAGATTGCCCAGCAGCCCTTCTACCAGAAGCTGCGTGGTCATGGCGTGACGGTGAAGTTCCTCCTCCACGACCTGCTGCCGATCAAGATGCCCGAGTTCTTTCCACCCGGCAACGAGGAGGGCTTCACTCAGTGGCTCAACTCGATTACCTCCACCGATGGGGTGATCTGTGTCTCGAACACGGTCGCCAACGAGTTGCGTGACTGGGTCGAGGAACAAGGCCCCCATCGGCAACGGCCGCTGCAGATCGGCTGGTCGCACAACGGCGCGGATATCGACAGCTCGGCACCCAGCCGGGGTATGCCGGACGACGCCCCGCAGGTGCTGGCCGCGCTGGAGGCTCGGCCCAGCTTCCTGATGGTGGGCACCCTGGAGCCCCGCAAGGGCTACACGGACACCCTCGACGTGTTCGATGCGCTCTGGGAGCAGGGTCTGGACGCCAACCTGGTAATCGTCGGCAAGATGGGCTGGAAGGTCGAAGCCCTCGCCGAGCGCATCAAGTCGCACCCCGAGTACAACCGCCGGCTGTTCTGGCTGGAAGGTATCAGTGACGAGTACCTGGAAAAGGTCTACGCCACCTGCGACTGCCTGATTGCCGCCTCCTACGGGGAAGGTTTCGGCTTGCCGCTTATCGAGGCTGCCCAGCAGCGCATGCCGATCATCGCGCGGGATATCCCGGTTTTCCGCGAAGTGGCCGGAGAGCACGCGACCTACCTCCCGCGAGACATGAATGTGAAATCGGCGGGCAAGGTGTTCCGCCAATGGCTTGATAACTATCAGAACGGGACCGTGATCACGTCCGGGGCTATGCCGTGGCTGACATGGCGAGAAAGTGCTGATGTGACGATAGAGGAAGTATTGAAGTGATCATTTCAATTGAAAAAAAGTTCATCTTTATTGCCAATCTGAAAACCGCGTCGACGTCTATCGAGTCTGAGTTGAGGCCGCATGGCGACATCGTCGTTAGACGCAGTGAGCTTGGGAAACATCTGCCTTACGCCCAGATCCAGAAGCGTTTCAAGTGGCTTTTCGATGTCATCGACGAGGGCGAGTTTTTCAAGTTCGGCGTCATCCGTGATCCGGTCGATTATGCGCTCAGCCTTTATAAGTCGCATCGACACGAGAAGTTCAAGGACAACCCCCGGCTTTACACCGGCGACATGAGTTTCGATGACTTCATGGAAGTGTGGGTGCCGAATAACAAGGGGCAGCTGCAGCCGCAGATCGATCGATTTATTGATATCGACGGAAACCTTTCGGTGGATCAGCTGATTGTCTACTCCGATCTGGACAAGAGGTTCCCCGAGGTGATGAAAAAGCTGGGTATCCCCGAGATTACATTGCCCAGAATGAATGTCAGCCCCGACTTTGAAGTCGAGGTGACTGATTACGCCAAGTCGCGGCTCAAGACGCTGATGGAGCGTGATTACAAGGCAATCGCCAACGTGAAAGAGGCAATCGCCAACGTGGAAGCGTAAGCGGGGATTTCGAGGGCGATTCCGCTGTCAAAGTCGGAGGCTCGGATCATGCGGTCTTCCTCGATCCGAACGAGGATGTGCCGTGGACAAGTATCCAGCTGCCGGCGGTTTCGCTTTCGATCAGCCCTGGAGTGAGTTCGCCGATTCACTCCTGTCCGCGTTCGGCAACATCCGGACCGGCGTTAGTCAACCGCGATGTAACGCGGACATGCCGTCCTGCGGCTGAAACAAGGTCAGCCGCGGGGTGGGTTTCCCCGTGCAGGCATACCGTCAGATCGAGTTCTCGCTTCGATGTGAGCGATCCCAGAGGCAGTTGCTTTTGGGTAGGGGCGCGCGGGCTGAATGCGTTTTTGCATATTTATAAATGAGTATATTAATTCAAGGTGGTTGATATGGTGCATTATCCGGCCGCATTCGCACCGACTGAGCTTTTTGTCGTGTTGTTGTCGTCGTATTTCGGGAATCAGGAGTCCGAATTCCTGATTATCGTGCCCGACAAGATTTCGGTTTCTCTCCCTGTCGACAAATACGTGCGATCTATCGGTGGTCGGATCATGACTGCCGGTGAAGCCAAGAAGCTCGACAAGGAGCAGGCTCCAGCCCACCTCTGGGTGCACCCGTTTGGCAAGACACACATCTCCTCGGTATTGGTCGAGAAGTTCGGCGCCGAATACAGCGTTTACTCCGACGGCATCAAGAACGAGCTCGGTCAGGCCAAGCTGGAAGAGGTGTTCCCGCACTACAAGGAACTGCTTTTCTTCGGGTTTGCGTGGAAACGTCCGTTCATAAAGACCGGGACCCCCGTCCGATTCTGCACATTCCACGATATCGATTCGGCGTTCGATGCATTGAAGTCGATTGTCGGCGCGAAATTGTCCTTCGATGCAGACGAACTGAAAAAAGACTGGCTGTTTCTCCGGTATTGGGGGCAGGGGCCCGGTGAATTCGTCGACGGGCTTGATTATATCGACGTAGTAAAGCGGTATCTGTCCACCGAAGATGCGTCGAGCGTGGTCCTGAAAGGCGATTCCCGAATCATGGCGTCATCAACCGGTGACGTATTGGCGGGGTTGCAGGACGACTACGACGTGGTCGCCCTTGAGGACCGCGTGGAGTTTATCGAGGCCGATTCGGTCGAGGCCGACAAGTTCTTCGCGGAAACCATGATTCCCGACGATTTCTCGGGTCGGCTGCACTGTTTCGACAGTTCCTTGTCGGTGTATGCCGCGGTGGCCACCGATGCCGACATCCGGTTTCCTCGAGAAGAGCTGATCACCGACGTCTTCGCCAACGAAGGGTTTGCGCGAAACGTTGTCAGCTACGCCGGGCTGTACCGCAGCGTGTGTGAAAAGATCCGCCAGTTGAAGGATTCCGGTTCTTTCAAAATCGACGCCCCCCTCGTGGTGGAGCGAAAGGAAGGGAGTTTCTTTGTCAGGGAGGCCCAGAGCCCCACGGATAAAGCAGTGACGATCGAAAATCTCTAACCGGTAGATTCTATGTATTTTCTTGATTGCACTCTCCGTGACGGCGGCTACTACAACACCTGGGATTTCTCCACGGATGTGATCCATCAGTACCTCGATGCGATGCAGGCCGCCGGGGTCGACGTGGTGGAGCTGGGCTTCCGGTCGTTGAAGAACAACGGGTTCAAGGGCCCCTGCGCCTTCACGACCGACCACTTCATACAGAGCCTCTCGATTCCCGACGGGCTGGCCATCGCGGTCATGGTGAATGCGAGCGAACTGGTCGGTGACGTGCCCCAGGACGAAGCGCTGGAGCGGCTGTTCCCGGTCCCGGCGGACGAATCGCCGGTGAACCTGGTGCGCATCGCCTGCCACGTGCATGAATTCAAGGCAGCACTGCCGGCGGCTCGCTGGCTCAATGAGCGCGGGTACCGGGCCGCATTCAACCTGATGCAGGTCTCCGATCGCACCGAGGAAGAGATCAAGTCACTGGCTCGCGAAGCCAAGGAATATCCCCTCGAAGCGCTCTACTTCGCGGACAGCATGGGGAGCATGACCCCGGGGCAGACCGCGCAAATCATCGGCTGGTTGCGCAGCGAGTGGGGCGGAGACCTGGGTGTCCACACGCACGATAACCAGGGTCTGGCGCTCTCCAACACGCTCCGTGCCTTGGACGAGGGAGTGAACTGGGTCGACTCCACCGTGACCGGCATGGGCCGCGGCCCGGGCAATGCCCGCACGGAAGAACTGGCCGTCGAGATTGCCGAGCGGCGTGGCAAGTCCGCCAACATGGTGCCGCTGATGTCGCTGCTGCGCGAGTACTTCAAGCCGATGCAGCGCCAGTACGGCTGGGGCACCAATCCGTACTACTACCTGGCCGGCAAATACGGCATTCACCCCACCTATATCCAGGAGATGCTCAGCGACTCGCGGTACGAGGAAGAAGACGTGCTGGCGGTCATCGAGCACCTGCGCGTGGAAGGGGGCAAGAAGTTCAGCCTCAACACGCTGGACGCTGCGCGGCATTTTTACGCCGGGGAGCCGAAAGGCCAGTGGACGCCTCGCGAGCGCTTCGAGGGGCGAGACGTGCTGTTGCTCGGCACCGGGCCGGGCGTGACCCGCCATCGCGACGCCCTGGAGCGCCATATTCGCGAGCACCGGCCGCTGGTCATGGCCCTGAACACCCAGGGCGCGATTGATGCCGAGCTGATCGACCTGCGTGTGGCATGTCACCCGGTGCGCCTGCTGGCGGACTGTGATGCACATACCCAGCTGCCGCAGCCACTGATCACGCCGTATTCGATGCTGCCTGAAAACGTTCAGGCCTCCCTGCGCGAGAAGGACGTACTGGATTTCGGTCTCCAGGTGCAGACCGGCACGTTCGATTTCTCCGATACCTACTGCGTCGCGCCCACGTCACTGGTCATGGCCTACGCATTCGCCATCGCGGTCAGCGGGCAGGCGAACTGCATCTACATGGCCGGGTTCGACGGTTATGCGGGCGAAGACCCACGAAACGAAGAGATGAATCGGGTGGTCAAGCAGTACCACGCTTCCGATTCCACCGTTCCCCTCATTGCGGTTACGCCATCCCGCTATGACGTGGCCAAGAAGAGTATTCACGGACTCATCACATGACAGACAAAGTTACCTGCTTCCTGCCCTGCCGAGCGGGCAGCCAACGCGTCACGCGCAAGAACATCAAGCCCTTCGCCGGGTTCGAGTTCGGTCTGATCGAAGTGAAGCTTCGACAGCTGCTGGCTGCCGATGCGATCGATGAAGTGGTCCTGACCACCAACGATGACGACATTCTTGCCTTCGGCGAGTCGCTGAACGAACCGCGCCTGCGGTTGCACAAGCGCATCGAGGCCCTGTCATCGAGCAAGACCAGCACGGACCAGTTGGTCGGCCACGCGCTCGACCTGATTCCGGAGGGCCACATCCTCTGGACGCACGTGACGTCTCCCTTCATTACCGAAGAACACTACGACCGGATCATCCGGTCCTATCGGGACCAGCTGGAGCGGGGTTACGACTCGCTCATGACGACGACCTCGATTCACGGTTTTCTTTGGCAGTACGAAAGGCCCATCAATTACGACCGTGATGTCGAGAAATGGCCCCGGACCCAGACGTTGCCGGCCGTTCACGAGGTGAACAGCGGCGTCTTCCTGGCATCCGCGGACATTTATCGGGATCTCGCGGACCGGATCGGTGACAAGCCTTATCTGTATGAACTGGACAAATTTACCAGCCACGACATCGACTGGCCCGAAGACTTTGCGGTGGCCGAGTGTCTGGTGGAAAAAGATCTCATCAAAATTTAGTTACGGGTCTGAGGGCAATGGCATGAAGAAAGTGACTCTCCATATGGGGTTGTGGAAAACCGGCACCACCTTCCTGCAGAAGGCGGTGTTCCGCGAGACGGGCGTATGCGCCGGCATGCATATAACGCCGCACAAGCAGGAGCGTGAGTTTCAACGTCACTTCATGCACAGCTCACCGCTTTTCTGGGATACGAAAGGCGGGCGAGAACTCATCAAGCAGCTTTTCGTCGGCAAAAGCCTTTACACGGCCGAGAACCTGTATCGGGCCAAGATCTTCAAGAACAACGTGGATCGGGGCGTGGCGTCCGTCGAGCCCGATTCCTTCCTCCGCCACCTCGACGCCATCGGTGACGTGCTGGCGGAATTCGGCATGGACCTGCAGGTGCTGTTCTTTTTCCGAAGGCAGCCTGAGTGGCTTGCGTCGATGTACAGCGAAATGAGCCGGCCGTTGAACGCCGCAAGTCAAAAGGACTTCGACGAGCGCATCGAGCAGATGGTCAACAACCCGTACCAGCACGGAGACCACGTGATCAAGTATGACCTGCTCTACAAGAAGCTTTGCCAGAGTGTCGGGCGCCGCCGGGTGCTGGCGCTCCCGTACGAGGAGTTCATGACACCCGACAATCTCAACCGGATTCGTGAGTTCACCGGGATTCTGGAACTGGGCGAGGGTGTCGATCCCAACAAGCGGGTCAACAAGAAGTCATCCGGTGAACGGTCCTGGGGTCTGTGGGTCAAGGAAAAGGAGGAATTTGTCCCCGGGAAGCTGAAGCTGTCTCCCAAGACCGAAAAGATGATTCAGGACCACTACCGCCGTTCCAATCAGAATTTTTCCAAGATGCTGGATATTGATCTGGGTCAGTGGGGCTACTTTTGAGTAATTCGATGTCGTATTCAAAGTACCGGACGCTGGTGTTCGACTGCGATGGCGTCGTGTTGGACTCCAATCGCTGCAAGACCGACGCGTTTTATCAGGCCACGCTGCCTTACGGCGAGGCGGCCGCGCAGGCAATGGTCGACTATCACCGGGCCAATGGCGGGATATCGCGCTACACCAAGTTCGCCCGCTTTCTCGAGGAGATCGTCCCGCAGCACGCGGCAGGTGCTGACGGCCCCGATCTGGATGGGCTGCTGGAGAACTACGCCAGCGAGGTCCGCCAGGGGCTGATGCAATGCCAGGTGGCGCCCGGACTGCAAGCGTTGCGCGAGGAGACCCCCGACGCTCGCTGGCTGATCGTGTCCGGTGGCGATCAGAACGAACTGCGTGACGTATTTGCCGAACGCGGACTGTCAGAGCTGTTCGACGGTGGGATTTTCGGCAGCCCGGATACCAAGGACGAGATCCTCGCTCGCGAACTGGATACGCGTTTGATTCGGGAGCCGGCGCTGTTCCTGGGCGACAGCAAGTACGACCACGAGGCGGCCAGTGCCGCCGGTTTCGACTTCGTCTTCCTGAGTGGCTGGACCGAAGTGCCTGAATGGGAAGAGTGGGTTGCGTCCAACCAGATCACCACCCACGAAAATCTGGCCGAATTCGGCCGCGGTTAGCCGCTTGTGGTGGGTGAGAGGCGTCGCCCCTCGATTCAGGCCCCGTTATTTATTAAAGACACCATCGTTATCTGGGAGTTGTATTTTGCACGGCGAATCTAATGTTCAGGCGATTCTCGGGAAGAGTCAGATCGAATTCGGCACCAGTGGTGCACGCGGTCTGGTGGAGCAGTTCACCGACGAGGTCTGTGCGGCCTTCACGACCGCGTTTCTCGTCGTGATGCGGGAGCAGGCCGAGGTGACTCATGTGGCGATCGGCATGGACCGACGCCCGAGCAGCCCGGCGATGGCGGCCGCGTGCAGTGCGGCTGCCCGGGCTCTCGGTGTGAAGGTGGTCGATTACGGGGTGCTGCCCACCCCGGCGCTGGCGTTGCAGGCCATGGCCGATGGCGTGCCCGCGATCATGATCACCGGCAGTCATATCCCCTTCGATCGCAACGGCATCAAGTTCTACCGTCCGGAAGGCGAGATCACCAAGGCGGACGAACGGGCAATCATGAGTGTCGCGGCCGAATTGCCGGCGCTCGGTGAGAGCCTTCGGGAAACGGTCAGCGATGCTGCCAAGCAGCGCTACTTCTCCCGCTATGCCGAGTGGTTTCCGGGACAGCCGCTGTCCGGCCGGCGCATCGGTCTCTATCAGCACTCCGCGGCTGGGCGCGACCTTAGCCAGGAGGTGCTCGAGGGGCTGGGTGCCCAGGTGATTGCCCTCGGCCGGAGCGAGGAGTTCGTCCCGGTGGATACCGAGGCCGTCAGTGACGAGGATCGCGCGCTTGCCCGCGACTGGGCGGCCGAACATCAGCTCGATGCGCTCCTGACCACCGATGGCGACGGCGACCGTCCGCTGCTGGCCGATGAGCAGGGCGTGTGGTTGCGCGGCGATATCACCGGGCTGCTGTGTGCACGCGAGCTGGGTATTCAGGCCCTGGCCGTGCCGGTCAGCTGCAATACCGCGATCGAAGGCTGCAACGCATTCGATGAAGTCCTGCGGACCCGCATCGGGTCCCCCTACGTGCTGGCAGGCATGGAGGGCCTGGCCGGCAAGCACCTGCGGGTGGCTGGCTTCGAGGCAAACGGCGGATTTCTTCTGGGCACCCCGGTCGAGGAGGGCGATCGCCGCCTGGACCCTCTGCCCACGCGTGATGCGCTCCTGCCGGCCCTGACGCTGATGGTGGCGGCCGCTCGCGAGGACAAGCCGTTGTCGGCCCTGGTCGACGGCTTGCCGGCACGCTATACCGCCAGTGACCGTCTCAAGGCGTTTCCTACCGAACACAGCCAGGCGCTGCTGGCCGAGTGGCGTGCCGACCTGGCCGCCATGCAGCAGGCGTTGGGACTGGAGCCTGCCGTTTCCCGAATCGATGACACCGATGGCCTGCGTGCCGTCATGGCGAACGGGGAGGTCGTGCACCTGCGCCCGTCCGGTAACGCGCCGGAACTGCGTTGTTACGCCGAGTCGGATTGCCCCAACCGCGCCGAGGCCCTGGTCGCCAACGTACTGGAGAGGCTCGTACGGTAATGACACCGAAGCGCCGCATCGTTCTTCATATCGGAACGGAGAAAACGGGCTCGACGTCCCTGCAAGCGCTGCTTCACGCGAACCGGGAGGTATTGGCCCGGCATGGCATTGCCTACCTGTCGACAACGAAACGTGCCGAGGCGCGCGGGCTGACTGCCGCCGTGCTGAACGAAGACATGCCGGATGATTATCTGCGGTTTCTCGGCGTCGACGGGCAGGACGCTCGCCGGGCGTTTCGCGAGGACACCCTCGCCGAATGGCGTGCCCAGCTGGACCGTCTGCCCATCGACATCCATACCGTGGTGGTTTCCAGTGAGCACTTTCATTCCCGCCTCAGGCGTCCCGAAGAGCTGAGGCGTCTCGCGGATTTGTTCAGCTCGTGGAGTTCCGAATTCCAGGTGGTGGCCTATCTGCGCCGGCAGGTCGACGTGATGAACTCGTTCTACTCGACCGAGCTGAAGAACGGGGGCACGAGGACGTTGCTTGAGGCATCAGGAAAGATGTGCCGCCCGGGGAATCATTACTTCAACTACCGACAGGTGCTCGAGTTGTGGGGCGATATATTCGGGGAGGAGGCGTTGTGTCCGCGTCTCTTCACTCGACCCACCCATCAGGGCGACGGGGTGATCGAGGATTTCCTCTCCCTGTTGTCCGTCGATGAGGCCGCCTTGTCGAGTCCGGGGCGCCCGCGGCTGAACGAGTCGCTCACGCCCATGGGGCAGGCGCTGTTGCGCGGCCTGAACCAGCTGGCTCATCGAGCCGGGGACGAGGGCCGCTTAGCCGAGGACCTGCAGGCGTTGCGCCGCGAGGTCGTGCGGGCGTTTGCCGGCAAAGGGGCGACGTTGCCGCCGGAAGAGGCGAATGCGCTTCAGAGCCGGTTTGACGAGATCAATGAAGAGCTGCGGAAAAAATGGTTCCCGGAGCGGCAGACCCTCTTCGCTCCGCTGGACAAGACCGATGATCGCCAGACCGGGCGACGCATCGACCTGTCCGGCAAGCAACTCACGCTGGTTTCCCGTGCATTGAATCTGTCGGATGCCCTGGGCGAAAAGGCCAACCGGTTCAAGGGGTTCGATGAATGTGCCGTGCGCTTGCGGGACGCGGCCGTGGAGCGGGAGACACGGGATCCCACGGGTGCCGCCTCCTACATGAAATTGGCGGCCCGTATTCGTCCCAAGGGCACTTTCATCGCGCAGTGGCTGGAGACGAATTGCCCGCCGATGGGGGTCGCCGCCCGCCTGCGTCAGTTGTTGTGGCGATAAGGCCACCCTCCAGCCGCGCGGGGTGACGCATCCGATCGTTCACCGCCTTGATGGTTGAGGCCAGTGAGCGCCGTTTGATGAACGGCTTGATCCTGCGCTGTCAAACGCACCACAGTGGAAATGGTTCATGCAGCCCCTGGTGCCTTGGGTGCGTATTTGGCATTCCGGATGGGTGCTGCATGAAACAAATCTACTGAGAGACCAAGGCTAGCCTTTACTCTTCCCGACACGGAACCGCCATGTCGTCGTTCTTGTTCCTGCAGGGTTCCGCTTCGCCGTTTTTCGATGTGCTTGGCAGGGCCCTCAAGGCCCGCGGTCACGCGGTGATGCGCATATTCTTCAACCCGGGCGACCAGCTTTACTGGTCGCATGGCGGGGTGGCGTTCCGTGGGCGACTCGCGGATTTGCCGGATTTCGCCGACGACGTGATGGAGCGTCACGGCGTGACCGATCTGGTGCTGTTCGGCGATTGCCGGCCGGTACACCGGCCGGTGATCGATCGCGCCGAGGCCGCCGGCCTGCGAGTTCACGTCTTCGAGGAAGGCTATTTCCGTCCCAATCGCATCACCCTGGAACGCTCTGGCGTGAACCGGCATTCGCGTTTGCCGCGAGACCCGGACTGGTACCGCCAGGCGGTGCGGTTGTGCCCGGAGGAGCCCACGGGTTGCCATATGGCGAAGGTGTTCCGCGTCCGGGCCTATCACGACGTCCGGTATCACGTGGCCGGGTTGCTCAACCCGTTGATGTACCCGCATTACCGCAACCATCAAATCTACAACGCCCCGCTGGAGTACGCCGGCTACCTGTGGCGGTTTGCGCGCCTGACCGTGCGCCGCCGGCGGGATGAGGCAACGGTGCAAACCCTGCTCGGCGGGGGGCGGAAATTTTTCCTCCTGCCGCTGCAACTCGATGGCGACGCCCAGATCCGGGATCACTCGCCGTTTGATGGCATGGGCGGGGTGCTGCGTTCGGTGATGCGGTCGTTCGCCGAGCAGGCGGCCCAGTCCCAGTGCCTGGTGATCAAGAATCACCCGCTCGATCCCGGCGTGGTTTCCCACGAGCGGCGGGCGCGTCGGATCGCCGACGAGCTGGGCATCCGCGACCGCGTGATATTCCTTGAAAGCGGCCCGCTCGACGACCTGATCAAGGCCTCCCGCGGGGTGGTCACCGTCAACAGCACCGTCGGGTTCGTATCGCTTGGTCTGGGTTGCCCGACGGTTGCCCTCGGGGAGTCGATCTACCGGATGCCCGGGTTGACGCATCAGGCGGGCATGCGCCACTTCTGGTCGGACCCGCAGCCCCCGGATGGTCCACTGTTCGCCGACTTCGAACGGGTGGTTCGTCATGTCGCGCAGGTGCCGGGTGGGTTCTATTGCCGTGAAGGGATTGCCTGGGCCGTGGAGAACGCGATTCCGCGCCTGGAATCCGAGCGGTCGGTGCTCGAGGAGTTGCTTGATGCCGCCGGTTGACCCCAGTCGGATCCTGATTACCGGGGCGAGCGGTGCCATTGGTGCGGCGCTGGCACAGGCTTATGCCGGCCCGGGACGAACCCTGGTCCTGCAGGGGCGCAATCTCGATGCGCTCCGGCAGACGGCGACGTCGTGTCGGCAGACCGGCAGCGAGGTGATTGTCGAAGAGGTCGATCTCCTTGATCGCGCCTCGGCAGTCGCGTTCATCGAGCGCCACCTTGGCGAGACGACCCCGGATCTCGTCGTGCTGAACGCCGGCATGAACGTGCACGCGTCCTCCGCTGAGGCCATCGAGTCGCCGGGCGAGGCGGAAGACCTGCTGACCCTCAACATGATGAGGGCGCAGCTGCTTTTCGATCGTGTGGCACGAGCCATGCTCGCGCGGGGAGGGGGGCAGATTGCCCTGGTGAGCTCGCTGGCGGCTGACATGGGCCTGCCGCCAACGCCGGCCTATTCGGCCAGCAAGGCGGCGGTGAAATCCTACGGCGAGGCCATGCGCGGGGCGCTGGCCCCTCGGGGTGTGCGCGTGAGCGTCATCATGCCCGGGTACGTGCGGTCGCCGATGTGCGATGCCATGCCCGGTCCCAAGCCGTTTCTTTTGTCGCCCGAGAAGGCGGCGCGGCGCATCCGCCGCGGGCTGGCAAAAGACCGTGGCCGGATTGCCTTCCCCTTCTGGTTGTCGTTGGGAACGCGCTGGTTGGGCGTGCTGCCCGTCGACTGGGCGCTCGGGCTTCTACGGCGATTGGGGTACCGCGCGCCCTGACCGGCGTCCGGCCCCTAAGACTCGGTCCGCGCGGTCGTGGCAGGCGCAGCCGAGCCGCCTCAGAACGGGAACGCCAGCGGGATCAGGATGATGACGGCAGCCGAGTACACCAGCGTGAGCGGCAGGCCGGTGCGCAGGTAATCGCCCATTCGGTAACGTCCGGACGAATACACCATCAGGTGGGTCTGGTAACCGAACGGGATCAGAAAGCAGGCACTGGCGCCGAAGGCCACGGCCATCACGAAGGGCATCGGATCCACGCCGAATCCCTGCGCGGTGGCATAGGCGACCGGGAAGGCCAGGGCGGCGGCCGCGTTGTTGGTGACGGTCTCGGTCAGGACCACCGTCAGCAGATAGGCGCCGACGAACGCGGCGAAGACGCCATGCCCGTTGAACGTCGCCTGCATCAGATCCGCGATCAGGGCGGCGCCGCCTGCATTCTCCAGCGCCTCTGCCAGTGTCAGCGCCGAGCCGATGATCACCACGATCTCGAACGGGAAGCGCCGTCTGATCTCGCTGACCGTGAGAATGCGAGTGACCAGCAGTGCGCCCAGTAGCAGCAAGAGTCCCTCGAACAGCGAAAGCCAGCCGGCGGCGGCCGCCGCCACGACTGCGAAAAAGCCGCCGAGCGCGAATCCGCTCTGTTTCGCCCCGAGTCGCGGGCGCTGGAAGCTGCCGCTCAGCAGATGGAAGTTGCGATCGATGTTGCGGTGTTGCCGGAAGTCCGCGCCGGTAGCCAGCAGCAGGCAGTCACCCACCCTCAGCGGTACCCGTCCGAGTTGTCCGCGAATCCGCTCGTTGCCGCGCCGGATGCCGACCACGCCCGCATTGAACATGCTGCGGAAATCCACTTCCTGGAGCGTGCGGTTGGCCAGCTCCGACTGGTTGGAAACGACCACCTCGACCAGGTTGGTCGCCAGCAGGTCGTCGGCCCGGTGGCCGAACAACTGCAGGCCGGGGAAGCGTTGCAGCGCCTGAACCTTGTCGACTTCACCGGTAAATACGAGCACGTCGTCGGCGGCGAGTACTTCGTCCGGGCCGACCGGCGTGATCAGGCGCCCCTGTCGTTCGATTTCAAGAAGATAGAGGCCTTCGAGCTGGCGCAGGCCGTTGGCCTCGATGCTGTTTCCGATGAGGGGAGAGTCGGGGCGCACCTCGGCGGCGAGGAAATAGGACATCGCCTCGCCGCCGCATTCCCGTTCGTTGTGCGGCAGGCTGCGGGCCTGCCACCAGAGCACGGCCAGACCGAGCAGTGCCACCGGAACGCCGACCAGACTGAACTGGAACATCGTCAGCTCGGGCAGGCCGGCGTTGACCGCAAAGGAGCTGACGACAAGGTTGGTCGAGGTGCCGATGAGCGTGGTGACGCCACCCAGAATCGAGGCGTAGGACAGCGGGATCAGCAGACGCGACGGGGTGATCCGCTTCTGTCGGGAGATCGCCCCGAGGAACGTGCCGACCACCGCGGTGTTGTTGAGAAACGCGGAAAGTACGGCCGTGGTGCCAATCAGCTTGAAGCGCGCCAGGCCTTCGCCACCGGAAACCAGGCGTTCGGCAATGCTGTCGAGGAAATGGGATCGCTCCAGCGCCAGCGAGACGAGCAGGAGCAGCGTCAGTGTCGCCAGCGCCGGGTTGGTGAAGTTGGCGAGCATCTCGGCGGGCGCGACCAGGCCGGTCAGGACAAAAGCCACGGCGGTGAAGGCAAAGGCCGTTGCCGGTGAGACGCGGCCGCTGGCAAGCACGGCCAGCAGGGCGGCGATGGCGAGAAGTACGAGCCAGGCGCTCATGATCGGATTTCCTCGGCCGGTTGGGGTGACATCGTCACGTGGTTAAAGCGTGAGGATATGGATTGTGATTCTAGGGGGTGGTTCAATACGTAGTCGAGCAAAGACGGACATTTACTGTGTATGGATGTCATTATAAAGTAATAAAAACAACGCGTTGCGGTTTTTAAGATCATAAAACTTTTTCTGCCGCAACCTGTCGAACCCTGCACGCCCCGAGGTGTCGCACATGTGGCTGGACGGGGTGAACGCCGCTCCGGCGGGGCCGAGCGCAGCCATGGCGGTCGTCGCTTTTCCGGTCGTCCGGAAAGGCCGGTTACACGGCGGCGGGGCGCGGGTAGGTTCCTGTCGGGTAGGCCCGGGGTAGTGAACTTCCCGGTGCCGCTGATCGTCCACCGGTAGCGATCGGGTGACGGTCCGGGTTACGACCCGAGCAGGTGACCCATTGGGCCGCGTCGCGCCAGTGCCCTAGGGGTGCGGCAAAGCAAACGCCGGTGCCGCGTGAGGCACGAACACAATCGACGAGGCTGGCTTCGTGCCGGACTCAGGGCAGGCGGGCCGACGCCGGCACGCCTGCGCAGCGAATTTGATAAGCAAGGCGAAAAGGTTGAATGACACCATGACGACACTGACCCATCTGCAACGGCTCGAAGCCGAAAGCATTCACATCATGCGTGAGGTGGTGGCCGAGACCGAGAACCCGGTCATGCTGTACTCGATCGGCAAGGACTCGGCGGTGATGCTGCACCTGGCCCGCAAGGCATTTGCGCCGGGACCGCCTCCGTTCCCGCTGATGCACATCGATACCCGCTGGAAATTCCGGGCGATGTACGAGTTTCGCGACCGGATGGCCGAGGAAGTCGGCATGGACCTGCTGGTCCACGTCAATCCGGAAGGCGTGGAGAAGGACATTAACCCGTTCACGCACGGCTCGGCGCTTCACACCGAGATCATGAAGACCGAGGGTCTCAAGCAGGCGCTCGACAAGTACGGCTTCGATGCCGCCTTCGGCGGGGCGCGCCGCGACGAGGAAAAATCCCGCGCCAAGGAGCGCGTGTTCTCGTTCCGCACCGACCAGCACCGCTGGGACCCGAAAGGCCAGCGCCCCGAGCTGTGGAAGCTGTACAACGCCCGCAAGCACAAGGGCGAGTCCATCCGGGTCTTCCCGCTGTCCAACTGGACCGAGCTGGACATCTGGCAGTACATCTACCTCGAGAACATCCCGATCGTGCCGCTGTACTACTCCGCGGAGCGCCCGGTGGTCGAGCGTGACGGCACGCTGATCATGGTCGACGACGATCGCATGCCCTTGAA